>NZ_JAEHNY010000021.1:0-15548 GCF_016236975.1 Salegentibacter maritimus
TGTAGCCTTCCCTAAAAATAAGACAGTTTAAAATTCGAAATTGTTAATTTTAAAAACGATAAACTGTCCGATGAAAAAAAGTAGATTTACAGAAAGTCAGATCATCAAGATCTTGAAAGAAAACGAACAAGGCCGAGCTGTTGGTGATATCGCTCGAGAACTGGGTATTGATAAAAGCACTATCTATTATTGGCGTAAGAAATATGGTGGAATGGAAACTAGTGAGCTAAAACGGCTTAAGGAGTTGGAAGAAGAAAATCGCAAGCTCAAGCAGATGTATGCCGATGCCAGTCTAGATAACCAAATGCTGAAAGATATACTGTCAAAAAAGTTCTAAGGCCTTCCGACAAGAAGCATAGAGCGGTTTATTTGATCAAGGAGTACCAGGTCTCCATAAAACGAGCCTGTAATGTAGTAGGTTTAACCCGTTCGATGTGGTATTATCAGACTAAGCGAGACGATTATGAGGTAATCGATAAACTTTCTGAATTGGCCACTGAGTTGCCCACCAGAGGTTTTGATGAATACTATAAACGAATACGTCGCGAAGGCCATAAGTGGAACCGGAAACGGGTATTACGAGTATACCGGCAGATGAAGCTTAAGCTAAGGCGCAAACATAAAAAGCGCATTACAGGTAGGGTAAAACATCCTTTAGAGACCCCTGAACAATTGAATCAGGTTTGGAGTATGGATTTTATGTCAGATGTCCTTTCTGATGGCAGAAAGGTACGTGTCTTAAATATAATTGATGATTGCAACCGAGAAGTACTGGCTGTAGATCCAGGGTTGAACTATCCTGCTAGAAAGCTAGTGGAGACTTTAGAACAATTAGAAGAAGAAATTGGATTACCACAAACTATCCGTTGTGATAATGGCCCTGAGTTTATCTCTAAAACATTCAGTCAATGGTGCAATAGAAAACGTGTGGAAATACGGTATACCCAGCCAGGTAAGCCAATGCAAAACGGGTATATAGAACGTTTAAATAGATTTTATAGAGAAGATATATTAGATGCTTACTGGTTTAATGATTTACATCAATTGCGTTCTTTAAGCAATAAATGGATGGAAGATTACAATAATAACCATCCGCATCAATCCCTGGGCAATAAATCACCAAGGGAATACAAACCTCGATTCGGGGAAGAATTCTTCCCCGAATCGAATGATATTAATGAAAATTTATTGAATTTAGCCCTGTCTTAAATTGGGGAAGGCTACAAATTGGGGAAGGCTACATTTTTAGGGAAGGCTACATTTTTAGGGAAGGCTACATTTTTAGGGAAGGCTACAATTATAATGGATAAAAGCAAAGTAATCGACCTCAATATCAAAAAGGACTACAATAACAAATTGGACAAAATTGTAGAAAAATTAGAAGATATTGACAAAGTTATTTTTGGATTTATGATTGAACTTTCAACTTCCGATAAATGGAAAGATTGGTCAGAAAATCAAAAAGAAGGCGCAGTTTTCACCTTTGAAGATACAATGTTCGAAAATTGCCCGGATAAGAATGTAACTAAACTTCTAGAGTTAAGAAGGAAATTAGATTCCACTATTCGTGAATTAACGCAGGCTAACAACGGTTAATCGCCAATAAGCGGCACCGTTAGTAAGAAAATAATTAACTTGACCAACAAACCAATACTAAGCCGACAAATCCGCGTCCCCTACTCCGCCAACTGGCGATAACCGAGACCGTTGTACCCAATTATAAAAACAACATTTTTCTTTCAATTGGTAAAAAATGAGCTTACTTTTGATAATATCAAATGATAGTATCAAATGAAACCACCATACGAGATTACTCCTACTATTCTAAAATCCCTTACTTCAATTTCAGAAAAAATTGGTGCTATTAATGCCAATTACCTCAATAAACCTTCTCCTAAACTTAGAAAGGAAAATAAGATTAAAACAATTCATTCCTCTTTAAAAATAGAAGGAAACACCCTTACCGAAGAGCAAATAACAGCGCTTCTAGAACATAAAAGAATAATTGGCCCTAAAAAGGATGTGAAAGAAGTTCTCAATGCAATTGAAATTTATGAACACCTGGAAAATTATAATGCCTTTGATGAGAAATCATTTCTAAAATGTCATAAACATTTAATGAAAAATCTAATTGAAGATGCCGGAAAATATAGAAAACAAGGTGTTGGCATAATGAAGGGCTCAGAGGTAGAACACTTTGCTCCGCCACATCAAAATGTCCCTTTTTTAATGAAAGATTTATTTGATTATTTGAAGAAATCAGAAGAAATAGAACTTATTAAAAGTTGTGTTTTTCATTATGAAATGGAATTCATTCATCCTTTTTTAGATGGTAATGGCAGAATGGGACGGCTTTGGCAAACCCTAATTTTAATGGAGAAATATCCAATTTTTGAATATATACCTTTCGAGACTTTAATAAGTAAAGATCAAGAAAAATATTACGCAGCCTTATCAAAAAGTGACAAAGCAGGAAATTCTACATCATTTATTGAATATATGCTTGATGTGATTGAAACATCATTAAATGAGTTATTAGATTTTAACCAACGTACATTTACAGAAAAAGATAGGCTTGAATATTTTGTTTCATTAAATAAAAGAGAGTTTACACGAAAAGATTATATGGAAATATTCAAAGATATTTCAGGAGCAACTGCCAGTAGAGACCTTAAAAAAGGAGTGGAATTAAACTTATTTCAAAAAATAGGAGAAAAAAACAAAACAAAGTACAAATTATAACTGGGTACAACATAGGTTAAAGAAAATAGCTTAGGTTTAGCATGAATTCTATATTTTAGAAGTCTAAATTAATCCTGGTTAAACGGACAAGCTAGCTCTTCCCTACTCGCTACTTCCTTTAACCAAAACCGTTGTAAACAAGGCCTCCAGACAGAAAAAGAGAACTTTAATAAGAAAAACTCACTCTTACGCGGACTTATAAAAAGGCGAACTCAAAGATTGATTTTAGTAAAAAAGAGAACAAAAAATAAAACAAACGCTCACTCTGACGGACTAAAAATTTTAGAATTAAATAGAGTTAATTAAAAAAGAAATAATAAGTTTCTCAATCTTGCTCTAGAAAACTAGAAAAGATAAATGCTTACTCAAACCCCAAAAATCCACAAGAAAAAGACTGACAAAGAATAAAAACTAAAAAGGTAAGCGGCAAATCTCTCGTGCTTACTCAAACGTGTCGGCCCAGTTCACAACATCGGTTAAAGAAAATAGCTTAAGTTTAGCTAAAATTCTATATTTTAGAAGCCTATATTAAACCTGGTTAATCCGACAAGCTAGCGCTTCCCTACACGCTACTTCCCTTAACCAAAACCGTTGCCCCCAATATTTCAGAAAACTATGAACAAAATTCTACTTCTATTTTTTACTATTATTTCATTGTCTTGTACTTCTCAAAAAGAATCCAATTATGCCGACAAATTATCAGATTGTTTAACTGAAAATGATATAATTATTCTTAATGAAGCAACTTCATTATTTGAGAAAAAATTAGAAGAACACTACAAACGAAAAAATTCAAATAAAAACTTCAAGTCCTATATTGAAGATTTGGGTTCCATTCCTCCAAATTATGATTTCTCACCAGAGTTTTATTCAAATGATAAAACTGCAGAAATTATCCAGGAAATGAAGGAAAACAAAACATTTCAAAAAATATGGACAAAATATGAGGAAGACAATTCGGGAGAAGAAATTGCAATTGTTTCGTTGTCTGGGGAAATGGAAGAAGAACCTGAACAGAAAGAATTAATTACTTATGTTTTAAATCCAAATGGAGACTATTTAAAATGTCTAAATAGTAATTATTTAAACGAACCAATCAAAGAGGTTTTAAATGCTCAAATTAAGTATGGAGATTTAGCTCCTTCAATTATTGCCGGAGCAATGAATAAAAAATTAAAAGAAGAAGATTTCGGAAATGAAATGAATAAAGTAGTAGTTGCTTTCGCCTTATATTATAATATGGCTAATCTTCTAATAGATAATCCGATTAAATAAATACTGGGGCCAACAACGATTCATCGCAAATAACGGGTTATACCGGAAAAAGTGTAATTTAGAAAACCAATAAAGAAAAACGGTAAGCCGACAAATCCGCATCCCAACTCCCGTGACTTGCGATAACCGCAAACCGTTGTAGCTAATTATTCAAACAATATTTTCACCTAAATATGAATAGATTATCCGATCAAACCTTTCAAGAATACTATAAAGAATTATTTGACAATCTAAAGATAAGAATTGCGTCAGAAGATGATGATTATATAATTGTTCAACCAACTGATGATTTGGTTTCTTATTATATTGATGAAACATTAGAACCAATTGTATTTAACACCGATAAGGATGAAACTTTAAAACATGATAAGTTCATTAAAACTATTCCATCTTATGAAAGGGATTCAATGTATCAACACAACGGTGATCTTAAAATTGAATGCGAGAAGCTTATAGTCATGTTACCTATCATACCAAATGGGAACACTGATAAAATCCTAAAATTAAGGACTCAATCTATATCGATTTCAGGTAGTCCGGATATTACAATCAAGGGAGCTTTAGTGATAATAGAATTAGAAATCAAGGGCTATAGAATTGATCTAAGCGATGACCAAATAGAAAAGGAAATCTTAAATAGAAAAGAGAGCATAAAATCACACATTAATTCTAAAAATTTTGAAATGAATAAAGAGAATAAAAAGTTAGAAAAAAATCTAACTCAGTTTATTGAAGAAAGAAAAATTAAATTGGATTCTGATAAGAAAAGACTTTCTGGTTTAGTTAATAGGATTAAAATTCCTTTAGCAAGAAAAAATAGTGATTTAGTAAAGAAAATCCGAGTTGAGAAAAAACCATTCATCAAGAAAATTAAGCCAAGAACTCCAGATGAAGATTATATTTTGGATAGAGAGAAGGTCATTGATATAATTCAATTAATTAATAATCAATGTATTCAATTTGAAAAAACACCATTTACTTATCAAAATTTTCACGAACCAAATCTTCGGGATTTAATACTTGCAAATCTTAATTCTATATTCGAAGGAAGTGCAACAGGAGAAACCTTTAATAATAAAGGAAAATCTGATATTTATTTAAATATCGATAAGGGAAATATCCTAGTCGCAGAATGTAAGATTTATGAAGGTAAAAAGCTTTACCATGACACTATTGATCAGCTACTAGGTTATCTGACATGGAGGCAAAATTTCGGTATAATGGTCAATTTTTGCAAAAGAAAGAACTTTTCCAAAGTATTAACTGACGCCGAAGAAATAATAAAATCACATCAATCTTTTCAATCAGATTTTAGAAGTCATGAAAAGGCACATCTAATATCTAAACATAGTTTACCTGGTGATGATTATAAATACGTAGAAATTCATCATTTATATTATAATTTGTACGTAGAATAACTAGCTACAACAACGGTTCATCGCCAATAGGCGGCACCGTTAGTAAGAAAATAATTAACTTGACCAACAAACAAATACTAAGCCGACAAATCCGCGTCCCCTACTCCGCCAACTAGCGATAACCGAGACCGTTGGCGTTAATTTGAGAAAAAATGGAACATACAATAAAAATGTTTCTGAAAATAGGAAAAGAGGAACACATCAAAGACCTTTATGAAAACGGAACTGTTTACATAAATACGATTGAATACTTTAGGAAAATCGAAGATGAGGAATTACGTGGAGATGGATACGAAGGAGCTTCCGAAATAATTAATTCCTTGCCTGGAACTTTTAAAATCCCGGGAATCGACCGAGAATTTAAGTATGAAAAAATCCATATAAAAAAGTCTTTTGAAAAAGTTCTAGGAAACATCTATTCACTTTATTGCATTTCATCAAAGGGTTTTCCTAATCCTTTAGACTTTAAACTGGATGAAAAGAATTTAAGGTTCGGAACTCATTGCTTAATGATAAAAGACAATCAATATTTCTTTAACAAAATCCAATCTGAACTGAAAAAACGTGGATTTGAATATAAGCACGGATTTGTAGATTATTATGATAAAGACAAAATCAGCAACAAAAAACTAACTTTATTTGACAAACCCAAAGAATTTGAATACCAAAAATAATTTAGGTTTTACGTTCACAATAAAGAACTTGAACCTATCAAATTACAAATCGGAAGTCTGAAAGGGAAAGCCGAAATAATAGAAGCAAAACATTTGACTGAACTAAAACTTGAACTGAATAAAAACTAACGCCAACAATGTATAACCGCAATTACTGCGGATTCGACTAAGTCCGAATCCACTCGGAATTGCTAACACCTGTGTTTAATCGAAAATTAATATCTTTAAATCCGTAACTGACGGTTATACTGGACCGTTGTAACCAATTATGAAAAAAATTCTCGCCCTAACAATATTGCTTTTCACTCTTCAATCTTTTTCGCAGGAAAATAGTGATTGTGATGAACAGACTTTGCCATATTGGGCTTATGAAATTAACAGTCGAATTGAGGGCGAAAATCCAACTTTGAGAAAAGCTTTCAAAGAAATTCAATTAACCGAAACCGAAATTGAACCAAAAAGTGGATTTATAACATTGAGGTTAAATATTTCGAAAACAGGAAACCTTTGCGATATTGAAACATTCCAAATTGACGAAAATTATAAAAGTACTGAATTTAATAATGGACAATTAGTTAAAAAATTAGAACAAATTGCCACAGGACTAACGAATTGGAAAAGAGATAAAGATTATAAAACGTACAACCTAATCAGGTTAAAAATTAAAGACGGACGAATTGAACAAATTTTTTAAAATATTTGGTTACATAGTTGGTACTATTTTAGTCATTGCAATAGGTTTTGGAATCTATCTCTATTTTTGGAACGAAAATAGAATTGAGAAATCTAAAGAATTATCCCAACGAATTGAAAATTTTGAATCGCAAGACAGTAATGAATATATGGAATACTCTGTTCATTTAAACAAAGCTGGAGATTTTGAAAATGGATTCAAATATTTAAATAAAGCAGTAGAACTCGACCCAAAATTACATTTAGGCTACAGAGGTTGGATAAGATTAAGAAAAATGCGAGACTTTGACAAAGCTCTCGAAGATTTTGACCGACTTGACAGTTTGACACCAAATTTTGTAGATGCACCTTGGGGAGAAGACATCGACTTTTTGAGAGCAGAATGCTATTATGGTAAAAAAGACTACCAAAAGACAATTGACTTGTTAAATCGTAGTATAAAAAACCAAAAGGAAGATTGGGCTGATATTCATTCTTTTGTGTATTTGGGACTTTGCGAATTTGAACTTGGAAACTATGAAAAGGCGATTAGCGAATTTCAACGAGCATTAAAGCAATCGGAATATGTACCTGAATCCTTTTTTGGAATGGCAAAAGCTTACCAAAAACTTGGACAAATCGAAAAAGCAAAAGAGAGCATATTGAAAGCGGAAAATAATATGCATTACAAACGAGATGATGTTTACAACGAATTTTTAAATGAGATTTATATGTCCGAAATTCAGGAATTTAAGAATAATTTGAACTAAAAATAACTGGTTACAACAATGGCTATAATTCATTGCGGTTGAATTCCTTATCGGAATTCACCACAATTTTGCTATCTTTCTGCTACGGCGGAAAGAATCCTGCGGATTTTTCCGCAACGAAATCATAGCCGAGACCGTCAGACTGTCTCAAAACCTAAGAATTCTGTATTTTTAGGTTATGGAATACCAACAGGGACAAGACCGGGAACAACTTAGCCTTTACACCACTTGTTTGGATGATATAGTTCCCCGGGACAATAGCGTACGACTCATCGATCAATTTGTAAATCTCCTGGACCTTCGGGAAATGGGTTTTCAAACCATAGCCACTCAAGGACGACCACCATACCATCCCGGCGACCTTCTCAAATTATTTATCTATGGGTATATGAATCAAATGCGCTCTTCCAGGCGATTGGAAAAAGAATGCAAGCGAAACCTGGAAGTCATTTGGCTTTTAAAAAACCTCAAACCCGACCATAACACCATAGCCAGGTTTAGAAAGGAAAACCCAAAGGCCATTCGAAAGGTATTCCGTCAAAGTGTGGCCCTGGCACGTAACTTTAACCTCATTGGCGGAAAACTTATTGCCGGGGATTCTACCAAGCTAAGGGTCCAGAACAGCAAAAAGAACAATTACAATAAAAAGAAAGTTCAGCGCCACCTGGAGTATATCGATAACAAACTGGAAGAACACCAAAAGGAAATGGCCAAAGCCGATGGAGACCAGCAGCAGGAGCTCACAAAACAAATTGAGGGACGTAAAGAACAAAAGAAGAAGTATCAGGCTATACAAGAACAGCTGAAATCAGATAAATCTTCGGAGAACCCACAGCTATCCACTTCAGATCCCGATAGTCGGCATCAAATTGTACGAGGTACCATTACCGAGGTTTGCTACACAGCACAAACCACTGTAGATGCCAAACATAAATTCCTGATCTATTATAAACTGACCAATCAAAATGATAAAAAAGCTATGGGAATGATGCTAAGACGGGCAAAATCCATATTGCGAAATACTAGTTTTACCGCACTATACGATAAAGGTTACCACACCGGAAGTGAATTTTGTATAGCCGACACCTTAGGCATAAAAACCCTGGTGGCCATTCCTGGCATCGGCAGAAAAAGCCAGGCGCCCGATCCTAGGTACAATGCAGAAAACTTTAGCTATAACGAAACAAACGACACTTACACCTGTCCACAGGGAAACAACCTAACCTCCAATCAATCCCATTACAAAGCCCGTAACTATACCTTTAAACAATATAAAACCAAAGCCTGCAAAAAATGCCCTGTTAGGCACAAATGTACCACCTCCAAAATCAACGGGAAAGTCATCCAGCGAACGGAATTTACAGAGAATATTCAGGCCAATGCCAGGCGTGTAACAAAAAGTGAGCAGCTTTATAAGAAAAGACAGGCCCTGGTTGAACATCCTTATGGAACTATTAAACGGCAATGGGGCTTTGACCATATCATAACCAAGAAAGGAATGAAAGTAGCCTCGGCAGATCTGGGGCTTATGGCATTGGCCTATAATTTAAAACGTTTAATCAATACAGATATTGGCCTTAAAGAACTCCTTCAAAAAGCTATTATTGGCACCAAAACCCTGTTCTTAGTCTATATCAAGCCTCAAAACCCAATGCAGGTAATTTAGAAGATAAAAAACCTGATAACACTAAATTTTGGATTAAAACCAGATTACACCTATTTTTAATGAAAATACAGGTAGTTTTGAGACAGACTGCCGTTACCCAACATTTGAGAAATGCAGTTAAAATTTAAAATAATTTCTATAATATTATTTCTAATTGATGCTTTTCTTTTAATAATAAATACCAAATGTCGGGACGAGACTTTAAGCGTTATTCAGGATTTAACTTTTGGGAAATTCTTTTTATATTTAGGAATTGCATGCTTTGTTTTCTATTTGATTATAGTAAAATTCAAAAAAGCTTTTAACGTCATTCTAATATTTGCAATCATCTTTTTTTGTATCTCAATGTTCTTTAACCTTCGTTTGGCAAAAGACAATTATGACAGAATCCAATGCAATAAAGGTATATCTGAATATTATGAATATTTTGAATATGAATCTTGTGAGAAAATCAAAAAACGATTTGAGGATGACTTAATAAATGGACAACTCAAATATTTTCTGGAACCATATAATTCTGACTTGGAGTTTGAGCAAAGATTAAGAGAAATACATTCGATAAAACTTGTCGAAAAAAGTTGTACGCAGTTCACCTCAATGGAATGTTATAACGACTTGGTAAAGGACTATATAAAGAAAATAGAATAAAAAACGTTGGGTAACACCGGCTATAGTTCATTGCTTCTGACTTTCCTCCTGGAAAGTCAGAAGCAAATTTGCTATCTTCGGTTTTCGGCGGAAAATCCTCGCAGATTTTCACGCAACGAAACCATAGCCAAATCGTTCTCTGCAAGCTGAAAAGCCAACCGCACAAAGCAAAGAGTGCTAACGCACACATTGCTTTTTTGCCAACGCTAAAAATAAAAATGAATAAATGTTACTAACGATAACAACGACATATAAAAACGCAACTGACTTAGGTTTTTTGCTACACAAACATCCTGACAAATTACAGACTGTTGATTTGGCAGTTGGAAAAGCACATATTTTCTACCCTGAAAGCAGTTCAGAAAAAACAACAGTTGCATTACTTCTTGACATAGATTCAATTGATATGGTTCGAGGAGTAAGAAATCTTTCGGGTAAAGGTTTTTCACTTGGACAATATGTAAATGACCGACCTTATGTAGCTTCTTCGTTTATGAGTGTGGCTCTTTCAAAAGCATTCTCAACTGCAATGAATGGGAAGTGCAAGAACAAACCTGAATTAGTTGATATTAAAATGCCTTTTGAGGTAAAAATTTCTGTGCTACCAGCACCGAAAGGTGGAGAACTACTCATTCGAAAACTGTTTGAGCCTTTAGGTTATATAATAGTTGCAGAGCGACATCAATTGGATGAAAAGTTTGAAAATTGGGGAGATAGTAAATATTACACGGTTTCACTTTCAAACGAACTCAAATTAAAAGATTTACTCTCACATTTATATGTCTTAATTCCTGCATTGGATAACGACAAACACTATTTCGTGAGTCAAAATGAAATTGACAAACTTTTAAAAAAAGGAAAAGGCTGGTTGGAAAACCATCCCGAAAAAGAACAAATCACCAGAAGGTATTTAATCAATCTCAATTCACTTTCTCGACAAGCATTGGAACGCTTGAACGAAGGAATTGAAGAAGAAGAAAATGAAGATGAACTTCCTGTTGAGCTATTGGAGAAAAAGGAAACCTTACATCAACAACGTCTGAAGTTGGTTTTAGAAAAACTAAAAGATTCTGGGGCTAAAAAAGTAATCGACTTGGGTTGTGGCGAAGGGAAATTAATACGAATGATGTTAAAGGAAAAGCAATTTCAGAACATTACAGGAATGGACATTTCCTATTCCGAGTTAACCAAGTGTAAAGAACGACTACATTGGGATGAAATGGCACCAAGACAAAAAGAACGAATTGATTTGTTCCAAGGTGCTTTAACTTATAAAGACAAAAGATTAGAAGGCTATGATGCCGCTGCAATCGTTGAAGTCATTGAACATATGGACGAAAACAGATTAAAATCTTTTGAACGTGTAGTCTTTGAGTTTGCTAAACCAAAAAATGTAGTTCTGACCACACCAAACGGAGAATACAATGTAATGTATGAAAATTTAGAGGCTGGAACTATGCGACATACTGACCATAGATTTGAGTGGACAAGAAAAGAATTTGAAAACTGGGCAAATCAAGTCGCAGAAAATAATAATTATTCGGTGCAATTCGAACCAATCGGAGAAGTTGACGAAAAAGTTGGAGCACCTTCACAAATGGCAATATTTGAATATGGAAATTAAAGTACCTGAACTATCGTTGATTTTGCTAATTGGTGCGTCAGGTTCTGGGAAAAGCACATTTGCAAACAAATATTTTGACAAGCACGAAGTTGTTTCTTCTGATGTTTGCAGAGGAATCGTGTCAAACGATGAAAACAATCAAGCTGCTACAGGCGATGCATTCGATTTGTTGAATTTTATCATTGCAAAGCGTCTTAAAAATGGACTTCTGACTGTTGTAGATGCTACCAATGTTCAAAAAGAATCAAGGAAGAAGCTTATCAATTTAGCAAGAGAGTATCATACTCTGCCTGTTGCTATTGTATTGGATTTGCCGCAAAGAATTTGTGAAGATAGAAACGAAAATCGTGAAGATAGGAATTTTGGTGGACACGTTATTCGCCAGCAAAAAAAACAACTCAAACGGTCTATCAAAGGACTAAAAAGAGAAGGGTTTAGAAAAATTTATGTCTTAAAATCAGAAGAAGAAATCGCAGAAATATCTGGAATTACACATGAAAAACTTTATAATGACAAAAAAGACCTACACGGACCATTTGATATTATTGGTGACATACACGGATGTTATGATGAAACAATTGAACTTCTTGAAAAACTAAACTATAAGATTTCTTCTGTAGAGGACAACGGAACTAATTACGGCATTGAAGTAACACATCCTGAAAACAGACAAGTCATTTTTATTGGAGATTTAGTAGATAGAGGCCCAAATTCGCCTTCTGTCTTGAAGTTGGCGATGAGTATGGTAAGAAGTGGAGTTGCATTATGTGTTCCTGGAAACCACGATTTAAAACTTCAAAAGAAACTTAATGGGAAAAATGTTCAGTTAAAACACGGTTTGGCTGAAACAATGGAGCAATTGGAAAATGAATCTGATGCGTTCAAAGAAGACGTGAGGGAGTTTCTCTATAGTCTAATTTCTCACTACATTTTAGACAATGGCAAGTTGGCTGTTGCACACGCAGGAATCAAAGAAGAAATGCAAGGTCGTGGTTCTGGTGCAGTTCGTTCTTTCTGTCTATATGGAGAAACTACAGGAGAAATTGACGAGTTTGGATTGCCTGTCCGCTACAATTGGGCTTCCGAGTACAGAGGAAAAGCAAAAGTTGTTTATGGACATACGCCTGTTCCAAAAGCTGAATGGTTAAATAAAACCATTGACATTGACACAGGTTGTGTTTTTGGTGGTGAATTGACAGCGTTGCGTTATCCCGAAGAAGAGTTGGTTTCAGTAAAGGCTAAGAAGGTTTATTGCGAGCCTGTAAAACCGTTGGTAACCGAATCAGATTCTAATTTAAGTCACCAACAAGAATATGATGATTTGCTCAATATTGATGATGTTATTGGCAAGCGAATTGTGCAAACTCGATTACGAAACAACCTAACTATTAGAGAGGAAAATTCCATTGCTGCTTTAGAAGTAATGAGTCGTTTTGCTATCAATCCAAAATGGTTGATTTATTTACCACCAACAATGTCGCCTTGTGGAACAAGTGAGCTGCCAAACTATTTGGAACATCCGCAACAAGCTATCAATTATTATAAAAAGAGAAATATAGAAAAGATAGTTTGCGAAGAAAAGCATATGGGTTCTCGTGCTGTTCTGGTAGTCTGTAAAGATGAGCAAACAGTTTTAAAACGATTCGGTATTGAAAATGAAGGTGTTGGAATTTGTTACACTCGCACTGGACGAAACTTTTTTAATAATGAGAAAATCGAACAAGAGTTTTTGGGAAGGGTTCAAAATGCCCTAACCAAATCAAACTTTTGGGAAAAACACAAGACAGATTGGGTTTGTTTAGATGCAGAATTAATGCCTTGGTCGGCAAAAGCACAAGCGTTGTTAAAAGAACAATATGCAGCAGTTGGAACATCTGCTAAAAATGCTTTAACAGAAGTTGAGCAAGTCTTACAGCAATCCGCTAAAAGAAATATCGAGGGAATTAACACTCTGCTTAACAAATTCAGTAACAAGCGTAAGTCAATAGATAAATTTATTGATTCATATAGAAATTATTGTTGGGAAGTTGCAGACATTGAAGATTTTAAACTTGCACCATTTCACATTTTAGCAACCGAAGGCGAAGTCCACGTAGATAAGAATCACGAATGGCATATGGAAAACATCAAAGAAATATGTCTTGCAGATGAGAAGATTTTTAGAATCACACCATATAAAATCGTAGAAACTCAAAGTGAAGAAAGTGTAAATAATGTTATAAAATGGTGGACAGAATTGACCGAAAAAGGTGGAGAAGGAATGGTAGTGAAACCTTATGATTTTGTGAGCTTCGGGAAAGAAGGACTTTTACAACCTGCTGTAAAATGTAGAGGAAGTGAGTATTTAAGAATCATTTACGGAGCAGAATATGATACACCTGAAAATATGGAGAGACTAAAAAACAGAGGGCTTTCTAAAAAGCGGTCATTAGCTTTAAGAGAATTCGCATTAGGAGTTGAAGGTTTAGAAAGATTTGTAAGGAAAGAACCTTTAAGGCGAATCCACGAAAGTGTATTTGGAGTTTTAGCTTTGGAAAGTGAGGAAGTTGACCCAAGGTTATAACGAACGCATTTGCAAGCACATTGCCATCCTCGTTCCTGCGGTGTCAAAGAGCTCGCAAGCCAAAGCTGAAAACTAACGGAATGAAAAAAGCCAGCAGAGAACATTGGTAACCGTTGCACAAGCCGATAATTTTTTGAATGTCCTATACAAATAAGCCACTTTAAACGGTTTTCTTTTATAGATGAGTTTATGTGTTAACAAAATTCAGGTTCCGTAAAATTGAACTGTGGACTTCCTGTAACAGGGTTTTTGGTGAAAACAGCAAAGTAAGCAGTCCTGCCCCGGATTTCACTCTTTTATGGGTGAATTTCAGGTATTTCTTTAGGTTATAAGCAATGGCGGCCAGGTGCATGCACTTATTGGCCTGTTTGATTCCAATAGTATTTATTTTCCGTAGCCCCAAAAATTCTTTGAGGGTTCCAAAAACAGGTTCTACAGTGCTTTGACGTTTGCCTTTCATGTAGCGGCCACGCCTGCTCTTTACCCGTTCAATATTCCTTTCGTATTCCTCGCGGTAGGCCGTGATGTTGATCCGTTTCTCATGGCTCTTGCCGATGCAGGCCTGCTTTATGGGACAGCCTTTACAATCAGCCCGTGTGGTAAAATAATTGTCCTTTAGATTGCCATTTTCCATCTTCTGCTTTCTGAAGGTGACCTTCTTTCCCTGTGGACACAGCCAGTAATTACCTTCTTTGATATACTCAAATCCTTCAGGTCCGCCTTTATAAGTTCCGTGCGGAGGGATATAAGTGGTGAGGCCTTTCCTTTCGAAGTATGCATAATTCTCACCGCTACTATAACCAGCATCTGCCAATACATTCTCCCAGATCAAGCCTTCCCGGCGCAGGCGCCTGTTGAGCCTTGTAGCCGTGTCCTGCAGGTATTTAGTATCTTTTTTATCTGCGTGATAAGCTCGAACATCAGTAATGACGTGTGCTTCAACATCTACTGCCAGGTTGCACAGGTAGTTCAGTTTTCTGGCCTTGCCGGGTTTGACACTTATCCGGGCATCGGGATCTGTTGGGCTGTAATGTGTTTTGTTGCTTGTGTACCTGCTGCCTTTATTTTTGGCACCGGGGCGCATGTCCTGGTCCTGACTCCATTTTTTGTTACGGCTCTTTATTTCCTGAAGCTCCTTTTTACTGGCGGTAATTTTTTGCTGTTCTTCAGTAGCTTTGTTGCCTTTTGCTTTTCGATCTCTGCTACTTTGTACCCGCACTTTGGAAAGATGCTCCTCCAGATCTTCTGCCGGAACCTTAATCTCCAGGCTGTCCATAGAAGCATTGGCCTTTATAGGGGCCGAATCAATTGCTTGGGTATGCCCGCTCACCAATCCTGCTTCAATACACAGTTTTAAAACTTTGGTAAAGACTTCCTCGAAAATATCTTCAGGGAAAAGCTGGCGGGTACGGCTGATGGTACTGTGCCAGAGCAGTCCTTCATCCACATCATAACCCAAAAAATAGAGGATATCCAATCGCATAGCCGAGTGGTTC
>NZ_JAEHNY010000022.1:0-9505 GCF_016236975.1 Salegentibacter maritimus
TTAGCAGGGATAGGTCAGTCTCTTTATTCACTGGATAATATTTATCAGCAAAGAAACTTAATTTTTACTTTAGACCCAACTTTTGAGATTGATCCGGGATCAAGACCATTTTCTGGGTTTTTGAGTTTTTAAGCAAATAATTTTTCGAGTCGAAATAAGAAGAACTCGGTATTTCTTACTCCTCTTAATTGTGCTCTAAAGGCTTTTATTTTAGCATTAAAGGATTCAGCTGAAGCATTGGTGCTTCGGTTTGTTAAAGGAGTTTAATATGGAATGAAAGAACTAAAAATCAGATACTTTTATTGTGTAACAAAAATGATAAACTGATACTAATTTTTAAATACCTCATTTGTAAACCAGTCTTAGAATGAAACTACTGGTTTGATGACTATGTGGCTTTATCAGGCTACAATTTATCTCTAACGATCGTAGCATTTAAATAAGACAACGCTTTGAGACTTAATTACATAATAGGATAACTATGAAAAATACATTGAGATTACTTATTGTAGCAATGCTAATAATAGGGTGTAAAGGAAAAGCATCAAATGAAAAAGAGTCTCGAGAAGTACAGGCACAGCAACAAGAAAACCTAAACTATTTAAAGACTTTTGCTAAAGCTTATGGGTATATAAAATACTTTCATCCAAGTGATGAAGCCTCCAAAATTGATTGGAATAGTTTTGCAGCTTATGGAGTGAGCGAGATTTTAAAATGTAATAATTCTAATGAGGTGGTAACCACACTAAACGAAATTTTTAAACCCATAGCACCTAGTGTTGTTTTTTCTAATACAAACAAAAACTATGATATAAGCGTAATTACACCTGATAATATTAATGATTATAAACCGACCTATTGGCAGCACAAAGGTGTTTCTAAGGGAATGAATCACCAGACTGGTATATATCGTAGTGTAAGAGTAAACAGATACAACAAAATTGATGAATCAAGTGATTTTGGTAACCTATTATTCTCTGTAGATGCAGAAAAATATAGAGGAAAGGAGATAAAATATACTGCTTGGGTAAAGCTGAAGAACGCTTCTAGGGGTACTGGGCATTTATGGTTGAGAGTGGATAAATCTGATAAAACGATGGGTTTTTTTGAGAATATGGATGCCAACCCAATTAAAAGCAATGCGTGGAAGAAATATGAAATTGTTGGTAAAGTAGATGATTTAGCTTCGGGGATGGTTATGGGAAGCTTTATTAAAGGTAAAGGAACTTTGTTTTTAGATGATGTCCATCTCTATTATAAAGAAAACAACGAATGGATAGAAATTCCAATTAAAAATAATAGTTTTGAAGCCAAAACGATTGGTAAGAAAAATAAACAATCAGATTGGAAAGGAAATAGCCAGGGGTATTCATATACGATTTCAACTACCGATAGCAAAGAGGGAAAACAGGCTGCGGTTATTGCCTATGAAGGTAAGGTTAAGCGAGTAAAGGGAAGGGCTCTTTTTGATGCCTATCCAATCTTTGGTGAGCTTATCGAAAAAGAAATTGGTGAAGATATTTTTTGTCAAATCCCATTAAATCTATACACTAATTCTGAAAACACCTATCCTCAAAGTACATCCTTAGATGCATTACAGCAACGTTTAAGCACTATAAACGAAAGCCCCAACGATGTATCAGTTTTCTTAGGAAACATTATAAATACTTACAACGTTTTTCAACATTTTTACCCTTATTTTAATGAGGTAGATGTAGACTGGGAAAAAGAATTAGCAACCGCTTTGCAAAGAAGCTTCAACGACCAGACAGAACTTGATCATCTGGAGACTTTACAAAAATTTACAGCCCCTCTAAAAGATGGACATATCTCTGTGCGCGGTCCTAGAACCGGTGAATATATTCCCCCTATTAATTGGGAGTGGATTGAAGAGAAGTTGGTTATCACTAAAGTAAAAGATAAAACTTTAGATATTAAAATAGGAGATGTAGTTACTAAGGTAAATGGTCAATCTTCAGAAAATTATTTTGAAGAAATCAATTCTAGAATCTCGGCTGCTACTAGAGGATGGCTAAATTATAGAGCGAAAAGCATTAGTCTTCTAGCTGAAAAAAACGAAGAACTAGTTTTAGAGATTAATTCTAAAACTAAAGTCTTGAATCACGATAGAAAGTATGATTATAATGAATTGGATATAGCCATACAAAAGCATAACTATAAGTTATTAAATAATAGTATCTATTATCTTAATCTCGATAAAATTGAAATGAATACTATTACTAAACTTTTACCAAAACTTCAACAGGCAAAAGGTGTTATCTGTGATTTAAGGGGTTACCCTAACGGTAACCATGGTTTTATCGCTCATCTATTAAAAGAGAAAGATACCTCCAAAGCCTGGATGAGAGTTCCAAAAAAAATCTATCCAGATCAGAAAAAAAATATTGGTTATGAGAATTTAGGTTGGGGAATGAAACCTAAAAAACCTTATTTGAGAGACAAAAATATTGTTTTCATTATTGATGGGAGAGCTATCAGTTATGCTGAAAGTTTTATGAGCTTTATTGAAGGCTATGAATTAGCAACCATAGTGGGACAACCCACTGCAGGAACAAATGGCAATGTTAACCCTTTTACACTTTTAGGAAATTATACAATTAGGTGGACGGGAATGAAGGTGGTTAAGCATGATGGTTCTCAACTTCATGCCAAAGGTATAATACCAGATATTTATGTCAATAAGACCATAGAAGGTGTCAAGTCAGGAAAAGATGAGTTTTTAGAAAAAGCCATTGAGGTTATCCTAAATTAATTGGCAATAATTTTTTTGAGATTCTAAGCCTGGATTATGACGGTAATTTTAATAATCAGAGCAGGTTTTTGCCGCAAATAAAAAGGGTTATCTATTTATAAATGTCAGGATTGTTTGCGCCTTGTTCATATTCCCTTAATTAATCATCGTTATCATTTTTAGGATCTGCGGCTTCCTATCAAAGCTTCCAGAATTCCTAAAGTGGAGTTTATTTTTCTACATATCCCTGGTAATTGCGATCACTGCGTTAATCTTTTTTTATAATATTTTCAATTCTCCTGCCTGTGGAGCCGAAATTTTTCCCGGGAGAAATTTCATTTTAGAAGAAAAAATCCAGCATTCAGGCCAAAGCTTCAGAATGCATTTTAGAAAATTGCTGAAAGCGTTCAGCCGTTTTCTTTTCGATGGTAATGGGGTCATTTATTCAATCTTTAATTGTTGTTATTAAGACTCTTGAAAACAGTTAGTGATTAGACGGACTTGAGCCTAAAAGCTTTTTTTAATCATTTTATATATCGTTATTTTCTAAGCTTTTTGGCTCGTGTCCAGGTCAATTGTAATGAAGCTTTTTAACTGAAACGAAACTTTTGTGATGAGAAAGTGGTGAATGCTTTGGATTTTCTATTTTGCCTAAACCAGGGAATCTTAAATCTGACTAAATTTTATTTCTATCACGTCATACTCTGCCGTATTCTCCCTGCATCTTTGAAAATATAAGTAGCGAAGTTAATTGCTTTGTGTTGTTTAATGTTAAAAATAGATCCGCTTCATTCTGTAAATCTTCCAATATGTAGGGGTAAAGAAAAATTAAAAGGCGAAGCGGAATTTTATTTTATTCAGGGAATTGTAACTAAGATTATTATTAAATAAACAATAAGTAACCATGGTTTTTACAAAATAACACTCTACAACTTAATGGCAAAACCGAAAAGATTCTTCAGGAATTTGGATTTTGCAGCTGGCAAGAGTAATTATTCCCGATAATAAATATTAACTTCTGTAGGAAGAAGTTAATATTTTATTAAATTAGCTCATCTAACTCTTTTCTGTTTGAAGCCTGTTTTTTTATTTCTGTTTTTTCTTTTAATATTAAATCTTGCCACTGCCCAGTGTCCTACAGGCGATGTTCGGCTAAATGACCAGAATGAAGTAGAAGAATACCTTAACTCTTACCTTTCTTGTGAAACCATAACAGGAAATCTTTATATAGGCAGTGGGGTAATAGATCTTTCCCGTCTTAACGCCATAAAAAAAATAAAGGGTGATCTTATCATAGAAGGAGCTCAGGTTACAAAATTTGCAAATTTTGATGATCTGGAATTTGTAGAGGGTAATTTGACTTTCAATGGACTCACCAAAGCAGTTGAACTTAATGATTTTAATAACCTGAAAAAGATTGGTGGCAGTTTTACAATAACAAATTGGGAAAGTCTTAGGTCTATAGATTCTTTTTATGCCCTGGAAGAAGTAAAAGGAGATTTTCTTATTACTGACAGTGGACTCATTTCCCTTATAGGATTTACGAATCTTGAAATTGTCTATGGAAATTTTGAGTTGATTGATTATCCACATGGGCTTGATGACTTTACTAAATTACATACTGTAGGAGGCGATTTTATTATACGCGATACTGGAATAAATTTTATTACCGGATTTAACACTTTGACTTCTGTGGGAAGTTTGTCTCCTACCGGTGGAGATCTTATTATTTCGGGGAATATAGAACTGATTGAAATAAGTGGACTTAATAATCTAACCCATATCTACGGTTCCATGGTGATTGACAATAACGAAAACCTGCCCGATATTAAAGGGATAAGAAGCCTTAATGAACTCAATGGTACTTTGCAGATTACAGATAATCCTTTGCTAAATACCCTTGAGGGGTTGCAAAGTCTGTTGTATGCAGGAGATCCCGCCTTGCAGGAGGGGGTAGTTATAACAGGAAATAATTCTTTAACCGATTGTTCTGCGATATGTGAACTTTTGGGCTCCAACAGAGTCACTGGCACAGTCAGCATTACTGGAAATCCGGCTAAATGCAGTAGCGAAATGGAGGTAAAAGAGGAATGTCTGGGAGATTTTGACGGGGATGGGATACCCGATGATATTGACCTTGACGATGATAACGATGGAATTTTGGATATCATAGAACAACAGGGTCAGGAAGATAGGGATACTGATGGGGATGGTTATCCAGACCACAGGGATCTGGACAGTGATGGAGACGGCTGTTTTGATGTTATAGAAGCAGGTTTTGCAGATGAGGATGAGGATGGCCGTTTGGGAACCTCACCAGAAAATGTAGATGCGAAGGGATTAGTGACCGGCGTTTCATCAGGATATACTACCCCTGAAGATAAGGATGAAAATGGAATTTATGACTTTCAGGAAGACCAGATCTTAAGGGCAGGAACAGACCATGAGCTCACAATTTGTGAGGAAGCCGATCCTATAAACCTTTTTGATCTGCTGGGCAGTGCAGATTCAGGAGGATCCTGGAGTGTACAAACTTTAAGTGGGAATGCTGTTTTTGATCCAGCGGTAGATACCCCAGGTGTATATGTTTATGAAATTGATAATGGTCCCTGCGGAAAAGATTCTGCAGAAATCAGAGTACAGGTAATTCCGAGGCCAGAAATTGGTGATAATATCGTACTCGACCTTTGTGAAAATGATGCTGCTGTAAATCTTAGAGATCTTATTGGCGTTGATGCTAACCTTGAAGGTTCCTGGAGTCCCCGCCTGGCAAATGAAAATATTTTTGACCCTGCCTTTGATTCCGAAGGAAACTATGTTTTTATGGTAGACAGGGGGTCTTGCGGAAGCAGTTCTACGGAGGTGAAGATAAGAGTTGATAAGCAACCCAATGCGGGAGAAAGTACAGAAGTAGAGCTATGTTCCCAGGAGGAGCCGGTCAATCTATATGATCTTTTAGAAGGTGCTCCTGATACCGGTGGCACGTGGCATCCGTTACCAAAAGGAGGACGGGATATATTAGATCCGGCCAGGGATGCTCCTGGAATTTATACTTATACGATCGATAATGGCTTGTGCGGGAAATCCAGTTCAACACTAAAGGTGGATATAACAGGATATAACCCTATTATCTCCTATGAAATAGAGGTAGCGTCCTTTAATTCTGAAAATAGCGTAACTGTAGTAATAGGAGACCAAGGTATTTATGAATTTTCATTGGATGGAATAACTTACCAGGATGCCAATACCTTTAGAAATCTAACCGGAGGAGATTATAGGATTTTTGTGAGGGAGATTCAAGGCTGCGGCTATCTGGAGGAGACATTCTCCATACTGTCTTTTCCGGCCTTTTTTTCACCTAATAATGATGGTTATAATGATACCTGGAAAATGCAGGGAAGAACAGATAGGGAGTATACTACAAAGATCTTTGACCGTTATGGGAAACTACTAAAAATGTTGCGTATTGACCAGGCCTGGGACGGCATTTTTAACGGAAAATCAATGCCTTCAGATGATTACTGGTTCCGCGTGGAATTTGATAATGGCGATATAAATACAGGACATTTTAGTCTTATAAGATAAAAGGAAAGTAGGCCCGGATAATTGGTAACGCATCTGGGACAGAGAATGAGTTTACTTTAAAAACATTTTCTTTTAAGTGCTTACAATAAAATTGAAAATAATTTGATCAAGTTTTCAACTTTCAGTAACTCCTCCATCTTAAACCTAAATAATATACAAGCTAGTTGCTAAATTCTCTTTAAAGCAGAGAGATTTAACCTATAATAACTGTTTTTCTGCTACAACCTTAAAATCAAATGACGGCCCTAAATGTGTGGCCTTCCCTAAAAATGCTTTTTTTGTTATGAGCAATAAAATCTGGAACTATATCTATGACGATATACTTTTTGGAGTACTTCACTAATTCTTTACCAATATTAAAATCGCCATAACCCAGATCACAAATTACCAGAGGCGTTTCGAAATCTCTTAAAATGCAGATACTGCAGTTATATATGTATTTACTACTTCAGGATGATGTGAGCCCAAACCGGAATGAAATTCAGATTTATCACCAACCCAGAGTTTTTTTTCATGTACCTACTAATAGCATCTTTGGTTCGCCAGGGGTGGTTTCTTTTTTTGTTATTAAGAGCAAAACAGGATCTTTACTCAAAAGTAAAGGATTGGAATCTGGAAACCGTATAGGTGAAGGGCCAAATGTTAATTTTGAAAAGTGGACAAAAAGTAGGGCATGGTGAAATAAACCAACCGATACGAAATTATAAATACCACTATTAAGGCTAACAGTAATAGCTAAAAGCCAACAGTTAATAACTAAAAAATCATCGGTATATTCATGCCTTTATCTTGAAGCACCGAATAGCAATGAACAATAAATAATTAATTCCCTTCCGCTGAAATATTTGATAAGATTCTTATTCCGCTTTTTTCATAAGCTCTCTGGCCTTAAAGTCAAAGCAAATATCCGGTTGAAGTTTTTATCCTACATTTGGCGCTACTAAATACATTATGAAAAGAACTTTAGTAAGATATAGAAATAGTGCTTTTGGAAGATATGTTTATCGCAATCAAAAATATGCTCCCATTCTTTTCTTTATGGGTGGTTTTATTTTTGATTCCCTGACCTTAGGGCGAATAGATCGTGTTTATGATACGGTGGTACTTTGCTCACATATAAGCTTATTGTCCATAACGCTTTATTTGTATAATACAGTGGATGATAAAAAGTGGGAAGGTACTTTTATCAGACGTTATTCCGAATATTTCCCGCTAGCCATACAGTTCTTCTTTGGTGCACTTTCAAGTGCTTTTGTCATCTATTTTTTCAGAAGTGTGTCCATGTCAAAAACTATGTTTTTTTTCATACTGCTGGTGCTGCTCTTATTTGCAAACGAGTTTCTTAAAAAGAAAATCTCCAACAAATACCTTCAGTTTAGTGTTTATTTTTTTATAAGTTTTACCTTTTTCGCCTTTATGATTCCCACGCTGACCAGGGAAATGAATACCTTTATTTTTATCATTGCGGGACTTGTAAGTTTGGGATGTACGCTGGCACTTATCACCTTTATTTACAGTTCAAGCCCTGACACAAGAGCTGAGGTAAGTCTAAAAAAACTGATTAGTCTTATCCTTTCTATCTATATAACGATCAATGCTTTTTACTATTTCAACCTTATTCCACCAGTGCCGCTGGCAATGGATGCCGGTTTGGTGGCTCATGATGTGCGAAAAATAAATAACGAATACATCGTTACTTACGAGAAGAATCAATGGTATGTATTCTGGCGTAAACATCACATCACTTTTCATCGTCAGGTAGATCAAAGAGTTTATGTGTTCACTTCTGTTTTTGCACCTACAGATTTAAAAAAGTCCATTTTTCATAGATGGAAACGCTACAATGCCGAAACCAGGAAATGGGAAGTAACTGATGACCTTGGCTTTGAAGTTGCCGGTGGGCGTGATCGTGGTTTCCGTGGATATACCTATAAAATAACCTTAGGGAAGGCCAATGGAAAGTTGAAATAATTACAGAAGAGGAACTAATACTTGGTGTAGTCGATTTTGTGATTAAAAACACTTCTGAACCTATTGAAGAAGGAATGGTAAAGAAATCATTTTAACAATTATTCTCTCGATTATATTTCAATGCTCTAATTGTCAAACCGGACGCGTTTCAAAAGCAGCTAAAAAAGAGGATACGGCTTCCAGATATGGATTTGCCAGCGTATCTTCATTATAAATATAGAAACGTTTGTAATGCACATCGTGCATAATCATATTCATGCGGCACAGGTTGCAGGTAGTAGGATTACTTTCCTGCCCATAAAAAGCACCAACTTCGGTTTCTTTGGAAACCCTTAAAAGCAACGAGCCCGAGCCACAGGTAGGGTCGTAAACACTTTTAATCTGTTTCTTATCTATGGTCTCCAGTTTCGCCAGGACTTTACTTACCTGCTGCGGGGTATAAAACTCTCCGGCTTTTTTTCCAGCACCGGAAGCGAATTTTCCTATGAGGTATTCATAAGCATCACCCAACACATCACTTTCGGTATTTTCCAGTTCAAAATCTACCTGGTCCAGGTGGGTGAGCACTTTAACAATAAGTTCGTTTTTTAGCTTCATAGGTCTTATCGAGTTTACTACTGGTAAGGTCTAGGTCTTCAAAAAGATTCCCGAAGTCTTCTTCGGTTTCGCTCCCCATCGTGCTTTGCTCAATATTGGTAAGCACTTTTGCAAGGTCTCCAAGAATAAATTTGCTTTTCCATTCCTGTTTTTACGGCGGACCAGTTCGCTGAATAATTCAAAAGGATTTAGATAATATCCCAGATGAACCAAAGCATCTTCTTTAACAGCTTCAAGATAAAGTTCTTCCTGCGAGTGGCCTTCCAGTTGCCTGAAAGTAAGCTTGTCTGGTTTTAGGATTTTTCGGCGTGAAGTTCATCTTCCTGCTTAGGTACTTATAGAAAATAAATCCTAATATATAATCCCAGAATTTGTCGGCACCTATTTTTCAACGGAGCGTGTTGGCGATATTCTAGAAATGTTGTTCCAGTTGTTGTTTAGATTGGGTCATTTTTTGGATCAATCTCAAAAGTTGGGTCTAGAGTGAAAAATAGTTTTCTTTGTAGATAAATATTATCCAGTGAATAAAGAGACTGACCTATCCCTGCTAAGCTTAATCCTTCCTGAAGGTTTATTAACGTATTTTGATATTGTTGGATT
>NZ_JAEHNY010000023.1:0-3577 GCF_016236975.1 Salegentibacter maritimus
AGCCGGAAGGAAGTGAAGAGTTTTTCCTGATAATTTTTCTTGCCTTGCATGCAGTAAATTAGCACTTTTGGCTAACTTGTGCAACAGGCACAATGGCTATAAGTAATTGCTTGTTCTCGCCTACTTCTGAAAATCCTCGTGGATTTTCAGCTTGGTGTGTACTTGCAAAGTTTAGTACTAAACCACGCAACTACTCATAGCCCAACCGTTACCCAAAATATTTTACTATATTCAACGAAATAATTAAAAGATATATTATTATGCGAAAACTTCTACTCATTTTATTAGTAGTATTTACTTATTCATGTTCTACTGAAAAAAAGTGAATCTACTAATATTATAAAGAGCTTTAAAAAAGATAGGATATATAAAGTTACCCTAAAAGATTATGACGGTTTTCTAGTAGTTCAAGAAATAGATGATCGCTCATCATATGAAGGATTTGATAAGGAATCATTTGTTATAATGGCAAAATATAATACTTACGAAAATTTTGCTCTTTATATTCATAGAATTTATCAAAAGGGAGAAATAAAAATAAATGAGATTGTCAATGTTGAAAATGGAAATATTCTAAGTTATTATCTAAATGGTCTAAGTGCAAATGAATATTTTAATCTAAGAAATTTTCAGAATAAAGGAACAATATGCTATACTAGCTTTAATGATTGTGTTAATGGTTTAAATGAAGAAATTAGCGCAGATCCAGTAGATAATGCTGTTTGTGATTTCCTACCTTGCGCAACTATTAATTATGGTGTTTGTACTATTGCTTCAGGCTCAGGATATATACAGGGTTCAAGTAATTATATAGGCGATTCAAATTGTTCTTCAATTTATAATGGTGACGGCGTAAATATTAAAGATTTAAATAACGCAAAATAAAATACACAAAATGAAAAGATTTATTTATGCATTTTTGTCCTATTTACTAGCATGTTTAGCATGGGGAAAATATATGTGGGATAAAAGTCAGGATAAGGATGGTATAACTTTTAAAGTTGTTGCTATAATTTTCTTAATAATCGGATTCTATTTTTTAATTAGAGCTATAATTCATCTATTACAAAAAAAGAATCATAGATAAATTCATGATAAAAATACTTTGGGTAACAGCGGTTCATCTCAAATTACGGGTAATTGTAGAGAAAGTGTAATTTTAGTAACCAAGAAACAAAACGGTAATCCGACAAGTTCGCATCCCTACTCCCGCACTGCGCATAGCCACGACCGTTGTAGCCAATTTTAAAAACATAAATGTCGTTACCAAGAAAGCATTACTTAGAAACAAAAAAACTTCTCAAAAAAATTCCAAAAGCCAAAATTTCTAAATGGCTTTTAGAAGAAGGATACTACCCAGAACAATATGTCGTTCCCCCATCATTTGAAATTCAAAAATTTGAATTGAAAAATGATCCTTTTTACGAGGTAGATAATTCTGGTGCTCAACCAAAATTTGATCCTGATAGAAATGATTTGGTAAATGTTTCTTTTCCAAAAACACAACTAACTAATAGAACCTTTGGTATAATTGCTCCTAAAATATATCACGATTTAGTTTGGTATATGATGAATGAATGGGATTTAGTAATTAAAACACTGTTTCGTTCTACGAATAAAATATACTCTTATAGTTTTCCAATACCAGTATCCAAAAAGAATGAAGGAGAGTTAGGTCATTTAAGAGCAGGAAGAATGATTTATGAGTTTTTGGAGATGGCAGAAAATGATTTAGTAGCTGAAGCTTATAATTACAAATACATTCTCAAAACAGATATTAAAAATTTCTATCCATCGATTTATACTCATAGTATTGCTTGGGCTATTCACACAAAAAAAACAATAAGAACAAAAGGGAATAGAACAGATTACAATAAATTCCTTGGACTAAAATTAGATAGATTAGTTCAAAATTCTAATGACGGTTGTACAAATGGAATTGCAATTGGTCCTGCAATATCTGATATAATAGCAGAACTAGTTTTAAGTGCCGTAGATGACGAATCATCTAAAATAATTGATTCAAAGAAGATTGATTTTTTAGGAGTAAGATTTAAAGATGATTATAGATTTTTATGTCATTCAAAGGAAGATGCAAATGTGATTATAAAGACTTTGCAAAAGCAAATGGCACTTTATAATCTAACACTTAATGAAGGTAAATCTAACATAGAAGAGTTACCAGAGGGATTATTCCGAGAATGGACTGCAGATTTTCAACCTTTTTCCATTCGATATAGAAAAAAGATAAATTACAAGAAGTTTGAAAGTTCTTTAAGAGGTACACTAAAAGTTGATAAAAAGTTCGAAGGAACGGGAGTAGTTGATAGGTTTTTGTAGCCTTCCCCAATTTGTAGCCTTCCCCAATTTAAGACAGGGCTAAATTCAATAAATTTTCATTAATATCATTCGATTCGGGGAAGAATTCTTCCCCGAATCGAGGTTTGTATTCCCTTGGTGATTTATTGCCCAGGGATTGATGCGGATGGTTATTATTGTAATCTTCCATCCATTTATTGCTTAAAGAACGCAATTGATGTAAATCATTAAACCAGTAAGCATCTAATATATCTTCTCTATAAAATCTATTTAAACGTTCTATATACCCGTTTTGCATTGGCTTACCTGGCTGGGTATACCGTATTTCCACACGTTTTCTATTGCACCATTGACTGAATGTTTTAGAGATAAACTCAGGGCCATTATCACAACGGATAGTTTGTGGTAATCCAATTTCTTCTTCTAATTGTTCTAAAGTCTCCACTAGCTTTCTAGCAGGATAGTTCAACCCTGGATCTACAGCCAGTACTTCTCGGTTGCAATCATCAATTATATTTAAGACACGTACCTTTCTGCCATCAGAAAGGACATCTGACATAAAATCCATACTCCAAACCTGATTCAATTGTTCAGGGGTCTCTAAAGGATGTTTTACCCTACCTGTAATGCGCTTTTTATGTTTGCGCCTTAGCTTAAGCTTCATCTGCCGGTATACTCGTAATACCCGTTTCCGGTTCCACTTATGGCCTTCGCGACGTATTCGTTTATAGTATTCATCAAAACCTCTGGTGGGCAACTCAGTGGCCAATTCAGAAAGTTTATCGATTACCTCATAATCGTCTCGCTTAGTCTGATAATACCACATCGAACGGGTTAAACCTACTACATTACAGGCTCGTTTTATGGAGACCTGGTACTCCTTGATCAAATAAACCGCTCTATGCTTCTTGTCGGAAGGCCTTAGAACTTTTTTGACAGTATATCTTTCAGCATTTGGTTATCTAGACTGGCATCGGCATACATCTGCTTGAGCTTGCGATTTTCTTCTTCCAACTCCTTAAGCCGTTTTAGCTCACTAGTTTCCATTCCACCATATTTCTTACGCCAATAATAGATAGTGCTTTTATCAATACCCAGTTCTCGAGCGATATCACCAACAGCTCGGCCTTGTTCGTTTTCTTTCAAGATCTTGATGATCTGACTTTCTGTAAATCTACTTTTTTTCATCGGACAGTTTATCGTTTTTAAAATTAACAATTTCGAATTTTAAACTGTCTTATTTTTAGGGAAGGCTACA
>NZ_JAEHNY010000024.1:0-1715 GCF_016236975.1 Salegentibacter maritimus
TGCCTTAAAAGGCGTTGCTCTAGAAAGGAGGTGTTCCAGCCGCACCTTCCGGTACGGCTACCTTGTTACGACTTAGCCCCAGTTACCAGTTTTACCCTAGGCGGCTCCTTGCGGTGACCGACTTCAGGTACCCCCGGCTTCCATGGCTTGACGGGCGGTGTGTACAAGGCCCGGGAACGTATTCACCGCATCATGGCTGATATGCGATTACTAGCGATTCCAGCTTCACGCAGTCGAGTTGCAGACTGCGATCCGAACTGTGATAGGGTTTGTAGATTCGCTCCTTCTCGCGAAGTGGCTGCTCTCTGTCCCTACCATTGTAGCACGTGTGTGGCCCAGGACGTAAGGGCCGTGATGATTTGACGTCATCCCCACCTTCCTCACGGTTTGCACCGGCAGTCTGGCTAGAGTTCCCGACATTACTCGCTGGCAACTAACCACAGGGGTTGCGCTCGTTATAGGACTTAACCTGACACCTCACGGCACGAGCTGACGACAACCATGCAGCACCTTGTAATCTGTCCGAAGAAAAAACTGTTTCCAGTCCTGTCAGACTACATTTAAGCCCTGGTAAGGTTCCTCGCGTATCATCGAATTAAACCACATGCTCCACCGCTTGTGCGGGCCCCCGTCAATTCCTTTGAGTTTCATTCTTGCGAACGTACTCCCCAGGTGGGTTACTTATCACTTTCGCTTAACCACTCAACCCTTAATCGGGCCGAACAGCTAGTAACCATCGTTTACGGCGTAGACTACCAGGGTATCTAATCCTGTTCGCTACCTACGCTTTCGTCCATCAGCGTCAGTGTATTATTAGTGATCTGCCTTCGCAATCGGTATTCTGAGTAATATCTATGCATTTCACCGCTACACTACTCATTCTAACCACTTCATAATAACTCAAGACAATCAGTATCAATGGCAGTTCTCCCGTTGAGCGGAAGACTTTCACCACTGACTTAATTGCCCGCCTACGGACCCTTTAAACCCAATGATTCCGGATAACGCTCGGATCCTCCGTATTACCGCGGCTGCTGGCACGGAGTTAGCCGATCCTTATTCGCAGAGTACCGTCAAACTCCCACACGTGGGAGTGGTTCTTCCTCTGTAAAAGCAGTTTACAACCCATAGGGCAGTCTTCCTGCACGCGGCATGGCTGGATCAGGCTCTCGCCCATTGTCCAATATTCCTCACTGCTGCCTCCCGTAGGAGTCTGGTCCGTGTCTCAGTACCAGTGTGGGGGATCTCCCTCTCAGGACCCCTACCTATCGCTGCCTTGGTAAGCCGTTACCTTACCAACTAACTAATAGGACGCATACCCATCTAATAGCCATAAATGTTTAATGATGATCTCAGGAGAGACCTCCATACTATGGGACATTAATCCAAGTTTCCCTGGGCTATTCCCCGCTAAAAGGTAGGTTGTATACGCGTTACTCACCCGTGCGCCGGTCGTCATCAGAAAAGCAAGCTTTCCTATGTTACCCCTCGACTTGCATGTGTTAGGCCTGCCGCTAGCGTTCATCCTGAGCCAGGATCAAACTCTTCATCGTTGTTTCTTAATTATAATTACAACAATCAAAATCTGTACTCAAAGACGACTTATCTAGTCTTAATTCTAAAATTATTTGTATCGTTTTTCTTGCGAAAAACGTACGCGCTGTCAATTCAATAAATCAATGAACTTCTTCTCAGTAAACAGTATTTAGTAGATA
>NZ_JAEHNY010000025.1:0-1634 GCF_016236975.1 Salegentibacter maritimus
CAACGGTTGCGGTTATCACAAGTTGCGGGAGTAGGGATGCGAACTTGTCGGATTAACCATTTTCTTTCCTGATTTCTAAAATTACACTTTTTCCTCAATTACCCGTAATTTGAGATGAACCGCTGTTGGCAACTGGCTTGAAGTACTATTGCAATTTTTTGAATTTCCAACCGCATCCTTCAATACAATCTAAATATGTTGGTTTAAGTATAATGTTATTTGCAGTAAAAGATAATTCTTCGACAAAAGTTCCTTCTGGATCTTCTATTCCTGCGGTAAATCCTTCACACTCATAATTTAAAATAAGCTTGTTGGAATCAATATTATATTCTCCATTTGTACATTCTGTAAATCTATTTGAATTAAATTTATTATCAGATGAGAAAGTATATTTATATCCATTCTCTACAGAATTCCATCCACCGGAACCGTCTCCTGGATCACTGTATATTTCAATTAATTGCCATGTTCCAATAATTGATGTAATTGGTTTTTTCTCCGATATTTCTTCTTTTTCACAACCGACAAATATAGCAGAGGAGAAAATCACCAAAATTAGTAGATTTAATTTTTTCATAATTTGATGTTTAATAATAAGATGCCACTTATATATAATGGTTGCGCGAATTTTTTCTTTGCTTGTTGCCAACGTGTACGGTTATTGACAAGTTGCGGAGTAGGGAGTGCGTATTTGTCAGGGTAACCAGGTTTTGTTAGCACCAAAATAATCAAATTCAGTTAAACTGCCCGCAATTTGCCATAACCGATGTTGGCATTTGTACTTAATCCACAAATGTTTCTTTTAGTACTTCTTTACATTTTCGAACCTCAGATTTAGTTAGAGAATCAAAAACTTTTACAATTCTTTGCTTGTCAATTGTCCTAATTTGGTCAATTGCTACCATTCCTTTTTTATTATTTGTTTTAATTGGAATTCTAGTCGGATATTTTTTGAGATTAGTAGTCATTGGAGCAACAACGATAGTTCTCAAATATTTATTCATTTCGTTTGGTGAAATAATTACACACGGTCTGGTTTTTTTGATTTCACTTCCAACAGTTGGATCGAGATTTACGAGAATTATGGAATATTGCTTTAGTTCCATTCGTCAAAGTTTTCATCTTCAAAAACATCATTCATCAACGGCTCATCGTCATTATTATTTGCCATTTCTTTGAACTTTTCTTCCCAGTTTTTTCTTGGAGATTCTATAGGTCGAAGTATGATTTGTCCTTTTTCCAAAATCAATTCAACTTTATCTTTTATGTGATACTTTTCGAGAATTGTTTTGCTCAATCTTAGTCCTCTTGAGTTTCCAATTTTAATAATTGAAGTTTCCATAACTTTATATTTTGTAAATACAAAGTTATTACTTTTTATTGATTTATGAAATTAAGTTCGTGTTTTGTGAGTATTAATGCCAACGGTCTAGTATAAGAATAGTAGCGGAGTTCAAGCACTTACTTTTCTGCTAAACACAGACCTTTTTTATATTCACTTAATTTAGTTTTAGGACTTAACCCGCTATTATTTTTATACATTGTGCCTGTTGCACAAGTTAGCCAAAAGTGCTAATTTACTGCATGCAAGGCAAGAAAAATTATCAGGAAAAACTCTTCACTTCCTTCCGGCT
>NZ_JAEHNY010000026.1:0-723 GCF_016236975.1 Salegentibacter maritimus
GGATTAGGTGCAGGTACTTATTTTGTACAGGCAGACAATGGTGATTGTGAGTCGACTTCCGAAGAACTTGTAATAATAGAAAACCTGGGAACTCCAATTGCTCCAACAGTTATCTCTATAACTAATACAACTTGTAATTTAGATAACGGAAGCCTTGAATTTGAAATTGAGGAAGGATTAACTTATATCCTTAGAGATAACGAACAAAATGAATATACCCACGAGAATGGTTCGATTACTAACCTGACTCCGGGAGTTTATTATCTAGTAGCACAAAATGATGATTGTGAATCGGAAGTTGAAATAACTATAGAAGCCGATTTGGATGAAGAGGCACCGGTAATAGTTTCCTGTCCTTCCAACTTAATAAATGTATTTGCAGATGAAGGTCAATGTACTGCTTCTCAATTAATACTTGGAGAGCTAATTGCCGAAGATAATTGTGATTCAGAATTAAGTATTACCAACAACGCTCCATCAGTGTTTGAACTGGGAGAAACTATCGTTACCTGGACGGTAACTGATTTAGCTGGCAATAAAACAAGCTGTACTCAAACCGTAACGGTAATCGATAACCAGGCGCCGGTAATCGCTGCTGTAGAAGCCATCAATACTACTGCAGATGCAAATACCTGTGGGGCAATGATAGAAATTGTACCTCCGGCGGCTACTGATAACTGTACGGTTGGAAATGTAAACGGAACAAGGGATGATAATCTGCCA
>NZ_JAEHNY010000027.1:0-648 GCF_016236975.1 Salegentibacter maritimus
TTGTTAACACATAAACTCATCTATAAAAGAAAACCGTTTAAAGTGGCTTATTTGTATAGGACATTCAAAAAATTATCGGCTTGTGCAACGGTTACTATTGTTGTGCAAAGTGTTTATTCTAGGCACATTTTGCCTTCTAGATAGTCAGTTTTACCATTTATTGTCAAGCTTGATTTATAGTAAAAACATCCATTTTCAATTTTCACCATCTCAGTCAAAATTCCATTGTTCTCATTTACCAATTTATGGAAATCACTCATCACCATTTTTTTCTCGTCATATTTTGCTCGGTAACTGCAATCGTCAAGCCACTCAATAGTAACGTACTGCTTTTTTTGAAAATCGGCAGGTAATATTCCGTTTGGATCTTCTGAAATTTCAACTTGAGAAGTGCCGTTGCGGACTATCTTGTAATCTAGAGGGACTTCTTCATTTGCAGGAGTAATAAAAGTGCCATTTTTAAAGTCAGCACAAGTCAGTTCTTGCGCAGTTGTCGAAAGTCCAATTAACAAGGTAATAATAAGTGTTAGCTTCATTTAGTTTACATTTTGCACAACGGTTGCGGTTATCACAAGTTGCGGGAGTAGGGATGCGAACTTGTCGGATTAACCATTTTCTTTCCTGATTTCTAAAATTACACTTTTTCCT
>NZ_JAEHNY010000028.1:0-631 GCF_016236975.1 Salegentibacter maritimus
GCGATGGTAATTTAAGTTATAGCATAATTGGCGCTCCGCCAGGAATAGTTATAGAACCTACCAATGGCCAAATAGGCGGTACAATAAATCAGGGGACAGCCGCCAACAGTCCTTATGCAGTTACGGTAATAGTAGACGATAGTGATGCTTATACCAATGATGCGGTAAGTTTTAATTTCACCTGGGAAGTAAATTCCGATAGTCCCGGCATCGTCTTAGCACTTCCTGATATTGAACGTAATGTAGGAGCGGTTACAGAAACTATTAGTCTGTTACCATATTTTGACGATGATGCCGGTGTAGGGAACCTGACTTACAGTGTTTCGGGCAATACCAATTCGGCTGTCGGTGCTGTTATATCGGGCAGTAGCCTTAACCTAAGCTATCCCGATTCCCCGGCAGTTTCAGTGGTTACAATTCGTGCTACTGACGCCGATTCTAATTATATAGAGCAGAGTTTTTCTGTAAATGTTATAGAAGAACAGGCCATCGCTGAGGTCTTATACCGGGTAAATGCTGGGGGGGCTGCCATTACAGCGATTGATGGGAAATTGGATTGGGAAGAAGATACTGCTAACAACAATTCTGCTTATTTAAGCTACCCCGGACTTAACAGTACCTTTTCCGGAGG
>NZ_JAEHNY010000029.1:0-623 GCF_016236975.1 Salegentibacter maritimus
AAAGGTACTGTTAAGTCCGGGGTAGCTTAAATAAGCAGAATTGTTGTTAGCAGTATCTTCTTCCCAATCCAATTTCCCATCAATCGCCGTAATGGCAGGACCCCCAGCATTTACCCGGTATAAGACCTCAGCGATGGCCTGTTCCTCTATTACATTTACAGAAAAACTCTGTTCTATATAATTAGAATCGGCGTCAGTAGCACGAATGGTAATCACTGAAACTGCCGGGGAATCGGGATAGCTTAGGCTAAGGCTACTGTCCGATATAACAGCACCGACAGCTGAATTGGTATTACCCGAAACACTATAAGTCAGGTTCCCTACACCGGCATCATCGTCAAAATATGGCAACAAGCTAATAGTTTCTGTAACCGCTCCTACATTACGTTCAATATCAGGAAGTGCTAAGACGATGCCGGGACTATCGGAATTTACTTCCCAGATGAAATTAAAACTTACCGCATCATTGGTATCAGCATCACTATCGTCTACTGTTACCGTAACTACATAAGGACTATTGGCGGATGCCCCCTGATTTATTGTACCGCCTATTTGGCCATTGGTAGGTTCTATAACTATTCCTGGCGGAGCGCCAATTATGCTATAACTTAAATTACCATCGC
>NZ_JAEHNY010000003.1:0-310958 GCF_016236975.1 Salegentibacter maritimus
AATTAAGAGGAGTAAGAAATACCGAGTTCTTCCTATTTAGACTCGAAAAATTATTTGCTTAAAAAAGCAAAAACCCAGAAAATGGTCTTGATCCGCCATTAACCATCCTTATCGAATCCATAAACCCGTATCCTAACCATATTTACTCTTCTCCAAAAAAGGATCTATCAATTTAAGACTTAGACTGCCTGACATATTAGAATTGCGATACAATTTGGTAGGGAAGACTCAACTGCTTTAAACTATTAGCTATCAGCAAATTGTAATAAAAACTCATCGATCGATGAGCCAAATATGAGCCGCTTTTTCGACTAAAAATGCGTAAGCCTCTGATTTACAGAGGCTTACAGCGATTTAGTAGCGGGAACTGGACTCGAACCAGTGACCTTCGGGTTATGAGCTTGACACTTAGCATCATTAAAACAACACAAAACCCCTCATAATGAATTGTTTTAAAGCTATTTAATATTTTATAGATTAGAATAAAATCATCCAAAATCAAATTATTCTGTACTTATTCTGTACTAGTTTTTAGTATCTTTGTGTTATTCTAAAAAGGTTATTATGGCAAGTATCAAAATTGTATTGCGTAAAAATATGATGAAAAAGGATGGCACTATTCCTTTGGCTATAAGAATTAGTGAAAACTACAAGACAAATTATAAATGGCTTGGTCAATATGTTTTTGAAAAGGACTGGGACAAAGTTGCCGGAAAAGCTAAAAGAACCCACCCAAATCACAAAAAACTAAATAACTTCTTGATGAAGAAGTTAACAGAAGCGAACGATCTCTATTTTGATTCTAAAGATGATAGCATTACCCCCAAACAAGCTAAACAAAAACTGAAAGGGCCTGGAGGCTCTAAATCATTTTTTTTAGTTGCTGCTGAACGAGTTAAAAGTAAATATGACCGTGGAACTTTCTCAGTAGCCAAATCTGAACTATCTATATTATATAACATTGAAGAGTTTTTAACACTTAAATCCTCATCACCCAAAAAGAAGGTGATTGCAGATATACAACAAAGAAGAAAGGACAGGGTTAGCAAGTCTCGAAAAGGCCAATATTCTTTTATGGATGGTATTAATCATTTTAAGAAAAGTAAAACCTTAAAATTCCGGGATATAGATCAAGCGTTTATAGAGAAATATAAAACTTTTTGTTCAGTTTATCTCAATCAGAAAACGCGCACTATTACAAATCAATTAATTTTTATAAGAACCCTTTTTAATATTGCAATTAAAGATGGGATTGTTGCTCCTAAATTTTATCCGTTTGCAGGAGAAAAAGAAAAAATACGGATTGGTTCTGGCAACAAAATCGGTCTTACGATTAAGGAAATTGAAAAAATAGAATCATTGGAATTTGAACCTCAATCATCAATCTGGCATACGCATAATGTATGGTTGATTGCTTTTTACTTCGCTGGAATACGCATCTCTGATGTTGTAAAATTAAAATGGTCAGATTTTAACGATAATAGACTTTACTACATTATGAATAAAAATGAAAAGCCTTTAAGTCTTAAGATTCCGGATAAAGCCAATACCATATTAAATTATTACAGGAAGAAACAGGTAGAAAATAACGGATATGTCTTTCCTTTCTTAAAAGATGCCAACTCTAACAATGATGAGGATATTTTTAGAAAGACGAGAAATGCGACAAAACTCTTCAATAAATACCTTAAGCGTATAGCTAATCAATGTGGTATTGATAAGAATTTATCAAATCATATTGCTCGTCATAGCTTCGGAAACATAGCAGGAGACAAAATACACCCTTTGATGCTACAAAAACTTTACCGTCATAGCGATTTAAAAACGACACTAAATTACCAAGCTAATTTTATCCATAAGGATGCAGATGATGCTTTGGATAGTGTAATAAATTTTTGAATTCAAGAGCCTTCAGTGAGAATCAACGTTCTTAAGTTCTCTAAATTGTTTCTTTTTTCCGTTTGTAATGCAACTGTGCCAATCCAGTATCAAATGTTTTTGCACTTACAAACTCAAGTAGCTGCTCTGGCCTTCCGCCTTTAAATAATCGTGTCCCATTCCCTAATAATATTGGGATGACAGAAATAATAAGTTCGTCAATCAAGTCATTTTTTAAGAGTTCATTTATGATTTCAGCCCCACCATCACAATAAATATTTTTGCCTCTATATTTTTTTAGCTTTTGCACTAATTCAGTTAGATCTCCAGTATAGAACTTAATTTTCCCCACATCCGGTCTTTCCGTTCTTGTAATTACATAAACATCTCTTTCTCCATTATCATAATGAGAAGCACCGATTTCCTTTAATACATAATCATAGGTTTTTCTACCAATAATTAAGGTGTCTATAGTTTCTATAAATTTCGTATAACCATAATCTTCTCCTTCTTTTTCTACCAATTTCAAGAAGCTAAGATCATCATTTGGCTTGGCGATGTAACCATCCAAACTCATCGCAATAAAAAGTGATAATTTTCGCATACATACTGTCTTAAAGTTTCAACAAAACTAATATGATATTTCAATTAATTCTTTGGAAAAAAACGACAACTTAAATTTCTGATGGGGAAAATCCTGTATTTCTCTTGATTTCGTTGGTAAGATGGGAATGGTCATAAAAACCACACTCAAATGCTATATCCAACAAACTGCGTTTTTCCTTTGAATTCTTAAGTAAGGTTAAAGCCTTCTGAAAGCGAATAATGTTTGAATATGCTTTTGGCGAAATTCCAACATACTTTTTAAAATTTCGTTCTAATTGCCTTACTGTTGTATAATTACGTTTTGAAAGTTCATAAATACGCAATTGCCCATTTGAAGAATGAATATCATTGATTACTGATTGCAATGGATTCCCTTCATTAATTCTGTCACTATAAAATCGATTGAAATGATTAACTGGATCTTTTAAAATTTCATCTATATCAAAGGAAAAGGATTTTTCAAGCTCCACGGTACTGCCGGTCAGTTCATTTTGTGGTGCGTAATTATAGAAGTTAGCAAAAGTGGCAGGTTTTAGACAAACGCCTAGTAAATGCGTGTTATTATCAATAAAACTATCTTTGAAAGAAGTCATAGTGCCCACTACATACGTTTTTCCAAACTCCATAGCAACTGAACCATTATCTGTAAGACAGGTATCCCCCAAGTTCACTACTAAGCCTGCACATCCATCAGGAAAATTCCGTTCCCATTGTTTGTCATTCTCACCCCCTTTCAATTCCCAATAGGAATGAATAAAGCGCGCTAGCTTTTTATATGGTTTTATTTCTAGGTATTCCATTAATTATTATGATTCCAATTTCTTGCTATTCTAAATCCTAAATCGTCAATTCTAAATGAAAAAGGATGACTTCTTCTGCGGGTTGTTGCCATTACACTTCTTTTTTGGTCGCACCATCCTCCACCACGAAAAATACGATAGGATCCATAAATTGTTTCGTCATATATGTCCGTACACCATTCCCAAACATTTCCCAGCATATCATAAAGCCCCCATTCATTGGGTTGCTTTTGTCCAACATCTTGAGGTCGGTTCCTAGAATTATCTTTAAACCAAGCAATTTCATTTAATTCTCCGTACCTAATATCTTTACTACCTGCTTGACAAGCATATTGCCATTCAGCTTCTGTAGGTAATCGAAAACCTGTTGCATCTGAATTCAGGGTTATTTCTTCAATATCCAAGTCAATTGAATAACATTGGGTTTCCCAAAAAATTTCAGATAATTTATTACAAAAATTCACTGCTTCAATCCAGGAAACAGTTTCAACTGGTAATTTTTTCCCTTTGAATGTTGATGGGTTTTCTTTAACAATCGCCTGATAGAGCTCCTGTGTTACCGGAAATTTCGATAATTCGAATGAGACTATTTTAGCTAACCAAACTTCCTTAGTCCGGTCATCTCTCATTTCTACTGTTCCTGATGGAATGTTTACAAACAAGTCGTCAATCAATTTCTTATCTATATCTTTATTTATTGTTTTCAATGTTATTTTTGATTAAACCTATGCAGTTCTTTAGTATTACAATTTTGACTTTTAAGTAAATTCAAATTCTTTTCCGACACCTTTTTATGTTGATAACCTAAGTCGGCACAATATAAATCTACTGGTTTTAAGTATCACCACTCTTGTCGATACTAAAATTATTGGTTTATATTGCTTTTATAGGTGGGTTAATAAATTTATAGTAAGCCCGTTTGGATCTTTGACAAAAAAACGCCTAACACCCCAACTTTCATTCGCAATGGGATAAACAATTTCTATTCCTCGATTTTTGGCTTCCTCATACCACTGATCAATATCGGACAGCTCTATTGATAAAAATATTGCCGAATTATCTAAAGGCTTATTATTTTCATTTTTGAAAATCGATATTTGTGCGGTTTTGTTTTCTTTTGATACGAAAGTGAGTATCCACCCCATATCCATCGCTAAGTCCATTTTCAAAAATTCGGTATAGAACTGTTTACTTTTTTCTAAGTCATTTGAATAAATATTTGGGACTATCCTTCGCATATCTCATCTGTTTTTAATTGTAAGAATTTTCATTTCTCCTGCTTGATTCCATCCCTATTTCTTGTAAGTGCTTTGCTCCGTTCAGAAGGAGTGCTCTCCTAAAAATAACAAGGCTGCTTTGACGTAATTAATTTATCTTAAGCTTTTTATTATTGATTATTTTTTAAATATCTAACTTAAGGTTCATTCAAGAATTGATTTATCATACTCATCAATAGTTCGGGTTATTCTTTATTCACTTAATGGCCGCAAAAAGGGATATTTGCCAAATTTGAGTCATTGATTCTTTCTGATAATTCCAACGTATGTCTTTTTTCTACTAAAAAGTCTTTATCACCCCGCACAATTAAAGTCGGACAGGTGATCAAGTTTTCGGAAAACATATCATTTTTGAAATGTTTTTTGTACAAATCAACTGAGAACAATCATCTAAATCACAAACAGAAAATTATTTTGTCTTGAATTTTTGTTTAAATGTTCATCTTTTTCAGTTTTCACATACTACTTTCTTGGTTGTCCTAATTCAATTTTAATTCATCCAAAGCACAGTTTAGATCAATCCGCTTCTATCTTTTATAGCAGAATCGAACAAAATAGGTTGTCCGTGAATATGTCATTTAAATATGAACAAAATTTGTACATTGATCTATAATAAATTTTATTTGAAGGAATTAATTTCCTGAATAATTTCACCTTCCCCATTTAGCATTTTGAACAATGGATTTCCAATACTATCTACAGAGATAATTATTCTTGGTTTCTCATCTGGACCATTAATTACTAAACTTGAATTTCCATTAGTAGTCATTAAATTAATTCTATTTGTATTACTTCCTATTTTACCAGAAAGATCTTTATCATTAATTACAATACCCGACTTATACATATTTGTATTATTATTTTGCTGGGTTAAAAGCCCTATAGCATCTGCATTATCATAATCAAAGGCCAACGCATATGTCCCTGTATCTGGATTTTTAGAAATTGCTATCCCGCCACATTCGTCTCCTTTTTCATTATAAAAAATAATACCTGCTGGATTAAGAGCCCGTTTGTATTTTTTACCTAATAAAATGGGAGGTTCCATCCGTTCTTGATTTGAAATAACCATTCTATTTATCCCGTTATCATCAACGATATTTATCCTTTTTACAGTAATTTCTTCAAATTTCTGATCCAAAGTTTTAAAGGAATAAAATAATATTAAAAATGCTACTGTGACAATTCCTGCATAAAATCCGATTATTAATTGAGATATTTTTTTCATTGTTTTTAGAGGTTTGTTGTTAACTATGTATGGTTTTCTTTAGATTTAAACTAATTATTAATGGTTATTTAAAATGTTAATATAAGTCAATTCGCAGTCGATAACTTTTAGAATGCCAAAAGAGGCTTCAACTGTGCCCAGCTTGACACTTTTGAATCAATTTAATCAAGTAACTATCTACAGACCTCCAGCATTGTTTTTTCGTTTTTTAGAATTTATAAGCATAATAATGAGACCTACAAATGTTAATAATACCGCAACCAAGTATGGGGCTCCGGGAAAATAAATATCTGAATTTTCATTTTTTGTAAAATGTGTAAAAACCATTGTCAATAAGGGTGGCGCGATAATCGTTGATAAACCTAAAAGACTGCTTAAACTTCCCTGCAATTCACCTTGTTCGCTTTTTGATACTTGAGAAGATATAATACTCTGAAAGCCGGTTCGCTGTACACTCCCAATAACATTAATTACCATTGCCGGGAATAACAACCATTCAACATTTGAAAATGCTATGAGTAAGTAACCTGTGATTGAGAAGAGCAAACCAAATATGGTCATTTTATCATCTCCAAACCTTTGGGCTAATATCCCTACAAGCCAAGATTGAACAATAATCGAAAGTAAACCTAAAAACGCTAACGAATATCCTATTAATTCTACGCTCCAATTAAATTTTTCAATCGTAAAATATGCCCAAACGCTTGGCATACTATGCCCTGCAACTGCTACAAAGAACATTGCCACAATTAAAGTAATAATAGTTGGAAATTTACTTAAATGTTTAAATGCCCCAAAAGGGTTTGCTCGCTTTAACTCGAACTTTCTTCTATTTGAATTCTCCAAAGTGTCTGGAAACAAAAAATAACCGAAAATAAAATTCCCGAAACTTAAAATTGCTGCTGCAATAAAAGGGATATGCGTCCCGAATTGCCCGAGTAATCCACCGATTACCGGTCCGATTATTAGACCAGAACTATAGGCCGCATTTATATACCCAAAATTCTTGGTTCTGTCTTGGTCAGTACTTATATCAGCAATAGAAGCCGCTGCAACAGAATAACTTGCTCCTGATATCCCAGCAATTATTCGACCTATAAAAAGCCAGGTTATGTTTTGTGCGAATGCAAGAAATATATAATCAATTGTAAAACCGAAAAGTGATATTAGCAAAACCGATCTTCGGCCATACCTGTCACTCAAATTACCTAAAACAGGGGCAAAAATAAACTGCATCAACGCATATGCAAAAGTTAACCAACCTCCATAAGTTGCCGCTGTACTTATGTCTGTATTTACTAAATCCTCTATGAGTTGTGGCAAAACAGGATAGATAATCCCTAACCCCGTGGTATCTAAAGCTGTAACAATTAAGACAAATAATATAGATTTTCTTTGCGATGGTACCATTTAAAAATTGAACTGTTGTTCTTTTACTGTTTTTGAATTATTCTATAATTAACTGTTTTACAATATCCCCTTCTTTTTCATAATTAGTAAACTTTGGTTCGTTATTTTTATCAATTTAGATATTCTGTTTTCTATAAGTAATTGGTGATTTCCCCGTCCATTTTTTAAAAGCTTTTGCAAATCCACTTGTTTCGGCATATCCTAAAATATGTGCAATTTCTTTTACCGATGAGCTTCCGTTTTGGATATAATGTATTGCCAATGATTTCTTAACTTCTTCAACAATCTGAATATAAGACACCCCCTCTTCTTTCAATTTTCTTTGAAGTGTGCGGACACTCATATTAAAGTTTGATGCCACAAATTCTACCGATATTGAAAATAAATAGGAATTTGCCGTTAAAAAATTGAAAATGGCAGCAGAAAACTCCTTTTTTCCTTCATAACTATTTTCTTTACTTCCCACGTGCTTTAATAGTAGCTTCTGAAGATCATAATTTGCCGTTATGATTCTAGTATTAAGATATTTATTATCAAATTCCAGTAAATAGATTTCCTTTTTTTGAATAGGACAATTCAAAATTTCATCATATATAGGAAGATGTTCTGCTTTATAAGTTGGTATTTCTGCTTTAATAGGGTGGAGTGACTTTAAAAGCAGTCCATCTAACTCGTGAAGCGTAAAAGCCATAAGAAAATCTCCCATCTGATTAAATGTATTCGGATAGTTCTTGAACTTTTTATTTTTCTTTAGCACAATACTAAATGTTTCGCCATTATCTATTAGCTGCATAGAAAACATATCAGTAAAAAGATGAATGAGGGAAGCTGCTTGTAGAAGTGCATCCTTTACCGTATTACTTGTTTGTATTATTTGGCCTACTGCATCTAAAGCGGCTATTTGCATTGTTGCGCCAAAACGAAGACCTATTAATTCGTCTCTTGAATTTTGAATTAAATTTCTCCACAACAATTCAAGTTGATTATGATCTATAGAAAAGTCTTTCGCAGAAAATAAGTCCTGTACCTTAAAACCAGAAATTGACGCCAACTTCTCAATGTCAATATTTTGCTGCTCACAAAATAAAAGTAATGCTTGAAGAAAAATTCGTTTGTAATTCATAGTTCAAAGATAAAAATAAGTTGACAAAGAATTGTTATTATGGCGCAAAATGACAGCTAAGTGTCGCATAAGGATAATAATTCAAAAAAAGGAAGGATTTAACTTTGTAAAAAAATAATTAAATATGAAATTAAAGACCGTTTTACTCATTAACGCCCTCAGTTCAGGCGCAACAGGTATTTTATTAACATTTATACCTCAATTTTTTACTGATGTTTTCAAAGTAAAAGTTACAACCCCTTTCTTAGCGACTGGTATTTTCTTAATACTATTTTCCTCTTTTGTTTTTGTTTCAGCCCTTAGTAAACCTATTAAAATAAGTTGGGTGAGAGCGATTATTTTTATGGACAGTATTTGGGTGGTTGCAAGTATAATTTGTGTGGCAATACTTTATTCTTCAATAAGTAATTGGGGCTCATTTTTAATTATTGGTGTAGCCTTATGGGTTGGCTTAATGGCATATTTACAGAAGAAATACATAAAACAGATATAAATATGAATTCCGTAAAAAAGATAACAGAAGAATTCCTAGACTACTTAGGAAAAAGAGATTTAAATAATCTTATCAGCCTATTTTCTGAAAATATAGAATGGGAAATCCCCGGAAATGTGGAGAAGGTAGATTGGTTGGGAAAGAGAAGTTCAAAAGATGAAATAAAAAAAAATTTCGAGATGTTGTGGTCTGCTACAGAACCCTTATCTGTGAAGATAAATAAAATTTTTATAGAGGACGACGAAGCAGTAATTGCTGGTGCCTTTTTTACTAAGATGTTGAAGACAAATAAAAGAGTCGATTCTATATTTTTTATTCATATAGTCATAAAAAACCAGAAGATTATTAAATACACTCTATTGGAAGATAGCTATGCTGTTTCAGAAGCTTTAATGTAAAAATTAGAATGCAGTTTGTTGTGACAATTGAAATACAACATATACTTGATGATTGTAAGTTGGCGCTTGGCGAGGTTAACGATAAGAGCCTAAATGAATTTTCAAACGTCGAAAAAGGCATTAAAATAACCCGAAAATATTTACAAAAACTAAGAGTAGTATTGCGAAAAGGTAGTTTTAGTAATAAAGAAAATGAAATCCTATTTTTTAAAAAGCAAAAGCCTTTTATCTATGGGCAACTTAAATTCTATGCTAAACTATATAAGTATTTAATGCAAAAACCAAGAGGTACAGTTAAATCAAAGCGTAAATACCTCAATACTGAAATAGTTAAACTACAAGAATATTATTATCACAATAGCGAGTTCATTAAATATTACAGGCAGAATGCAACCTTTTTGGATGAGTTTTATTTTTTACGTGGTAATGACAACATCGGACTGCTATCTGATACGTCTCATTTTTATACGGATGCTGAATTTTCAACAAGCCACGACAATGCGGTTGCAAAAATCTTGGCATATGATTTACTGCTGAATCATTACACTAATGAACTAAATGACTTGAAAAAATCAAAAAGAAAAATTTCCAGCAATGAAAAATTATTGGAAAGCCTGAATCTCACTTGGACATCCAATAAAATTGATTTAATCGAACTTGTTTATTCGCTAATAGCATCTGGAGCAGTAAAAGGAGATATCAAAGATTTGGCTACCGCTTTTGAAAAGATTCTTGATATTGACTTAGGAAATTACTATCGTAGCTTTCTTGAAATACGTGGCCGTAAAGAGGATTTCGCTAGATTTTTGGACTTATTGAAAACAAGTCTCATCAAAAAAATCAGGGAAGCAGATGAGTAGTATAAAAGTAATAATCTTAACAGAACAAACACCCAAGTTGAACCCAACTTGGGTGTTCGCTTTAGTAATAAATCTTAAAGGATTCTAGATGGTATTTTCAGTTTTCAAGCTACCAAAATCAACCAAATAACACTAATAATCAATATGTTAAATCTTCGCCCAACTTGGGTGTAACTTGTGAATAAAACCCGATAAAACTCTTCAAATTCGTAGAACGAAAGTCAAATCAGGTAAAAGCTCACTATTCTAAGCTTTTCCATAAATCATTCTATTATGCCAACAAGTATTATTACCACAGACGATCTTCGAGAATTTAAAATGGAATTGCTCGATGACATCAAAAATCTTCTAACCAAACAATCTTCTGGAAAGATTAAGAGATATCTTAAATCTTCTGAGGTTATGGATCTACTCCAAATAAGTCCAGGAACACTTCAAAATTTACGAATTAACGGCACCCTTCCCTATACCAAAGTAGGCGGGATAATATATTATGATGTGGAAGAGATTCAAAATGTTATGGATACCAATCGTGTACAGCACGATTTAAATTCATAAGAGATGAACTACATAAAGTTATTGAATTCGGCTTTTTCAACATTCTATTTTGACGACCGTCTAAACCCTACTCACATTAGTCTGTATATGGCTCTGTTTCAGGAATGGAACAGCAGCCGTTTTGCAGATGAGTTTTTCGTGAACCGCAGGGATTTAATGCGATGTGCCAAAATAGGTTCAAAATCTACTTACCACCGGTGCGTTACTGATTTAGACACTTGGAATTACCTCACCTACTTTCCATCAAATAATCCATACAAAGGAAGTAAAATCAAGATGTCCATAATCGGGACAAGTGTTGAACCGGATACGGGACACTACAATCCCGAATTAGAACAGCTGGCGGAACAGCACCATCCCATACGTGAACCAGTAGTGAACCAGCACCGTCCCGTGAGTGGACAAGCATTGGTATCTAATATAAACAATACCAAACAGGTAAACATTAATAAACAGCCAAACAGCAGGCAGGCTGTATTAAATTTTTTTATTGAAAAAGATTTTAATGCTGAGGAAGGGAAAAAATTCTATGCACACTATGAAGCCAACGATTGGAGAACAAGCGATGGGAAAGCAATTAGAGATTGGCAGGCTTTAGCCCAAAATTGGATGGATAGAAACGAATTATTTGCCGAAGAAAGCAAGTCAAACAAAAAGGGAGCGTCCCAGAATCGGGACAACCTGCGAACTACTAAAAGTAAGGATTATGGACAACCCCTCTAAAATAACCGAAGGTGGCGTGGAATATTCGCTAGGTAAATTCGACGGCAAAACTGTACTATATGATTTTTCAAAAATTCTAATTTATCTGAATGCAAAGGGCAAACTGCTTTTTGGTCAGAAATTCAAGATTTATGATGAAGACAAAGATATTTTGCTAAAACTCTGTTCCTACTTCATCAAGGATAAAGAAAACTGCAAAAAATATGATATTGATGTTGACAAAGGAATTTTGCTTTCAGGACCCGTAGGCTGTGGAAAAACCAGTTTGATGAAATTGCTTCGCCATTTAGTTCCTTTACAGCGACCCTACGAAATGATTCCTTGCCGTAATGTAAGCTTTAGCTTCAATCATTTAGGTTTTAAAACTATCGAAGAATACGGTAATACGAAGTTTTTTTGTTTCGACGACATGGGAGTTGAACCTGCTGGAAGGTTTTATGGAAAAGATTTGAACGTTATGGGTGAAGTGCTTTTATCTCGCTATGATTTGTACTTGCAAACTAAACATAAAATAAAAACTCACGCTATCACAAACCTAAACGCTGATGAACTTGAAGAACGTTACGGCAACCGTGTTCGTAGTCGAATGCGTGAGCTATTTAATTTAATAGCTTTTGATGAGCGAACTGGGGATAAGAGGAAGTAAAATATTTTAAAATAGAGATTCCTAATATATATTATTTCGAATTCATTACATTTGTTAAAAAATAATTGGCAGCAGCAGAAAAAATAAAGGCACTATTACAGAGTTTTGGTGATGAAGATGACAACCGTTTTTACACCACAGCAATGCAGATTGCCGCTGCTGAAGCTAAGAAAGGTCATACAAAACTAGCTGAAGAACTTAAAGGACTTATTGAAAAAATCAAGTCCAAGCGAAAGTTAGATTCAGTTTCCAAAACAAGAATTCTTCCCGTCAACGAGGCTCAACGAGAGTTAAAAGACTTACTTGAAGTATACCGTCCGCATATAAAAACAAAGGATATGGTTTTGACCGAACAAGTGTCAGAAGCAATCAAACGTATTCTTTCCGAACAGCAGAAATTTGATCAACTTTTACAACACAATTTAGAACCAAGAAGGAAATTAATGCTTGTTGGACCACCGGGCTGTGGAAAAACAATGACAGCCAAGGCTATTGCTGGTGATTTAGAAGTACCTTTATTCATAATACGTTTGGATGGATTAATTTCAAGATATATGGGTGAATCAATCGCCAAACTCAAACTAATTTTTGACTCTATGTATCAACATAGGGCAGTTTATCTGTTTGACGAGTTTGATTCCATTGGTTCAAATCGCAGTTATGGTAATGATGTTGGGGAAATCAAGCGTGTTCTAAATAGCTTTCTAATGAATATTGAGCAAGACCAATCCAATAGTTTATTGATAGCAGCTACCAATATTCCTGAATCTCTTGATAAGGCACTCTTCCGAAGATTTGATGATATTATACAATATCCATTACCAAAAGATAAGGAAATTGCTGAACTCATTAAGGTTCAACTTAAAGGATACTCACTCACTAAAGGCAAAACTGTTAGTGCTCTTGCCAAAGAAGCCGTAGGCCTTAGTTTTGCAGATGTTTCTAATGCGTGTAAGGACGCTATTAAGGAAATGATTGTACACAATACAGACAAAGTATCTTCAACTACTCTTCTCAAATTTATTCAAAACAAAAAGACCCAATTTTAATTCATAAATGCCTAGAAATTTAGAACATATAATTCTTTCTGGGTATACATCTACCGAGTCCTATACAAGCCCAAGCACAGGGAGGGACAGAGTGACGCCAATTGGAAGAAATAGAAACACCCACGGTAATGCTTTACGCAACCAGCTTCAAATGGCTGAAATGGCGTTTAGGCAAAATATAGATACTGATTTTGTATATCTGGAGTTTATTTCTGAAAGAGATTGTCTTTTGGCTTTCGATAGCTTTGAAGATGGTAGAAGTGGCGACCATCGTTTTGTGTCGTCAAAATTGGAGAAAGTAATAATTGATGGTCAGGAACACGAACGCTATAGAGCTTGTGTCTTTTTAAACACTAATGGAATATCTAAATTCCTAAGAAAAATTGAAGCCTATCTAAATCCTGAGAAGGACAGTGATTCCGGAAATCCTAGACATACAAAGTTACTTAACAATATTGCTAATATACAACAAGCTACCTTAGCTAGTTTTTGGCAAGAAGATGAAATCGATTTTCCTGACTTGGATGAAGAAGTTTGGTGGGAAGTTTGGTTAAGACGGGACAATACTCAAGGCGACATCCGGGAAGATGAGGACGTGATAAATATGCTTGCGGATAATATTATTGTGGTTGCCGAACGTAGATTGTTATTCCCAGAACACATTGTTCGTATGATTCGATGTACCGCAAGAGAACTATCAACGACTCTGTTATATACTGATAAACTGGCAGAATTAAGAAAACCCAAAGAGGCTGCTGATTTTTTCACAGGATTAAATAATGATGATGCCAACAATTGGGTTGAAGACCTAAAAAATAGGACGCTCAATAGAACCACAGATGATTCCATAATTATCTGCTTATTGGACACGGGTGTAAATCGAGGTCACACATTGTTACAAGATTTTATTCCAGAAGAAAATTTGGATTCCGTGAACCCTGAATGGGGAAATGCCGACACACATTCCCACGGTCACGGAACACCAATGGCCGGAATTGCATTGTACGGCGATCTTACCGATTTATTGCAAGACACCTCAAATATTGAAATATTTCACCGTCTAGAATCTATCAAATTAATTCATCCCAATAATCCACATCAACCTGAATTATACGGTGCGGTAACAGAAGAAGCTATTTCCAGAGCCATAATTCTTAACCCGAACAATAAGCGAGTTCTTGCAATGGCTGTAACCGCTACTGATGGGCGTGATAAAGGTAAGCCATCGTCTTGGTCAAGCTCGGTAGATAAAATTGCGTTCGGTGAGGAGGGTACATCCGATGACAAATCGTTGTTTTGCGTTTCTAGCGGAAACACTGTTATATTTGATGTTTCTGAATATCCGCAAAAGAACTTTGAAGAATCTATACACGACCCTGCCCAAGCTTTCAATGCGCTTACCGTTGGTTCATTCACTCAAAAGACTATCATAGACCAAAGTCAATTTAATGGAGCAACCCCTTTAGTACCAGCTGGAGGAATGTCACCAAGCAACAGTACTTCTCTAATTTGGGAGAACAGTTGGGCTTTAAAGCCAGAACTGGTTATGGAAGGTGGCAATTATGGTATTCATAACGATGGTATCATTGACCCTGATTCTTTACGAATACTTTCCGTGGGAAAAAATTTTAGAACCGAACCACTTTACAGTTTTGGTGATACCAGTGGTGCTACAGCTTTGGCTTCAAGATATGCCGCGATGCTGACCTCGCAATATCCAACATTATGGCCTGAAACCATAAAAGGACTTCTTGTTCATTCAGCAGATTGGACAACCGAAATGCTTGGCAATAGGGCTATACAGGAATTAAACAAGACCGAGCAAATCAATTTATTAAGAACCTTTGGGTATGGTGTTCCCGATTTTCAAAAAGCTGTGAGAAGTGCAAATAATTCACTTACACTTATTGCGCAAGAATCTTTAAGTCCTTTTATACTTGATGACGGTACGGTTAAGACAAATCAAATGCATTTACACAATTTACCTTGGCCTGTTGATGTTCTAACCAGTTTATTTGATAGTGAAGTGACCCTTACGGCCACCTTATGCTATTTTATTGAACCAAATCCTGGCAACAAGCAATATAGCAAATCATACTATTACCAATCTCACGGTCTGCGTTTTAAAATGATTGATTCAGGAGAATCCATCGAACGTTTTCGGGAAAGGGTAAATCGCGAGGCAAGAATGGAGGATCAAAATGGCTCCTATTCCGGTGAAAGCTGGATTATTGGTAATAAAGTCAGAGACAAGGGCTCAGTTCACAAAGATATATGGAAAGGAACTGCTGCTGACTTAGCTACTAGAAATGTAGTCGCCATTTTTCCAGTTAATGGTTGGTGGCGTACCAGAAAGAAACTGTTACGATACAATAATCAAGTCAGGTACAGCTTAATACTATCCATTGAATCTCCCGACAGCACGATTGACCTTTATAATCCAGTGCTTAATCAAATTGACATTCTGATATAAGAAGTTATAATCTCAAAGGTCGTTTTTAAAATTTCTTTTAGGCTACTTAAGATTTTTTGAAATAATTCTTTCATTGCTTAATTGTTTTGTAATTGAAATAAATATGATATTTGCCACGAGTGTAATATTTTTAGAGTTTGCAAGATATTTTTCCTCATCCCAATTACTCAAAAACCCCAGTTCTACCAATACCGAAGGAAAATAACTAATCGTTTCCCGCAACACCTGAAAATCGGCAAACTTCACACCTCTACTTTCAAACCCTAATTTCTTTTTAAACTGGTTCTGTAATTGATAGGCAAACCAAGTAGAATTTTCGGAATACTTTGATATAGGGCTGGCCACATAAATTTCAACCCCTCTTGCATTCGGATTATGAGAATGATTACAATGCAGAGACACAAACAAACCTGCTTTAAGGGTGTGGGCAAGCTTAGTCCTATCCGATAAGGAAATTAGCGTATCACTATAACGGGTTAAGTAAATATCCAATGGTGTTTCTGACATCTTGTTAAGCCTTAAAATTTCCAAGCCAATATCCAATACCACATCTTTTTCTTTAATACCATTTATTCCGACAGTACCGGAATCTTTTCCGCCGTGGCCAACATCAATCACTATTCCTTTTTTTAATTCAGTTTCCTGCCCAAAAATGATGCAGATTTTTAGAAACAAAATCACAAAACAGACGTTTTTAAGCACTTTTTCCATTTTCACTTTTCGAGTTATTAACAACCGCTCTTCCAAATTCCATAGAATTTGATATTAAATAACAGCATCGAAATCCAAATTAAACTAAATAATATTTTATCCACAATAATTTGATTTACAGTATTTTAAACACAAATATATGTACTTTTCTCATAACGAAAACGAATCAAAAATTTAAACCGTTCCGTTATGAAAAAATCAATTTACCTAGCGACCTGTCTTTCGCTTCTCTCAAGTTCTCTTTTTGCACAAATTGGCGGCATTGAAGATTCTGTTGATGATGTTTCGAATACCATTAGAACTATTTTCCCCATAATCCTGGGAGTAATTTTCTTAATCGGCTTTCTTTTTAATGCTGGTCACTTTTTTGGAGAGAATGCAGATCTAAAAAAAGGAATTACCCGTGTGCTTGTCTTTGTCCTTATTGCGGGTGCAGTAGTGGGTATTTTCACATACCTAATCGGAATCGTAGTATAATGAAACGGTTCGAGGTCTATAAAAACATCAGGAAAAGGGCAGTCATTTTTGGATTGCCTATATCCCTGTTTGCGGTGATGATGATTTCCATAATTACTTCTTTATTGGTCATTATCTTCTCGTTTAGTTTTGGAGTGATCATTGGCGTATTGGTTCTCAATTCAGTCTTATATATCGCCTTGACCCGAGTCACAAACAATCCACAGCTATTCCAAATGGCGAAAACTTTCCCAAAAAGCATCAGTAATAAACGAAATTCCGGTCTCGATTATGAATAAGATTAACCTTTCTACCTATCAACCCCTTGCGGACATTCAGGACAATATCCTATTTGCCAATAATGGTAATGTGGTTTTATGCTATGAAGGAAATCTACCTGAAATCTATTCATTGTCGGAAAAAGACTTTGAAGATATGCACGGTGCCTGGTTTCAAGCATTAAAATCGTTGCCCATCGGAACAGTAGTTCATAAACAGGATCTCTACCTTAGAAAGTCCTATACCTCTGAACAGCTTTCCAATAAAACATTTTTGGAAAAGGCCACACACGATCATTTTAAAGGCCGCGAGTATATTGACCACAAATGCTATCTCTTTTTCACCCTGACCAAAAATAAAGCGCTGAACAATCCTAAATATGTCAATCCTTTCCGCAAGGTTTCAAAGGGTATCATACAAGAATTGGATGATAATGTACAGCGTTTTATAAACGCCGTAAGTGATTCAGTTTCCTTTATCAATAATAGTCGGAAAATGAAATTTCTCCCACTTGACGCTAAAGAAATTCAAACGATAACCAAGGGATATTTCAATGGCTTCAATGAAAGTTTTGACACCGATATCATACTGGACAAGAAAAACGTCAATATAGGCGAAAACTATTTTGATGCCCTTGCCATCAACAGCGAACTGTGCTTTGGCGAAAGTGTACAGAGTAGCAAAACCAATGATAAATTCACTTCTGACGATTTTGTATTTCATCAAGGGTTTATTGATGGTTTAGGGCTTACGCTAAATGAGAATCATATTATCAACCAAATCTTATACTTGGATGACAAACACAAGTGGCGCAAGTTACTTGATAAGAAAGTCGAAGAGCTCAACAAGAGTTCTAATTTCGGTTCGCAAAACAAAGTGGTTCTTGGAAAAATTCAGCACATTCTGGATCAGATAAATGTCGATGACAATGCCCGGATTATACGCGGACACTTAAACATCATTTTCTGGGATAAAAATGTTGCGAACCTTAGCCGTATCAGCTCTAAAATTAAAACGGAGTTTAAAGAATTGGACATTATTCCCTATTACCCAAGGGGTGAGGAACGGAAGAATTATATTCTGAACAGCTACTGCTGTTTTTCTTCTAATTTTTCGAATAACGATTTGTATGTAACGGACCTGAAACACGCACTCTGTCTGTTCATTAACAACAGTAACTATAAATCGGATACTACTGGAATTATTTTTAACGATAGGGAACATAATATTCCTGTTCTTAAAGATGTCTGGGACGAGCAAAAAAAGCGCATCAAGGCACGAAATTTTGCCATTTTCGCCCCGACAGGTGAAGGGAAATCTTTTTTGGCTAATAACATCCTGCGCCAATATTTTGAGAGTGGTGTGCGCTTGGTCATTATCGATTTGGGTGGTTCGTATACCAAATTTGCCAAACTTTATCCTGATGAGTACACCGTACTCCGCTACGAAAGCGGAAAAAACTTGGGCATCAATCCATTTTACATTAGCGATACCAATGACCTGACACCGGAACGCCTTGAAGATTTGTCGGTATTTCTCTTTGAACTGTTTGCTTCTGATTTAAAGGTGACCAAGGCACAATCGGTTTCCGTAAAAAAGATATTACGCCATTATTACCATAGTGTTTTAGAAAATCACTCGCTGGATGGTTTTTACAACTTTATTGAAAGCAATCAGAAAGACCTTCTTGACACCCTTAAAATCCATCCTGACTACTTCAATATTACCAGCTTTTTACACGTAATGTCGGAGTATGTTGGCGATGGTCTATATAGTTTCCTTTTTGAAGTTAGTGAAGACCAGACATACAAAATCGAGGATAAGCGCCTTATTGTTTTTGAACTGGACGAAGTAAAGGATAATAAAGAAATCCTGTCCGTAATGTTGAAGCTGATCAAATCGGCCATTCAACGAACCATCTGGAAGAATCGTGCTGAAAAAGGAATCATCCTGTTCGATGAGTTCGCCAAGCAACTGAAGTTTGACGATGTACTCGAAAGTGTCGAGTTCTACTATCAAGCAATCCGGAAACAAAATGGTGCGATTGGTATCATTCTACAATCCATTAATCAACTTCCGAACAATTCCACTTCCGCAAGTATTCTCGAAAACACACAGGTCATTTATAGCCTGAACAATGAAAAAGGTTATGACGAACTGGTCAGGCGGCTCAACCTTTCTAGTCACGATTTGAATCAATTAAAATCCATCAAGAATAACCTTTCCGGATCACGCAAGTACACCGAAATGTTTATCAAAATCGGAAAGGAAAGTAACATTTTCCGGCTGGAAGTCCCGAAGGAAGTATATGCCGCTTACTTGACCGATGGACAGGAAAATGAGGCCATAATGGCCATTTATAAAAAGACACAAGATATGGAAATGGCTATAAAAGAATTCACCTCTAAAACATAATATTATGAAGACAAAAATTTTAATCGTTGCAACAGTAATCATCCTTTTCTTGCCTACCCGCGCTGCGTGCCAAGGGATGCCCGTTTATGACAATACCAACTTTGTAAGCTTGGTAAAATCACTTGTTGAGTCTGCAAAACAGACTTCCAATCTTGTAAAGACCGTAAAATTTCTGAAAACCCAAAAGGAAAACCTTGAAAAGGTCAATAATGTCGTGAAGCAATTAAAAGCAGTGCAAGAAATAGGACAAAACAATCAGCGGCTCATCAATGTGATGCAAAATGACCTTCAGGATATTTTAAACTCTCCCTATATCAAACCCGATGAGATTAACCGGGTCACGGAATCCTTCAACAGCATTATAGATAATTCTTTGGAAACAATGGATTTTATTGACCAGGTATTGTCCAGCGATTACCTAAAAATGAGTGACGCCGATCGCGCTGAAATCCTAAAGCAAAAAGAAATGGAATCGAAGGAAATGGTCTCCAACATAAGGGTGAAAACCAAACGTTACCGGGAGATTATTTCCTTTCGGAAAATGCAGGATAAAATCAATAACAGGGAAACAGGATATTGATTATGAATGCGGTAATTATTTTAGGAATTGGTCTTGAATATGTGGACACCGTTTTTCAGACCATTCAAAACAGTGATTTTTCCCAATATACCATTGGCGGAATGAAAACCCTTGCGGTACTTTTCTTCCTGATTAATATTCTAAAAAAATATAATGAGGGCGTAGCTGATAAAGATGGCTATACTTGGGGATTGAGCCCGGCGGAACTCGCCAAGAATTTTGCGGTTGTCGTCTTAGTTATTTTTTCCACACAAGTATTGGGCTTTTTTGATAGTATTCTTGTTTCCATCGAAGGACAATATAGAGACACAGCTCCCGCTTTGCTCCCCTTGCAGATGCAAGATATTCCTATTGAAGAAGATGTAAATCTAATAGATGCTGCTAAAAATGCAATGACATTGCTTTATGAAGCCTTAGTCACCCCATTATATGGTTTCAAGTTAATCGCTTTTATTGGAGGTGTTATTTTATGGATTCTTGATTTATTTATCTATCCATTATTCTTGGCTGAACGCTTTTTCCTTCTCGGAATAATGCAGGCGTTTTTCCCATTGGTTATCAGCTTGGCCGTTTTTGAAAAATTCCGCTCACTGGCGTATACATTTTTTAAACTTTATGCCGCGGTTTATATGTTAGTGCCTGCTTTCTTTCTGGTGAATGTTTTTGTCAATGCGCTCTATACCGAGATCAATACTAGTTTTTGGACCAACCTATTTGGTTCAGATGTCAGCCAGGGAATATTCGCCCCTGTGGTACAACTCGGGTCAATTGGGTTCATTGTTTTTCTGAAGTTCAAATTGTACCGCCGTGCGACTTCCTTTACGCTTAGATTATTTACCAATTAATTAATGCTCAATGAAAACATATTATAAAAATATCTATACTGTCTTGAAAATTAACCGGTTCATCGTTTTGGCTTTGATCGTGTGCAGCTTGCTTTCCAATATTTTTGCTTTATGGATGGCATTCTCAACCCATAAAAAGGCCCTGAACAATGCTTTTGCCATCAACACCGATGGCAGTATCATCCCTTTAAAGCTTGTTACCCAAAAAGAAAATTTTAAAGTAGAGGCCTTGGCGCATTTACAACTCTTCCATAATTATTTCTACAATATTGATGCAAGCAATTATGAAAAGAATTTAGAAAAAGCACTGTGGCTGGGCAATAGTACTGTGGATAATTTATATCGCCAAAAAAAGGCAGATGGTGTTTACAATCGACTTTTGCAATATTCCCTAGTTCAAAAAGTATTGAGTATCGATTCGAAAATCGAAGAAAAAAACGGGGCTTATACCTTCAGGACGGTTACCATTTTTGAGATCAACCGGGGATCGATCATCGACACCTATCAATTGGTCTCCACCGGAAACCTGATTACCGTAGACCGAAACTTCCCCAACAATCCGCACGGATTACTCATCACCGATTACTTCGAAAAGTCGCTTAAAAAACTAAACGATGAAAACCGATAATGGGTATTTAAAAAACCAATGATTATGAAGATAGAAAAAAATAAAATAGTTTTTGCGGCAGTACTCGCCGTAGTAGTCATTTTCCTGATCTCCTATTCTATTATGGTAATGGGCGATGATAAAAGTGAAGATACAAACCTAAAAGAAACATCGGTTCCTGCACTGGAAGAAGACCAAAAGGAATATGATTCCAAACTGGATGCCATCAACGACCTAAAAGAAGTACGTGAAACCAATGCCCCCAGCATCTATGACGAAAAACTGATTGATTCCCTTGGTTTTTACGATGAGGACTTCGCCGAAAATGAAAAAGAACGTATTGTGGATAGTATCTACTCCGCAGGGAAAATCAAGTATTCCAAACAAAATTATCAGCATATTGGTGATAGGAAAGCTTCTCCCAAGGTTGAAAAGGTTGTGGACTCTGCAGAAATAAAAGCGGAACAAAAAATTGCTGCTAAAGAAATGGGACTGGAACATCAGTTGTTCTTTGCCTCAGATCCGAAAGAAAGTGATATTTCAGTTTCCGGTAGTACCGATGCCTTGATTTATGCAGTTGTGGATGGCGACCAAGTGGTCAAAGCCAATTCCCGTTTACGGATGCGCTTGACCAAAGCCGCTACCATTAACAGCAAACAGATTCCAAAAAACACCCCTATCTACGGTTTTATTAGTTTTCAGCCCAACCGGGTTTTAATAGAAATCGAAAATATCAAGAATCATCCAACCAAATTAAAAGCCTTCGATCTTCAAGACGGAAACGAAGGGGTTTATGTAGAAAACAACTTTCGCGCCCAGGTTTCAACTGAGGTTATCGGTGATATGGTGGATGATATCAATATTGCCGGTGTGCCACAAGTAGGTGGTTTTAAAAAGATATTCCAGCGCAATAACCGCAATATTAAGGTCACCGTGCTTAACAATTACAGGCTCATCCTTAAACCTAAATTATAGACTCAAAACATTAAACCTATTCTTATGAAAAATTTTATTCTTATCTCAATATTCCTGTTTGGTACAATTCTTACTACAGCACAAACATCTTTTCGACTTGATACCATTTATGCGAATGATCAAAAAAATGTAGCATTGTTCTTCCCAGAACCTATCCGCCAAGGAATAACAGGATCTGAAAACTTTGTCTTTACCTATAACCGTGACAAAGGACAATATTTCGGATTGCTCCAGGCAAAGCCCGGAAAAGAAAGCAATCTTTTGGTAGTCAACAAAAATGGTTCTGTTTTTTCGTATATTGTAAAGTATAGGAAAAAGCTGGATCGGCTGAATTATTTTATACCAACGTCTAAAAGCATCGGTAATGAAAAACCTATTGTTGCTGATTCAACTACTATTGTTAAACGTGAAGACACAATAGATAACAGAACCTATTATTACAATGAATTTTGTTCTTATCTAAATAATCGAAAACAACGGATTGGGCGACTCAAAAAAAGGAACGAAGGCGTCATATTAAGTGTTGAAAATATTGTTTTTGACAAGGAGGAACTTTATTTCGTAATTCAGGTTGAAAACAAATCTTCATTGGATTATGACCTCAACTTCCTGAAATTATCGGTTGAGACAAGAAAAAAGGGCAAAAAGAAGTCTTTACAACGACTTTATCAAGAACCAGTTTTTAAATATAATTTGCCCTCAAAAGTAAAAGAAAACGAAACAGTGAGGTTGGTTTACATATTGCCAAAATTCTCAATAGGAAATGATCGCAGGGCAGTTATAGAGCTCAATGAGAAGAACGGGGAACGGAACCTAAAATTAAAGGTCTCGCATAGATTCATCAATAATCCAAATTAACATTGTTATGAAAAAAATAGCAGTTTTTTCTTTAGTAGTATTATTTCTCTCTTGTGCCGGAAAACAAGATTTATCACCTTCAGAAACCGCCAAAATCGTAGCTGACAGCTTTTATCACGGTGATAAGACAACTTTAAAGGAATATACTACAAAATCCGGGTATGCAAATCTTTCCAGTATACAAGAAATGTTTACCGAGGATAAAAATTCTGAATCTCATTTTAAGGTCGTGGATGAACAAAAAGAAGGTGAGATAACCTGGATTAAGTATTCAACATCCTACGACCCCAAACCTGGTATCTTTAAATTGGTCAAGGAAGATGGTCAATGGAATGTTACCCATAATGGACCGAAGGATAGAGGGCCGTTTTAATATTTTAACAAAAATTTTTAATTATAGCCTGATTTTGAATATTTTAGTGGTTTTTAACTAGAAAAACCACTATATGGAAATAAAAATTAGAGAAATAGCTATTCATTATTTGGAAAAGGAACCAAAAAAAATGGAGGCTGAAATTGATTATTCTAAGGAACCTCTCGAAAAGAATGAATTTGCTTTAAACCTAACCGAACAAGTCCATAAAGCAATTAATACAAGTCCAAGCCTTAAAAACGCTTCTTTTAAAGAGGATGAAGAAAATAAATTTACCATTACGCTCCAAAAATATATTAGTGAACCCTCTGAAGATAAATTTACTAATTTCACGCATTCTTTGGACTTGTTAAAAGACAAAGTAAAAAAAGAACCTTTTGCCAAAGGTGGGTACTACTTATTTTCGGACTACACTATCGATAACCAAAGATATTTAGGTGTTATATTATTACGAAAAAAATCTGGAATTAATATTATTAAGAAGAATGGAACATATATTCTAGATAGTACTGAGAATATTAATATTGAAAAGATTGCTATGGGAGTTCGGCTTAATTTTACTATTTATAATTCGAATTCTGATGACAGAAATTATTTAGCTTTGATTACTACTCAACAAGATGGGGAAGTTTCTGAATATTTTAAAGACTGGATCTTAGCAGCAGGTTTAATTAAAAATTCAGTCAACACTGAAAATATGATTAACATAATTAAAACCATCCCATTACCATTAGATGAAAATGGGAAAGAATTATTTGGGCGAAGTGAATTCAATAAAGCTGTCTTTGAACACGTTAATAGTAGAAGAGATAAGCGTATAAATTTATTTGAATTGGGCTCTACTTTCTATGGAGAGGAAAACAAAAACTCATTCAGAGACTTTGCAGATTCCAATGGTATAACGATAGATTCGGAATTTAAAAGAGATGCACCTAAATGGAAAACACTTATCTCCATAAAAGCTTCTGTTCCTGGAATTAACATAAATGTAGATTATGATAAATTTGGCCAAGATGGAGTACAAATAAAAAATGGTAAAGTGATAATAAATTCTAAAGATTTAGCTGAAGCTATGCAGAAACAATATGAACAATATTAATACTGGAAATAAGGATATTGATAGATTTTTAGAGACTATAGCTCAACAACACTTGAAGGATAAAAAAGTTGAGTATAATGGTAGCAAACTTATATTAAAAACTGAGGTTGAATTTTCTCAATTAAAAGAAGCAGCTGAAAAGATTTTTGATGATGTAAATACTCTTTTAAGTGATACTCTAGAAATTAGATTATCCTCTTGTAAGATAAACAAAACAAGTATTTTTTATAAAGTAGAAGATTTCCTACAAAAATATGAAAAGGTGAAAGAAGACTTTGTTTTACAAACAATAGTCATAATTACTGCAGATGGGCGCTACTTAATTAAAAAACCTAACGCCACTTATAACAAGACCAATAAGGCAATATTTAATATTCACGAATACAAACAGATATTATTTTTTTTCTTAAATACTCCTGAGTTCACACCATACATTAGTGAAACTGACAATCAGTTTACTCTTATTAGTAAAACCCACGGCGTATTTAATATAGGTTATCAATTACCAAAGGTTAGTTTTTTTCAAGAACTTGACTTAAATAATTTGTTCAATCGTTTTCAAAAGGAGTTTAAAAAGAAGGAATTTATACAATTTTTTAAAGAGGTACTAATAACCGGAGTTCACAATACTGAAGAAGAAAATAGGTTTAATAAAATAATAAAAGAACACAATACACTTTTAAACCTAGCAAAAAGAGATTATGAAATCTATGTTTCAAATTTTGCTTTTGATAAAGTGAAGTCTGAATTCAAAGAAGAGCGTGGAATGTATTTCGATTCAATCGACAAAAACATAGCTTCAATAGGAAAGCAAGTTATTTCATTCCCTTTAACCTTTGGTGCAACCATTTTTGCAAGCTATAAAGTGAAAGATCAACCTGCACTATTAATTTTAATTCTATCAGCTTATTTTCTCTATACAATAATTGCTTTCCTTGTTCTTAATATGACTGCGTATAATATTAAGTGCTTAAGAAAAGACGTGAAACAAGAAGAAGAAATTATTCAAAAATCATATGGTGTAATTTATGACGATTTTAAAAATGATTTTAAAAAAATAACTCATAAGATAACTAATCTTCGTATAATAATAGGTTTTCTCTATTTTATTTTAATTTCTTTATTGAGTTTATTTATAATATTTACACTTCATCAAATTAATATTTTAGATTTATCTGATTTACTTTCTTCAAGCTGATATTATTAAATTCTATAGCGCTTCTTCTAATCTTAAAATTCGGTTACTTGTAAAGTAGCTTTAAGAAAAGGACCTCCATTATTTGAAACTCGTTTAAAATTATCATTACTTCTTAATAAATCCCCTTACTTCATCAAATTTGTTAGGAATTAGCTTGCTCTTTTAAATACGTTCACTATATTTGAATGTTCATTGTCACTGAACAAAATTAAATAATGAACACAAAGAGCTATGTATCGCAATAACGACTTCATCTACGAGGCTGCTTCTAAACTGGAAGAACTAACTAAAGTTTCTATTCAGGTAGATAGCAATAGAGCTGATTATGATGCACTTTTGATTGTAAACAACACACCGTTTATCGTAGAGAGCAAATCTGCTGTTCGGACATCTAACCAAGGGTTTATCTTATCTCAATTAGAAGAACTGAAAAATAATAGTAGCAGACCTATTATTTTAATAGCTGAATATATTTCAAAAAAAGCAGCCCTGGAATTGAAGGAACGTGGTATTAATTATATCGATGTTGCCGGCAATGCGTTTATAAAGCATAAGGATTTAACGATTTTCGTAGAAGGTCAAAAGAATGTAAAGAAAGATAAGACAAATCAATCACGAGCTTTTCAAGAAACAGGGTTAAAAATTATTTTTCATTTATTAAATAAACCAGAAAACCTTCAAGATTCTTACAGAATAATTTCGGAACGAGCTGACGTATCCGTAGGATCGGTAAGCAATGTAATGGCTGAACTTGAAGCCTTAAATTACTTATTGAAAACAAGTAATAAACGAGTTCTTAAAAATAAAAGAGAATTATTAGAGCGTTGGGTGGTCGATTTTAATGCAACGCTTAGACCTCGAATTCTCAGAAAACGAATGCGTTTTATAGATCAGGAACAACTAAAAAACTGGCGCACTATAAATTTACATTCAGAAAATGGTTCTATTCTTTGGGGAGGTGAACCAGGAGGAGCGCTTTATACAAACAACTTAAGACCCGAGCAATTTACCCTATTTACAGATTTAGAACTTTCTCAAGTCGCAAAAACACTGCGTTTAATCCCAAGTGAAACCGGTACTGTTGAAATCTTACAAAAATTTTGGAAAGATAGCGACACTAACAACAAAGCCGCCCCTCCACTTTTAGTGTATGCAGATTTAATAAACAGTGGCTATGGAAGAAATATCGAGACCGCAAAAAAAATACTAGAGAATGAACTACAGTATATCTAGCGAGAAATTTACGCATCCACTATTGAAACCTATTCTGGTAGAACTTACAGAATACTTCAAAGAAGCGGGTATTTCTTTTTTTGTGATCGGTGCCACCGCAAGGGATATCATTATGGAACTACACGATGCGCAGTCCGGTCGCTTAACCTATGATCTTGATATCGCAATTACAGTGAATAATTGGAAACAATGGTTAAGTGTTGAAAAGGAGCTTGTAAAGCTTGAAAATTTCACCAAAGATAAAGATCAAAAACAACGCTTCATTTACAAAGACAAATTCCAATTAGATATTGTGCCTTTTGGAGAAATAATGAAAAAAGAGCACAAAATATTTTGGCCTCCTAACGAAGAAATAGCGATGTCCGTTTTAGGTTTTACAGCAGCTAATGAAGCTGCATTGCCCGTTCGTATAGACGATGAAACCGAAATCAAGATTGCAACACTCAGTGGCATTTTCATTTTGAAAATAATCGCTTGGAAGGATCGCCACCAGCGTAACAATAAAGATGCCGATGATATAGGTTTTATTTTAGAAAACTACTTATCAATTCACGAAGAAAGAGCTGCTACCCATTATTATGATGCCGTATATGGCCAAGAGCCATTCAAAAATACTACGGGAGGAGCGGTTCTTTTAGGAAAGGATAGCAAGGAATTATTAGAAAAACACACAGAAACAGTAGTCTCCATTCTTAAAATCTTGAACGAAGAAATCGATAAAAAAGAAGAAAGTAAACTGATTAATCAAATTATAGAAACCCATAAATCCCTAAACTATGACGACGTGCTACAATGCATTCAAAATATAGTTAATGGATTAAACGAAAAATAAATGACTCAAAATTCGCATTCTAAACTTATAGCTTTTATCTGGTCTATTGCAGACGATTGTTTACGTGACGTATATGTACGTGGAAAATATCGTGATGTTATCCTACCAATGGTTGTTTTACGCCGATTGGACGCTTTACTCGAACCATCGAAGAAAGAAGTAATGGACGAAGTCCAGTTCCAAACTGTAGAAGCAGGGTTTACAGAGCTGGAATCTGAAGGACTGAAAACGGCAGCTGGTTATGAATTTTACAATACCAGCAAATGGACACTTCAATTACTAAAAGATACTGCTTCTAACAATCAGAGTATTCTCTTAGCTAATTTTGAAGACTATATTCTTGGATTTAGCGATAATGTTAAGGAAATCATTTCAAAATTTAATTTGGTTCGCCAAATTAAACATATGGCCACCAAGGATGTATTACTCGATGTACTGGAAAAATTCACCTCACCACGAATTAACTTAACTCCATTTGAGAAAGAAGATCCCGATGGCTATAAACTTCCCGCATTATCCAATTTGGGGATGGGATATGTATTTGAGGAACTCATACGAAAATTCAACGAAGAAAATAACGAAGAAGCCGGAGAGCACTTTACACCACGTGAGGTAATTGAATTAATGACGCATTTGGTATTCGAACCCGTTAAGCACCAACTCCCACCCGTAATGACTATTTACGACCCGGCCTGTGGTAGTGGCGGAATGCTCACGGAAAGTCAGAATTTCATCAAAGATGAAGCTGGTGCAATTCAAGCCAAAGGAGATGTCTATTTATTTGGAAAGGAAATCAATGACGAGACCTATGCCATTTGTAAAAGTGATATGATGATTAAGGGCAACGATCCGCAAAATATCAGATTGGGATCTACGCTTTCTACCGATGAATTTTCCGGAAAGAACTTCGACTTTATGCTGTCAAATCCGCCTTACGGAAAAAGCTGGGCCAGTGAGCAGAAATACATCAAAGACGGAAAGGATATTATCGACCCACGTTTTACCATTCAACTTTCCAATTACTGGCAAGAAACAGATACTGAAAAAGCCATTCCTAGAAGCAGCGATGGGCAATTATTGTTTTTGATGGAAATGGTGTCCAAAATGAAAAATCTAAAACAAAGTCCATTGGGAAGCCGTATTGCCAGTGTTCACAATGGCAGTAGTCTTTTTACTGGTGATGCAGGCAGTGGGGAAAGCAACATTAGGCGTTATTTAATTGAAAACGATTTGCTGGAAGCCATTGTGCAACTGCCCAATAACCTATTTTACAATACTGGCATTACCACTTACATATGGTTGCTTAGCAATAATAAAACCAAAGAACGACAAGGCAAAGTACAACTCATCGATGCGCAACCGCTTTACCAAAAACTAAGAAAAAACCTGGGGCAAAAAAATTGTGAATTTACTCCGGCACATATTGCAGAAATCACCCAGACTTTTCTCAATTCAGAAGCAAGAGAACGAGAGGAAGACGACCAATTAGCAAGCAAAATTTTTAACAATACAGATTTTGGGTATTATAAAGTGACTATTGAACGTCCCAAGCGCTTACGGTCTCAATTTACATTAGAAGCTATTGAAAGTTTACGCTACCACAGCCAATTGCAAGAACCAATGGAGTATGCTTATAAAACCTTTGGTAAAAAGGTTTATACAGAATTGCCCAGTATTAAAACAGAAATCTTAAACTGGTGTGAGGCTAATGACATCAGTTTGAGCTCAAAAAAGAAAACGCAGCTTACAGCAAAGAAAACTTGGGAAGATGCTAAATTCTTGGTCGATACCGCTACCAAATTATATGAAGCTATTGGAGACGAAGTGTCTATGGACTTTAACCGATTTTCAAAACAGGTCAACAAGGCACTCAAAAAATTGGAGATCAAACTAAGCAACTCTCAGAAAAAAGCCATTTTGGATGCGGTGAGTGTTTACGATCCTGAAGCTGAAAAAGTCATCAAAGCCACCAAAATCTTAAAAGGTGAAAAATTAGAAAAACTTTGTTCCCATTTGGATTGCAGTACAGACCAACTCTCGCATTTCGGGTATTTCCCAAGCGGAAACAAAGGCACCTACACCATTTATGAGAGTGAAAGTGATTTACGGGATTATGAAAATGTTCCCTTAAACGAAACCATTTATGATTATTTTTTAAGGGAAGTTTTACCTCACGTGGAAGAGTCTTGGATTGACTTGGATAAAACCAAAATTGGGTATGAAATCAGTTTTAACAAGTATTTCTATCAGCACAAACCCTTACGCCCGCTGGATGAAATTGATATAGACATACGCGAACTGGAAACCGAAAGTGAAGGTTTGATTATGGATATTTTAAACAGCGTGAACGTATGAAAACCTATCCGACATATAAAGACAGCGGCGTAGATTGGCTGGGTAAAATACCTAAGGATTGGCAAGCTATAAAAATGAAATATTTATTTAGAGATGTTTCAATAAAAGGCAAACCTGAAGAAGAATTGCTTTCCGTAACCCAAAATAGAGGTGTAATTCCCAGAGATTGGATTGAAGAAAGGTCTGTAATGCCTTCTGGGAATTTAGATTCTTTTAAATTCATAGCTAAAGGTGATTTTGCAATTAGCCTGCGTTCTTTTCAAGGTGGTTTAGAATATTGTTTTCACGATGGAATAATTAGTCCAGCATATACTGTGCTAAAAAAGTGGAAGCAAAATACTCAAGATAACTATTTCAAATACCTATTTAAGAGTATTAGTTTTATATCAGAACTCCAAACAAGTGTTGTGGGTATCAGACAAGGAAAAAACATAAGTTTTAGTCAACTTTCCTACTCTCTAATGCCTCTCCCCCCAAAACAAGAACAACAAGCTATCGCCAATTTTTTAGACGATACCTGCGGAAAACTGGACACCGTCGTAGCGCAAAAGGAAAAAATGATTACGTTTCTTAAAGAGCGTAAGCAAGCTTTGATACAAAATGCAGTAACACGAGGTTTGAATGAAAATGTGCCTATGAAAAATTCAGGAGTAGATTGGATTGGGAAAATTCCCGAAAATTGGGAAGTGAAGCGATTGAAGTTTGTTTCAGAAATTAGAAATGATAAACTGTATGCTAGGGAAAGTAAACTTCCTTACTTGGGTATGGAGAACGTGGAGTCTTGGTCTGGTAAATTAATAGAAACAGAAAGTGAATCCGAAGGTTTAGCTAATGTTTACAAATCTGGAGATGTATTATTTGGTAAATTAAGACCCTATTTAGCAAAGGTATATTTAGCGGATCACGATGGTCTTTGTAGTTCCGAATTTCTACCATTTATTTCCTCAGACAATCTTACAAACAAATTTTTAAAAAATATAATTTTAAGCTTCAGGTTTATCAATCAAATAGATTCATCCACTTATGGTTCTAAAATGCCACGAGCAAATCCTGATTATATTAAAAACACCCTTATACCAATCCCTCCTAAAGAAGAACAAGAAAAAATTGTCAATTATATTGACGCGCAATCTGAAAAAATAAATCAAGCCGTTAAGCAACAAGAGCAGGCTATTATAAAATTAAAAGAATACAAAGCAAGCTTAATTGATAGTTGTGTGTTGGGTAAAATTAAAGTGAGTTAAGTTATGGCAGTAAGTCAATTAATAGATCCAAATGATATCCATACTGCCGCAGCAACTTGGAGTGGATTTATATATCAAGGAAAGGTTGCCCTTTATCACGTTTTAAAGTTATTAAATGCTGATTCGGATAATGTGAAATATAACTTACAATTGGACTCATTAGAGGATTTTGCAATAGTAGAGAAGGTCGACGGTCAGATAAGGCCAATTACGCTTCATCAAGTCAAAGCAATGAAAAGTAGACTCTACTCATCTTATAAAGAAGCTTTTGAAAAATTAGAAAAAAGGATAGATGATTTTCCTTGTGAAGCTGCATATTTTCATCTTACAACTGAAAATGAAAAGAGCGTAGATGAAATAAAAAGAGAGCATCCAAAAATGGATATTTACAATAATTATGATGGTAACTGTTTTTGCCCTTTAGATGAAATTGATGAAAAATGTGAAAGAGAGATAAGCGAGTATTTAAGGAAACAAAATTTGGACCATTTTGATACTACAGAAATACGTCAAATATTTAGAAATAATTTAGAATCAATAATTAGTGGACGCATAATTGAAATTCACAGTAAAAACCATAAAGATGATATGAAAATTCGAGAAGGTGCCTACCATTCCATAATACCACTAAAAGATTTTGACATAATTCTAAAAACTGATCCTCAAAAATCACTTGACAACGAGGATTATTATTTATTTTTAACGAAAGAGCTTTTAAATCAATATTATTGTGAGTTTTGTCTTGAAACGACTGAGGATTTAGAGGATAGAGGAGAAATATTGACCGAAGATGAAAGAGAAAAATTAAGCGATTATTTGCAACAGATAAATGACCTTGATAAAAATTCTTTATTAACCTTTATTCAAGGTTTATTACCAAACAGAAAAGTCAAGCTTCAAACAATAAAAGAGCTCAAAGATTTTAATGTTCAACAGGATGAATTTCAAGATGCTTTTCTTCAAATTTTATTAGAATTGATTCGTCCATCTGGCAAAATTGGTCAAAACTTATCTTGGAAAGGTACTGATAATTTAAGGTATACAGCCACAGCCATTAACACAGGCCAGGCAACTAAATATAAGATTTGTAAGCGTATATATAAAAATATTAGCGATATAGATATTGATGTCCCTTATGAAGCCAATAAGCTTATAACCACGAGTATAGATATTGAAAGTCTAAAAAATGAACTCAACCTTCAAAATGAAATAGAGGAAGAGCAAAATAGTGAGAAAAATAATATTGTTAAGTGGTATGATATTGGACTCATATCACTAAATAATGCAAAGAAAAAAATAAAATGAAATCATTATTACACGATATATTCATAAAGGAAGATTTTGAATCCACACAGGTTTCAGAGTTAACTTTCTATAAAAAGAAGTCAGAAGAAACTATTATTTACTATTGGTTGGTAGTCGAGGTGGATACACTCGAAAAAGTACTCGAATTACAAGATGAATGGTTTGACACTTGTAAAAATGAAATGAACTTGGAGGATTTTGATAAAAATACATCTCTTTTGATAATAAATGAAAGGACAGAAGATGAAGAGTGGAAAAAAGAAGTTTTGAATATTGAAGAAGATCCTTTTCAATTCAAAAAATATGTTTTGGGATATAATCAAGAAAGCTTAAAAGAACTGAAAGAACATTGCGAAGAAGGGAATCCTGAAAGTATTAAAAAATTAATAACTGATGAGAAGGTATTCAATGATTATAAAGAAAACTATTCCGATTTCACTTGGCATAAATTACTTTATACTATTTCACAAAAACTACCTTTTATAAATTTAAATATAGAAATTGAAAAAGGTTTAGATAGCTTGTTTACTGAGTCTTATGAAAAATTGGAAGAAATAAACCTCTATGAATCCTTTAAAAGAATAGACGAGGAATTGGATGATGTAAAATTAAGTCAATTGGAAGATATTGAATTTGAAGATCTATTTGCAAGCATCGTAAAAGAAGAACACAATGGGAATAAAGATTAAAAAACTTTCAATTAAAAATTTCAAAGTTTATAAGGAGAAAGAATTTGATTTTAAAGATAATTCTTTAATTGTTTTTGATGGTCCAAATGGTTTTGGTAAAACCACCTTTTTTGATGCTATGGAATTAATTTTTACTGGTAAAATAAGAAGGTATGACGATTTTAAAAGTAAATTAATTGATAATCGGGAAACAAGACTAGAAAATCCATTGTATAACAATGAAGGAGACGGCTTACCAATTACTTTAAAAGTACAATTTGAATATAAAGGTGTCGATTATTTTTTAATGAGACAGACAGAGCCATTTAATGAACTTAATAATTATTTAGATTTTAATGCCTTTAAATTATTTGCTCTAGCAAATTTTGAAGACATCCCAACTGAAAATAATAGAAAAAGTGATGACTACATTTCTGAATTTTTAGGTCTTAATTACAAAGATGATTTTGAATTTCTAAATTATATCGAGCAAGAAGATAGTCTATACCTTTTAAAAAGGAACGAAAAGGATAAACAGGAAAGTATTAGCTATTTGTTCAATACACAGGACTTTGAGGTGAAAATCAATAAGTTTAAATTGATTAAGGACAGACTAAAAAAATTTGATGATTCTTTTTTACAGGAAATAGATAAATTAGAAGAAAAAATTGAATCAATAAAAGAAGATATATTCAATGAAGAGAAAACCGAATTTTCTAAACTATTTGAGAAAAAAGAATATAATTGGGATTCCGAAGATATTGATTTTGATATAACAAGTTATGAATCAATTCTTGCAGAAGATGCGGGAATACTTCCAAAGATTAAAAATTTAATCCAAAATAAGGAGGATTTTCTTAAAAGCATATATAACAAAAAACTAGATAGAGTTTTAGATGAGGAAATGACACTCACTAGGATTTACTATTACGATTATTTTAGAAAGGAAGAAGAAAAAATATTTTTGGAGAGAGACCTATCTTTGTTAATCGATAATTTAATTGAAGGCTTGGATGACTTTTCATTTACCCAATTAATGGATAATGATTATGATTTAGATACAAAAATCAAAGATGAAATAGATGATGATCAAATTATAGCGAGTTATGAGAAGAAATTAAATGAATTGAAAGTAGCTTATGAGAGGTCAGATAAGGCCTCGAAAATTTATGCACGAATGCTTTCTTCTCATAATAATCTGAAATCTCACTTGAATGAATTTCATATAAACATTGAGGAAAATGGTATTTGCCCATTATGTGGTTATGATTGGGGATCTAAAGAAGCTTTGTTGGAAGAAATCGAAGAGCAGCGATTAGAATTAGAAGAATTTGATAAAGATTTGAATGCTGAATTAAATAATCTTAGGAATAAATTTTTATCAAATCAAGCTGAAGAATTAATAGGCGTCTTAGAGAATTTTCAAGAAGATTTCTTATTTAAAAAAGAATACTTTGAGAGTGATTTTTTTAATAAAGACTTTAAAAAACTTGATGATGAGATAAAAGATATTCTAAAAACTTTAGAAATTGATTATTCAAAGTTAATCTCAACATCTACTGAATTAAAAGACGAGCAAAATAAACCTGATGGGTTTCTAGAGTTTCTTCAATTACAAAAAATAACTTTCGATGAAGATAACTTAATGTCATACTTTGAAGAAATCTATAGTTCATATTTTGATCGGAATGTTGAATCTCTTGAGAATTTATCTATAACAGATATCGACAAAAAGAAATTATATATCAGATACCGCTTCTCTTTATATCTAGATGAATCCTTAAAAAATAAAAATGCGGATCTTGAAAAGCTTCAGAATCAAAAATCTAAATGTCAAAATTCATTAAGCACTGTTAACAGGATAGTAAAGTCACTTCAAGAATCTTTAAAATCTTATAATGATCAATTGATAAAGGATATAGAGCTGCTTTTCCATATTTATTCTGGTAGAATAGTTCAAGATTTTTATGGAGGGCTTGGTCTGTTTATAGTAAATAAAAGAGATAAAATAAAGTTTGTTACAGCCCCAGATAAAACCTATGATGCTATATTTTCTATGAGCAATGGTCAACTTTCCGCATTAATTATTTCTTTTACAATGGCATTAAATAAAAAATATTCATCAAATAAGCTATTATTAATTGACGACCCCGTGCAGTCAATGGATGATATGAACACAGCGGGGTTTGTAGAAGTTTTACGTAATGATTTTAAGGACACTCAAATATTTCTTTCAACACACGAACAGAATCTGTCAACTTATGTAAGATATAAATTTAAAAAGTTCAATATTTCAACTTTAAGATATAGCTTAAACGAAAACCATTTACAATGAGTAACCAAACCAACGAACAAGCTTTAGAAGCTGCTATTCAAAAATGCTTAACCGGGGTTTCACTAGAAACACTCAAAGAAGAAGGCATTTCAGTTTCAGAAGCCAATGCGGAATACAGAACAAAAAATGGGTATTATAATGGCAACCGTTCTCATTTTGATTCAAAATATGCACTAGACACCGAGCGGTTTTGGGATTTTTTGGAAAGTACACAGGAGGAAGAACTCAATAAACTCAAGCGCAGCAACGATTGGAAACTTAAAATCTTGCAACGTTTGGATCGCATTATCAAAAAACAAGGGGTGTTGCACGTCCTCAAAAAAGGTTTGGGAGTTGATGATGCACACTTCACTTTGTTGTTTCCGCTCCCCTTGGGAAGTAGTAGCGCAAGAGTTGCCAAAGATTTTGACAGTAACCAATTTAGCGTAACCCGCCAAGTGCCGTATTCAGAAAGTAATCCACGGGAAGAAATTGATATGGTAATTTTCGTCAATGGTTTACCACTAATTACCCTTGAACTCAAAAATCAATGGACAGGTCAAAATGCCCGATTACATGGTCAAAACCAATACCGTAAGCAACGTGATCCCAAAGAAACCCTGCTCAATTTTGGGCGATGTCTTGTACATATGACTGCCGATACCGATGAAGTATTTATGACGACAAAACTGAACGGCACAGATACATTTTTCTTACCTTTTAATCAAGGCTACGAAAATGGTAAAGGCAATCCGCCCAATCCATTTGGTCATAAAACAGCCTATTTATGGGAAGAGGTATTTAAGCCAAAAAGCATAGCCAATATTATTCAGCACTTTGTGCGCTTAGATGGAAAGTCTAAAGACCCTATAAATAAACGTACTTTATTTTTTCCTAGATACCATCAAATGCGTGTGGTACGAAAAATTATGGCACACGTGAGTGATAATGGAACGGGCTTTCGTTATCTTATTCAGCATTCTGCCGGTTCGGGAAAATCAAATTCTATTACCTGGGCAGCTTACCAGTTGATAGAAGCCTATCCAGAAAATGAACAGGCGGCTGGTAAAAAAGCAATAGACAAACCTATTTTCGATTCTGTTATTGTCGTAACCGATCGACGTTTATTGGATCGGCAGATTCGTGAAAACATTCGCAGTTTTTCGGAAGTCAAAAATATTGTAGCCCCTGCTTATTCCAGTCGTGGTCTAAAAGAAAGCTTGGAGCAAGGTAAAAAGATCATTATTACTACGATTCAAAAATTCCCTTTTATCGTGGAAGGTATTTCTGATTTAAGCAATAAGCGCTTTGCCGTGATTATTGATGAAGCACACAGTTCTCAATCGGGCACCACAGCAGACAACCTGAACCGGGCTATTGGACAAGAGCCAACCCAAGAAGAAGCTGAAGATGTTCAAGATAAAATAGCACAGGTAATGCAATCTCGAAAGATGCAAACCAATGCTTCATATTTAGCTTTTACGGCAACACCCAAAAACAGTACGTTAGAAAAGTTTGGAATGCCACAAGAAGATGGCAGTTTTAAACCTTTCGATTTGTATGCGATGAAACAAGCCATAGAAGAAAGCTTTATTTTAGACGTGCTGAACAATTATACCACATTTAAAAGCTATTACCGTTTGACGAAATCGGCTGAAGAAAACCCCATATTCGATACCAAAAAAGCCCAAAAGAAATTAAAAGCCTTTGTTGAAAAAGACCAGCAAACCATAGATACCAAAGCCGAAGTGATGCTGGATCATTTTATAAAGCACTTTGTGCAAAAGAAAAAACTAAAAGGAAAAGCTAAAGCGATGATCGTAACGCAGAGTATTGAGTCTGCAGTTCGTTATTTTAAAGCTATTCAACGTTTGTTGGAAGAGCGTGGAAACTCATTTGGAGCCATATGCGCTTTTTCAGGAGAAAAAGAAGTAGACGGCATTTCCTTAACCGAAGAATCTGTCAACAACCTACCCGCTCATTTGGATACCGCCAAGTCATCTGATCCCGATTATATCCAAGACAAGATTGCGCGTTATTTTGATATGGATGATTACCGTATTTTGGTAGTCGCCAACAAATACCTCACAGGGTTTGACCAACCGCAACTCTGCGCAATGTATGTTGATAAAAAATTGCAGGGCGTAATGGCAGTGCAAGCGTTGTCACGATTAAATCGGTCTGCTCCAAAACTGGGCAAAAAGACCGAAGATATTTTTGTGTTGGATTTTTTCAATGACAAGGATGATATAAAAAAAGCTTTTGATCCTTATTATACAGTAACGACTTTAAGCAGTGCAACAGATGTAAACGTGCTGCACGATGCCAAAATGATGCTGGATGAGGAAGGTGTTTATGAGTGGTCTGAAGTGGAACTGTTCAACGACTTATTCTTTTCCAATGCCGATACGGAAACCTTGGGAGCAGCTTTGAGCAAACCCCAAGCACGTTTTGATGTGGAATTACAGTTGGAACAAAAGCAAAAGGCAGATTATAAAATCAAGGCACGGCAGTTTGTTAAAATTTATGGGCAAGTGGCGGCACTCTTAGATTTCAATAATCCGGAATGGGAAATGTTATATTGGTTCCTAAAGTTCCTTATTCCAAAAATGATTGTCAAGGACCCCGACGAAGATGATTTGGACAAATTATTGGATGCCGTTGACTTGGCTACCTATGGGTTGGAACAGCGTGATAAAATAGGTGTAAAAATAGGTTTGGACGAAAGTGACTCGGAACTCGATCCGCAGAACTCAAGTATTCGCGGTGCTCACGGAGAAAATGAAGAAGATGAACTGGAAGCAATTATCAAAACTTTTAACGAACGTTATTTTCACGGCTGGGATGCTACCCCAGAGGAGCAACGCGTTAAAATGCTGAGCTTGCAGAAATTTGTAGAAGCTCACCCAGACTTCGAAGAAAAGGTTAAACAAAACCCAGACGAGCAAAATAGCGATATTGCTTTACGTCGCATTATTCAGGAAGTGTTGTCCAGACAACGGAAAAATGAATTGGAACTGTACAAATTGCACACCCAAGATAGTGCCTTTCAACAAGCTTTTTTCGATACGCTGAAACGGATGGTTCAATTGGATGTACCGACAAATAAATGAAATCTAAAGTAATATCACATGTCGGAAAGCGAGAAACCAATCAAGACCGAATATTGGCTAAAAAAATCAATATTGATTCTTATATTTATTTAGTTGCAGACGGAATGGGGGGTTATGATAATGGTGATATCGCTGCGGAAATGGTTATTGACAGCTTGACTACTTTCCTATCCAATAGCGATCAATTTAACGTAAATGTCATCCATAAGGCCATAAACAAAGCAAACTTAGCTTTACGCCAATACCAAGAACAACATCAATCAAAACTTGGATCTACCCTTGGCGGAATACTAATCTCAGAAAAAACCGCTAAGACGTTTTGGGTGGGAGATGTGAAAATTCTTCATTATTCAAAAGGCAAGCTTTGCTTTGAAAGCAAATCACATAATCTGAGTAGTGAGCTCTCTGAAACTGAAAATTCAAATGACAGTGTAAATTTTTCTAAATACAATCACATTGTTACCCGTTCCATTCAAGGTAATTTTCAGAAATCTGTGCCTTCCTATCACGAACTCACCTTGAATAAAGGAGACAAATTGTTTATTTGTTCGGATGGTGTTCACAACATCATAGATCCAAACACGCTTCAATATTTACTCAATAAAGAGGAGTCAACCGGTGCTCTCATTTCAACTATTGACCAAAGACTTCAAAAAGAAGGGAGTGATAATGCTAGTTTGATTTTGATAGAAAGTTTTGATTAAATTATGCGAGAATTTTGCATTGTCGATGAAGGAGATATAAAAAAAATCAAATTTTAAAAGATATGGTACAGAATTGCAACCTTATAAATGAGTTTGAATTTGGGACACAGTGTGTCCCAAATTTGGAAAACCTGTTAATGATTAAATTAACTACTCAAAGATCGACCTTGCTTCATCATAAATCCGCTCAAAATTAGTTTCTAAATCAGTCTGAGAATATTGTTTTGGCTCTATGGGAATCTCACGATAAATTTTCTTCAACTTAAATTGAACTTTCTTATCCATCCCATCAGCATACGTAATAAACTCCCCCTGTTTTAACCGAAAGAAAATATCTGCCCTGATTTTTGGAATTTCTTTTTCACCCGTAGTTACCCTGGTATCAAAATCCAAATTATGGCCACGGCTCACGCTCTTTGTAGGGTCTTTTATAATTTCAAAAAAACGTTCATAATATTTCGCGGTGTCCGGGTCATTGACCTTTCCAAAAAATTGATAGGAAAGATTGCTCAATATCGCCTTGCTCGCCTTATCACCATACATCATATCGTTCTGGATCTTGTCCTGCATCACATAGACCGTTGAAATATTATAGCTTCGAAGAGTCGCAGGAATACGATGCATATTCAATAATCGAATAGTAGGCGCTTCTTCCATTAATAAGAAAGAAGGTTTGGAATTCCGCACACTCATTTGTTTGGTGATGGTATGGACAATGGTAGCAATTACTGGCGAATACGATGTTTCAAATTTTGGATTGTTCACGATTGAAATTACCGCAGGATTTTCTTCACTATTGATATTGAGCGACACTTCATCTGCGGACAATACCATAAAAATCCGTTGCGTACTGATGCGTTTGAGTGCATTGGCTAAAGTGCTTTTTACACCAGCGGTTTGTCGTTCCGAATCCTTACCACTAATGAAGGCATCTGCCATTGCCCTTGATGTGGTATTGGTTTCCAAAAACTGTATCAGGCTGTCGGTGTCCAGGTATTGATAAATAGCAATTAAATGCGGCAGGGTACAGAATTTTGGATAGGTTGTTTTCAGTTTCCAGATGAGTCCGCCAATCAAACCTTCAGCAGCATCATTGAAAAATTTGGTTGTTCCCGTTGTTCCAGATTCCCTTTGTTCCAAAAGGTTCTCGATCAATACCCGAGAAACCTCATTCACGCTTTCCTCGTTCTCTAAATAGCGAGGTGCAATAGGATTGACCCGATGGATGGTTTTATCAAAGGAAATCACCTTAAATGGAATATCGCTATCTTTAAAAAGCGGATACGCCATTTCCGTAAGCTCAAAATCCTTGTAATCGTGGATAATGCCACAAAAGCCTTCTTTCCGGAAATGTTTCAGGAATCCATACACTACACTTTCGGTCTTTCCGCTTCCCGCAGAACCGATGATGGATGCTCCACGTTTGATATTGTCCAGTTTGAACTTTCCCTTGGTAGTGGCAAAATCGACTTGATACCTATCGTCGCCATTTTTTGGCACCTCCTTTTTATGCAAGAAAGCATACAATGCCGTATTGATCAACAAAAGCGGACAGACCACATTTAACAAAACTAAAACCAAATTGTTCCAAGGTTGTAAAAAATAGGCCAGGGCAAACAAAAAAAGGCTGTTTGCAAAAAATGCATATTTGGACACCTGATACAATCCATAAAATATGGCACTGGTCAGACAAATGGTTAAAAAAGCGGTAAAGAGATTGTCTACTTGCATACGTTCGGATTAGATGCCTATGGAACTTGATTTAATGGCCACTTCCACCCCACGGCGCAGTCGGTTGAATGCTTTCATTGCCAATTGCGCCTGTGTTACCGGAATGCTTGGCAGCATTGGAACACCACTTTCCTTCATCATTTTAAAGGCAATCGCCTTTTCATTGATGGGCAGTTTCATCAGCGATGCAAAATAGACTTTCGGATTCTTAACAAAATCCTTTCTTGCCTTGTAGGTCTCGACAAAGTTTCGTTGGTAACCGAAAGTTTGGTCAAAGGTCTTCTCCGCACTCTGGAAAAATTTATCACGGTCAAAGCCCCGTTTAACATTCTTCCCGTGCATCTCAACTTCCGATGCCTTATGTTTGCTCCCTGGAGAAAGACTAAAAGTGTTGGAGGCATCCTTTCGGCTTACGATGATATGGATATGGCTTTGGTTTCCCGCCTTTGGCATCCCCTGAACAATCCGCTTCCCGTCCTGTTGGTGCGGGGCTTCCTTTTCCAATCGGTCAATTTTTTGCTGCAATAGTTTGCTATTGCCTTCAGCCCGCCCTTCTTCAATATTTCTGATTTCTGTTTTAAGCTGAAGGATTTTCGTTGCATATGGTTGGTTTTCCTTGATTTGCCAATCCGTTCCCTTAAAGGTGCGTTGGTGTTCAATTTTTGCGTAATATTTTATATCATCGATGGTAATGGGTCTTCCGTTGATTTCACGGTTAAAGGATGCCACATAATCCTTCATTAGTTCACGGGTGTATCTTTTTAAATCTTGGCTACTGTTCTGTAACCGGTTCAGTTCGTATTTGGAAGGGCTTACCGTAATGGAATAGAATTTTGGTTCGGTCTTTTTGAGTTTGGCACCGTTGCCATCGATATCCTTCACCACTTCTTCCACGGAAATCTTATCTCCATATTGATTGAAAAAGTGCTCCATTTCTTCCTGTTCCAAACTCTGGTTTTCCTTCTCCAGATAACCGACAAAATCGCCTGAACTTTGTGAATAATTTCCTCCCAGTTTTTGAGGTGTAATTGTGATATACATAGCTCAAAAATTTATAATTCGTTAGTATGGTTTTGCTTTTCCCGGAACCGAACTTCCTTTTTTTCTTCAATGATTTTCTTTTCCAAAATCAAGGGCTTCTTTTTGGGTTCTTCGGTCTGAAAAAGAGATTCTATCATTGCGACCGTGGGTTTGGTCTGTGTCTTTTCCATATCCCGCATTATGGCAATGACTGCATTGATACGTTTCTTTAGGGAAGCTTCGATCGTCCTCCCTGTAGGCCCCAATTTTTCCTTTGGAGAAATCTCGTTATAGAAGAAAAAGTCGAGCATTGTTTCCAATGCTTCGGTGTGTGATCTGAAGTGTGTTCTTGAAAATTCCTGAAAACGTTTTGCCGTTTCCTTTTTGAACCTAATGCCGATAAATGAGTCCATAATTCGCCGATTTGTCGCAAATCCTTCCCTAAAAATGGGCGTTCAGAGGGCATTTGTCGCAAATTGTAGGAGGTCGGGAATTTTATATTTTTTCAAATTACTGAATATCAGTAATTTGAAAATAAAAAGGAGTGCTAAACATCGCATCGCGTGTTACCCTCTTGCTACTCCTTTTCGTCCCGCCCAGCGGGACAAAATTCCGTACAATTTGGCTAAAAGCCAATTGCCAGTTTCAGGGAAATAATTTCCTGTTATGTAATTTTTCGATGGGTATGGTTATCGGCGAAAGTCAAAAAATGGATAACCCTACGTAAAATTGAATGCTGAATTTCAGCGAAATAAAGATAATGATTTTTATTGAATTGGAATTAATCAAACAAAAAACACCTCCAAATATTTAGAGGTGCTTGACTATAAAGTTTAGAAAATCAGATGTTGAATACAAACGTATAGGAATACAAATTGCGTAATGCTTCTTCGGCTATCATCGTTTCAAAATAAGCGTGATTTTTTCTTACGCATTTGCGGATGTCCTCCCCAAATTTTCGTTCCACATCCTTTTTGGAATTCTCCAAAAGTCGGTTTTGAGCCTCTTCGCTCAAGTCTGTAAAATTTAGATAAATCATAAGCTTGATTTTAAAGGATTCCATTATCTGCAAAACTGTAATAGTCGCCATCAGGGGAAAGTATCAAATGGTCGAGGACTTTAATATCAAGTAAGTCGCCAGCCTTTTTAATCTTTTGGGTCAGGCTCTTGTCCGCTTCACTAGGTCTTAAGGTACCGCTCGGGTGGTTATGAAGTAAAATTACTGCGGTTGTCAAGCTCTTTAAAAGTACGGCAAATAGAATGCGGACATCCACTAAAGTACCTGTGATACCTCCATTTGAAACCTCATAAATTCCTTTTACCTTATTGGCATTATTGAGCAACATTATTTTAAAGGTTTCGTGCAGTTCAATTGTTTCTTTGTTCCATTGGCTGTAGGCTATATCGGCAGCACTTTGGGAACAGGTTACTTTGGGAAGCAAATTTGCCTTTGTGCTTCCGCTGTAACTTATGGCTATTTCATTAACTTTGCTTTTCATTGTTAACTTATTAATTGGGTTAATAATTAAAAGAGGGCGCTACTTTCCAAGGGAACGCCCTCTTAAATTTGAAGGATTACTTATCATTTTTATTTCCGAGCAAAAGGACTTCCTTTGCTTCCACTTCGGTTACATAGCGTTGGTTTCCGTCATCGGTGGTATAGGTGCGGGTTCTCAATTTTCCAGTAATGGCTATTTCTTTTCCCTTACCTACATAATTTTCGATAATCTCGGCTGTCTTGCCCCAGGCTACAACGGTGTGCCAATCTGTGGACTGTACCTTTTCGCCTTTGTTGTTTTTGTAGTGTTCATTTGTGGCGATTGAAAAACGGGCTACTTTTTTACCGCTTTTAAGGTTGGTAATGGTTGGTTCTTGCCCAACGTTTCCGATTAACTGTACGTGATTTTTTAAAGTACTCATAATAAAATATTTAAAGATTAATTAAAATACTATCTGAACTATTCAGACAGTTTGCGTTTCTATTTTTGAAGTGGTTTACTTATTATATCTTGAGCGTTTTCCTTTTTTGTTTTTTTGGTGCCGCTTCCTTTTTTATGTTCTTGTACGATTTCATAAGCTTCATTTTAGATTTACTTCCCATAGCGCCCTCGCTGTTACCTTTTTTTGTTGCTGATACATTTTCAATATTTGGAATTGATAAGGACTTATAAAAGGGAGGCACGACCGGTTATGCAGTCCGTTCAACTTCCAAATGTTGGTATTTTGCTTTCAAAAAAAGGGAGGAACAGTGAGGGTGCGGGAGTAGGTCTAAAGGTTTTTGTGAAGTACCAATACATAGGAAGCGGCACCAAATGAATAATGGAATTCCGATTGAGCGGACTCCGTTCACAATTTCGGATTGGGAATGGAGTGTTCCTTCCCAAAGCATCGGGAAGGGTTAACGGAATGGAAAGGAGAAATTGGGGATGGTATCCAAGACTTTGTAGGGAAGCTCTTTGCCCGGAATGTAGCTTTTTGCGGAATGGAGGGAATGTGCTTAGTGAAGCGTATTGGCTATTCTTTATATACATTATCAATCGATATAATTGAGACCTTTGAGCCTCATTTAAATTGAATATATACCCCCGTCTCGTCATAAACTTTTCAATCTTAAATTAAAAAAGTTAAATAATTTGCCTACCTATTAGTAGGTATGTATATTTGCAATATGAATACAAGAGATAAAATTATTTCAATTGGAGATGTTCTAATAAGAAAAAGAGGTTGTAATGCATTTAGTTTTAGTGATATATCTAAAGAGTTAAATATAAAGAATGCCTCTATTCATTATCATTTCCCCACCAAAACCACTTTAGTAATGGCTGTAATTCAGAAACATCATATACTTCTGGAGAAATTCAAACAAAATGTAACGGACATAGATTCGATTCAAAAAATCATAAAGTTTCTCTCTGTTTATACAATGGCCAAAGCTGATGGAAAAATCAGCATTTTAGGTTCACTAGCAAATGACTATTTCACATTTGAACCAGAAGTACAAACAGCATTGAAGATACTAACAGACAATACTCTTAATTGGCTTACAAGTACATTAAAAGAAGGTAAAAAAGAGGGGGTTTTTCAATATAAAATGTCAGATAGAAACAAAGCACTTATGATCATTACTAATATACTTGGTGCAGAGCAATTATCACGAGTTACTTATCAACACGATTTTCGGAATATTAAAGAAAATATCATAAATAATTTAATACAATAGTTAAAATGAAACGAGTAGTCATCACTGGATTGGGCGCATTAACGCCAATAGGAAATAATGTAAATGATTTTTGGAAATCATTACTTGAAGGGAGGAGCGGTGCGAGAGCTATCACAAGATTTGATGCTAGTAAATTCAAAACAAAATTTGCTTGTGAGCTCAAAGACTTCGACCCACTAGACCATATTGAAAAAGCAGAAGCAAGAAAATATGATTTGTTTACTCAATACGCTTTAATTTCAGTTGAAGAAGCTATTAAAAATGCGCATATCAATTTTGAAGAATTGAACAAGAATAAGATTGGTGTTATTTGGGGATCGGGAATTGGTGGGATTAGCACATTTCAACAACAGATAACTGAATTTGCACAAGGAGATGGTAGACCCCGTTTCAATCCGTTCTTTATTCCGAAAATGATTGTTGATATTGCATCGGGTATCATTTCTATAAAATATGGACTTCGTGGAATAAATTTCACAACTGTTTCTGCTTGTGCTACTTCAAATACCGCTATTATTGATGCTTTTAATTATATACGTTGGGGAAAAGCAGATATGATAATAACAGGCGGTTCAGAAGCATCAATAACCGAAAGTTCTATAGGTGGTTTCAATGCTTCTAGAGCATTATCGACGCAAAATAAAAATCCACAAATTGCTTCTCGTCCGTTTGATATAAATAGGGACGGTTTTGTAATGGGAGAAGGAGCAGGTGCTATCATTTTGGAAAGCTACGAACACGCCATAAAACGAAATGCACCAATTATTGCGGAAATTGCTGGTGGTGGTATGGCAGCAGATGCCTATCATCTTACAGGAACCCACCCCGAAGGTGAAGGAGCATATTTGGGAATGATGGCTGCCTTGGAAGATGCCCATATTTCTGCCAATGAAATTGATTATTTAAATACACACGCTACATCAACACCACAAGGAGACGCTAGCGAGTTAAAAGCGATAGAACGGGTTTTCGGAAGACAAAGTAAAGTAAGCATTAGCGCTACAAAATCAATGACAGGTCACTTGTTAGGTGCCGCTGGCGCTATTGAAGCGATCGCTTGTATTAAAGCAATTCAGAGTGATATTGTTCCACCAACAATCAATTCAATAGATATTGAGCCCGAATTTAAGGACTTATTTAACCTGACTTTGCACCAGTCACAAAAAAAACAAATAAACTTCGCAATGAGTAATACTTTCGGTTTTGGTGGCCATATTGCAACAAGTATTTTCAAAAAGCATATAGAATAAAAGTTACAGTCAATTCAGGTCGTTGTTGCATAAGCTTCTAATGCTTAGAAAAATGTATTCATTTAAAACACACTTAAGCGGTTTTCTAATTTTATATCGTCCTCAGATTAGTTTTAAAAAATTTTGAATGGATTTATAAGTTGTGTTAAAGTTGTATTGAGGATTGAAAACAAGTTGGTCATTCCTGCTAAACTTTTCCTCTTTCTTGAATACGATTGAACAGAATACAGGTCTGTGGCAACAACTAGCGATTGATTTAGGTATTCCTAGAAATGAAATTAATGAAAAATACTATTTCTTGCTAAAAAATAATATCATTTGAATTCAAAATAAATATCAAATCGAAAATACTAAGATTCTGTACTTATTCTGTACTATGTGAAATAAAAAAAGGCTTCACATTTCTGTGAAGCCTTGTCTTTGCTAGTAGCGGGAACTGGACTCGAACCAGTGACCTTCGGGTTATGAGCCCGACGAGCTACCTACTGCTCTATCCCGCGATATCGACTGCAAATATAAGACGTTTTTTAAGTTTCAGCAAAGCTTTTTCAATAAAAATTAAAGAAAAAATCAGGAAAAATATTGCATACCTGAATATCAAACAACTAGCCTGGTCTTTTAATATAAAACAACTAAAAACTAAAGAAATAATTATTGTTCTATGCTATTGGCTTCAAAAGCCTGCAACTCATTTTCGTGAAATGAAACCACAAACTCAATGGGATTACAGCAATTCTCACAGTCTTCAATATAAATTTGTTGCCTCACCGAAGGATCTAGCAAAACCGATATTTCTTCCCAGCAATATGGGCATTGAAAAAAGTGCTCAAACATATATTACAATTCAACATTCAACAATTGACCGGTAAGCTGCAACAAGCTTAACTCGGCAAGCTTGGCATCGTATTTTGCAAGGCTTAGACTTGTCCTGGCATCTAATAGGTTAACCTGGGCCTGCCTAAACTCAATAGAAGTAATTCTTCCAAGTTTAAATTGTTCCCGGGATCGTTCAAAATTATCTTCATTGGTCCTTACATTTTCTTTCTGGACCTTATAAATATATAATCGGTTTTCATAATTACCAAGGGCATTGGCAATGTCCCTTCTAATTCCCAGCGAAAGTTGCTTTTTTTGTAATTGCTGGTTTTCATGATTTATTTTAGCATTCTGTACGCGCAGGCTTGTAGCCCCCCCATCAAATAGATTCCAATTTAAACTAACTCCACCCGAAATCCCGTCGGTAGTTTGCCTACTACCCGGAAAAAATGCCGTTGCTGCACTTCGGTTGTAATTCCAGCCATAAGAACCGCTTAGGTCTATGGTAGGCAGGTATCCCGATTTACTTATTTTAATATCATAGGCTGTAATTTCCAAACTTTTATCTAACTGTAGTAAAGACACATTATTAACTTCGGCATCTGCAACATAGCTATCCAGCTGTAATTTTGGGATAAAGCTTACCGTAGTATCCACACTAAAATCTTTATGTGTCATTTGGCGGTCTAATAATACGTTTAAATCTCTTTTTGTATTACTAAGCTGTTGCCGTGTTTGTAGAAGGTTTACACTATCGTTATTAACATCTACCCTGGCATTAAGGACCGCAAGATTGTTACTTTGTCCAAAATCAAATTGATACTGCGCCCTGGTTACTCGGTCTTTTGAAGTTTCCAAAACATCTTTTAAAACTGCTACATTTTCAGTAAGCCGTGCGATTTCATAATACACAGCTAATAATTGTAACATGGTATTTTCTATAGTTTCCCGGGCCTGTAATTTTGAAAGCTGATATTCCTCTTTTAAACTTTTATAATTATACAACCTGCCCAGGCCATCAAAAAGGGTATAATTTAAATTCACAGAGGCGTTATAAGAATTGTTTTCTATCCCATCTTGCTGTAATGGTTCTCCATCTTCAGGTTCGGTTAACCTATCGTTTAAATCGTATCCTGCTCCTGCCCTACCCGTGAGTGTGGGCAAATAACCTGAATTTAAAATCCCCTTATTATTTTCAGCAATTTCAACCTCATTTTCGGCAATTTTAATTCCATAATTAAATTCTAGCGCAAGTGAAATCGCCTTTTCTTTTGTAATAACTTCTTTCTCCTGAGCCAGGAGATTCCCTATAAAAAAAAATAGGATTGCAAAAGTTAGCTTAACTGACCTCTCCATGGGCTTTCTCTTCTTTTTGTTCTTTTATAGCTCTTTCTACTTCTTCATTGCTTACCTTATTTCCCGTGGCAAGCCATTTTCCGCCTACTTTAATATTATTACTGATAGACAAAAGTAATGGCAGCAGGAGCAATGTTAAAACAGTAGCGATGGCAATTCCGTAAGAAATGGAGATTGCCATGGGTTTTAAAAACTGAGCCTGCCTGCTTTTCTCTAAAAGCAATGGCGCCATTCCTGCTATGGTGGTAAGTGAGGTAAGAAAAATAGCTCTAAACCTGGCACGACCGGCTTCATACAATGCATTCTCAAACTTCATCCCATTTCGCAAGTTCACGTTGAATTTACTAATAAGCACCAGGCCATCATTAACCATAATTCCAACTAAGGCAATAATTCCTAAAGCTGAAAGTACATTTACCGGAAAATTATGAATCCAATGTCCCCAGGCTACTCCAATAATGCTAAAAGGAATCATAATCATTAACAGTAATGGCTGACTGTAACTTCTAAAAGTAAAGGCGATTACTGCATAAATAAGAAATAACACTACCGGCAAAACTCCTTTTGCTGAACTGGTTAATTTATTCGCCTCCCTGTTTTGCCCTTCATAAGAAACCGAAAGGCTGGGGTATTTTGCCAAAAGTTCTGGCATCACATTGCTTCTAATATCTGCAAGTATTTCCGTTGAGCTTCCATTAGGATCTTCCATATCTGCACTCACCCTAATTTCCCTAAGTCCGTTTAAATGGCTTATAGATTCAGTACCACGAATAATCTTATAACTGGCTATTTCTTCAAATGGCACACGATCTCCTCCGGGGGTTGTTAAGCGCATATCGTCTAAATCGTTAATAGAGGAACGGTTTTTAAGGTCGTAACGCACCCAAACCCTTATCTCGTCCTGACCTCTTTGAAAACGCTGTACCGGAGTTCCAAAAAAACCGTTTCGTATCTGGCGCATAACTTCATTAAGATCCAGTCCTAACGCATAGGCGCTTTCCTTAAGCTCAACATTAATCTCTTTTATTCCCTGCGGATCATTATCTGTAACATCTTTTAAGAGCGGGTTGTTCTCAAAATTCTCCTTCAACTCTTCTTTTGCAGCTTCCAATTCCTGGAGGTTGTTCCCCAATAACGACACCGAAACTGGTGAACCTCCAAAATTACCACCCGAACCAAAAGTAAGGTTTTCCACCCCATATACAGTCCCAACTTCATCCCTTATCGCATTGGTTATCTCGGGAGATCCAAAATCCCTTTCTTCACCTGGAAGTAAATTTACTTGCAAAGAAGCTTTATTATTCCCGGGACCAACTCGTTTTATAATATTCTCTACTACGTCCTTATCCCCACTTTGACGCTTACTAAAATCTTCATTAACCCGCCAGGCTGCTGCTTCAACCATAGAGATAATAGAATCTGTTTTTTCAGGATTAACACCCTCGGCCATTAGAAGGCTTATACTCACACGGTCACTGGCAATACTGGGAAACAAAGTAACCCTAATCCAGTTTCCGCCAATAGCTCCAATAGTAAGAATTAGGATCGCCACTAAAATTCCTAAAGCTAATATTTGTTGCCTGAGCACAAATTTTAATATTGGGCTATAAAATTTATCCCTTAGATAGCTCATAGCATTATCTCCTACGCGATTTACAACGCGCATCTTAATAAAGAGTTTTGCAAGCCCCTTTTTCTTTTTATCTTCTTCTGGTTTTCTTGCCTGCAAAGCTTTGGAATGAGCAATATGTGCAGGCAAAATTATAAGCGCCTCTACAAGGGAAACTATCAAAGTTAATATAACCACCGTAGACACTTCTCCGAAAAACTCTCCTATTCTACTATCTAGAAATAAAAAAGTAGAAAACGCCAAAACCGTAGTTAGAATAGCGGAAATAATGGGCGGAATAACCTCCATAGTTCCATCTAAGGCCGCCTGAATGGGAGATTTTCCCATCTCGTAATGCTGATAGATGTTTTCACCAATAACAATACCGTCATCTACCAGGATACCAATTACAATAATCATCCCGAATAAAGAGAGCACATTAATGGTTACGCCAAATTGCCCGGCAAAAATAAACATTCCCAGAAAGGCTATAGGCAGGCCAAAGGCTACCCAAAATGCCAGTCTTATATTTAAAAAGATAGATAAAAATAATAGAACAAGTAATATTCCTACCGCGCCATTCTCAAGTAATAATTGAGTTCTTTGACTTAAGGTGATAGACGAGTCTGAAACAACATCCAGTTTAATCTTACTGGCTTTTGCGTTATAGTCTTTTATATAGGCTTTTACCTTTTTTGCCGCAGATAAAAGATCTTCGTTATTTGTATTGCTTATAGCTACATTTACGGCGATATTCCCATTAAAATAAGAAGAATTGGAGGTTTCGCCAAACTGATCCCGAACTTCAGCTACATCACTTAAGCGTGTAGTTTGCCCGGTGACTGAAGACCTAATTACCAGATCGTTTAAAGCATCTGCATAGTAACTTCTGCTATTTGCCCTTATTAGATAATCTTCGGCTTCGGTTTTAATAGTTCCCCCGGTACTTAAAATATTTGAAGCTCCAACGGTTCTTGCAACTTCTTCAAAAGTTAAATTATAAGCCAAAAGATCGTCCTGGCTAACGGCTATTTCAATTTCTTCTTCTGGGAAGCCCGAAATTTCTATTTGCGAAACACCGTCTAGTTGTCGTAAATCATTCTCAATTTGCTCACTAATACGCTTTAATGTTACCAACGGCACATCTTCACCGCTTATGGCAAAACTAATAGAAGGCCTAACCCTTTCCTGTTTTGAAACCACAAGTGGCTCCATTCCCCCGGGAAAGCTAGGCACCCTATCTACCGCGTTCTTAACTTCGGTAAGCATAACATCTATATTCTCATCTTGCTCAATCTCTACGGTAATAGAACCACCACTTTCGCGTGCTGTAGATGTTACCCTATCTATACCTACAAGGCCCTTTAGGTTATCTTCTATTTTTAGAATAATACCTTCCTCAATTTCCTCGGGTGCCGAACCGGGGTAGTTTACATTGATATTTATAATTCGGGAGTCCTCCAGCGGAAAGAAAGAAGAGTTTAAACTGGCCACTCCCACAATACCAAAAATTACAAATGCAAGGATGAGTATATTTACGGCTACCTCGTATTTTATAAAATAACTGATTAACTTTCTCAAAGTTCTGTAGCTTTAGCAGTGTCTATTTTCTCCTGAATTTGCACTTCCATTCCCGGGTATGCTCCAGGAACCGGAGCAGAAACCAAAGTCTCACCATCTTCCAGGCCTTTTACCACCACTTTATTACTCGAAAAATAAACCGGGTTAATTTCCTTTAAAACCAAAGCGCTATCCTGTACTAAATAAACTTTGGTACGATCTATTAACAATTCCCTGGGGATTTCTATGGCATTTTCTTCGTCCCGCGCGTCTAATTGTGCCTCCAGGTACATTCCTTCCCTAATCCCGGGCTCTTCAATTCTTATAAAAACCTGTATGGTTTGTGAGGCCCTATCTACCCTGGCGTTAATTCGACTTACCGTACCTTTAAAAGTTTGATTACCTTCAAGGTCCTGTAGTTTTACATCTTCCCCCGTTTTCAAAAGATCTGAAAACCTTTTTGCCACGGCTACTTCCAATTCGTATACCGATGGGTCTATAAATTCCCCCAATTTTTGGCCAGGTCTTACCAAAGTACCCGGATTTACGGCAGCTTCGGTTAAGACACCATCAAATGGTGCTCTTATGGTAAACTTTCTAAGGCGTTCTTCCAGGTTTTTTATATTGTAATAAGCTGATTCGATTCCCCGACCGGTAACGAAGTACCGCTCTTTATCTGAATCTGGCTCTGGCAATGGTTTTATAGAGTTATTGACATCAAAATTAGTAAGATATTCCTGCCACTTTGGGAAAGATTCCGGGTAATCTAACCGAAGGTCTGGCATGATAGAAGTGATATTATTAAATAATTCACTTTTAGCTGAACGCACACTGGCAGCATATTCTTCTGAATTTATACTTAAAAGAACCTGCCCCCGGCTATAAACCTGCCCCGGCCTAAAATCTTTACTGCTACGCTGAAATATGCCCTGTACTTCCGAAAAAAGCTCCAGTTTTTTAAGTGCTGTTACATTTCCATTAGCAGGAACCACAATAGGTACCTTACGGTTTTCTACAGTTTCTACGAATACATTTTTTATAACTTTAGTGCTTTTCGGCACTTTTTTCACATTACTGTCAATAATTGCTTTTGCCCCAAAAACTGCTAAAACAATAAGTAATACTCCAATAAAAGAAAGAATGATTTTGCGTTTATCCATGTTTGTAAGACCGCATTCTTTCCATTTGGTTTAATTTTAAAATTGAAATTTTACAAAAAACTATTCCAAATCATCAAGAAGCTCCTGAATTTCTTCCCATTCCTGCATTAAAGAGTTTAATTCTTTTTTCTTGCTTTTATACTTATCTAAATACCCGGGACGGGCCATAACCTCTTCGTAACTTGTAGCCAATTCCATATCCCGTGCTTCAAGATCCTTCTCCAGCTTCGTTATTTTAGACTCGGTGTTACTTAGTTTATTTTTCAGGGATTTTATCTTCTTTTGATCCTTGTAGGCCTTTTTGTTGTTAGTGGCGGCTATTTCTTTTTGCACTTTTGCAACCTTCTCCTTCTTCTCAACACTTCGCATATCTTCCAGCTTACGTTGGTCTAAAAAGAAATTAATGTCTCCTAAATACTCCTTGATCTTAGAGTCTTTAAACTCATAAACCTTATTGGTTAAGCCCTGAAGGAAATCCCTATCGTGCGAAACAATTATTAAGGTTCCTTCAAACCTGTTTAAAGCTTCTTTTAAAACGTTTTTAGATTTTATATCCAGGTGATTGGTAGGCTCATCCATAATAAGCACATTAAAAGGCTGTAGCATAAGTTTACAAAGGGCCAACCTGTTTCTTTCACCACCAGAAAGCACTTTTACCTTTTTATCTACTTCATCTCCCCTAAAAAGGAAAGACCCCAACATATCCCGAACTTTGCTTCGGTTCTTTTCGTTGGCGGCATCAATCATAATATCATGTACGGTTTTTTCACCCTCCAGGTAATCTGCCTGGTTTTGAGCAAAATAACCTAACTGTACATTATGCCCTAGTTTAAGATGTCCTTCATAAGAAATTTCATTAATTATAATCTTGGCGAGGGTAGTTTTACCCTGCCCGTTTTGCCCAACAAAAGCTATTTTACTTCCACGTTCTATTAAAAGGTCAATACCATTTAACACCTGATTATTGCCATAAGCTTTTGCTATATTTTCGGCTTCTATCACCACTTTTCCGGGTTGTATAGAAAGCGGGAAGCTTACATTCATCACCGCATTATCATCTTCATCTACTTCTATACGGTTTATCTTATCCAATTTTTTAATAAGCGATTGTGCCATGGAAGCTTTTGAAGCCTTAGCACGAAATTTCTCAATAAGTTTTTCGGTAGTTTCAATCTCTTTTTGTTGGTTCTTTTGTGCAGCCAGTTGTTGCTCTCTTAACTCCTTTCTAAGAACCAGGTATTTTGAATAGGGTTTATTGAAATCGTAAATTTGGCCTAATGAAATTTCTATGGTCCTATTGGTTACATTATCCAGGAACATTTTATCGTGAGAGACAATAACCACACAACCAGAATAATTATTAAGAAAATTCTCTAACCAAATTATACTTTCAATATCCAGGTGGTTGGTAGGCTCATCCAGTAGCAAAATATCGTTATTTTGCAACAACAGCTTGGCCAGCTCAATACGCATTCGCCAACCTCCAGAAAAAGTCTCGGTTAATTTATCAAACTGTTCCCGCTGAAAACCGAGCCCCAGTAACACCTTTTCGGTATCACCTTCATAATTATAACCTCCAATAATTTCGTAGGTATGGGTTATCTCACTAAGATCCTGAATAAGTTGTGTATAAGAATCACTTTCATAATCGGTTCTTGTCGCTAATTGATGGTTAATATCATCTATTTGCTTTTCGAGTTTCTTTATTTCCTCAAAGGCTTGTTGAGTTTCCTGCAACACAGTTCGCCCTTGTTCAAAATCAATATCCTGCTTTAAGAAACCTATATTTAACTCTTTATCTCTTGCTATTTGGCCTTCGTCATATTCCTGCTCACCGGCAAGAATTTTAAGCATAGTAGATTTTCCGGCTCCGTTCTTTCCAATTAGTCCCACGCGATCTCCGGCACCAAGCCTAAAGGTTAACTCTTCAAAAAGGTATTCTCCGCCAAAAGAAACAGAGAGGTTATGAATATTAAGCATTTGTATATTTTATTTTTGCAAATATGCCTAAATTTACAATGTGAAAAAAATATGTTCACGCCCAATCTACACAGTCATAAATACATATAACTCCCTGAATACCAATTATGAAATTTTTAGAAGGAAGTAAACTTTACAGTATTTTTACCGGCACCTGTCCGGTTTGCCATGCAGAAAGCATGTACAAAGAAAGCAATCCCTATAAAATACACCGTGTTTTTGAAATGCACGAACATTGTTCTAACTGTGGTACTAAATATAAAATTGAGCCCTCTTTCTTTTTTGGAGCTATGTATGTAAGTTATGCGGTGGGAATTGCATTTGCAGTGGCGGCCTTTATAATTACTTATCTTTTTGTGGGTAGTGATTTAATGACGTCCTTTTGGGCAATTATAGGAACCCTGGTGGTTTTTATGCCTGTAATTATAAGATTATCCCGAAATATCTGGATTAATTTCTTTTTACACTACAAACCAAATGCTGGCAAAAATTAAGCAGGAAAATGCTTTTTATTAAATCGGTGTAAATCTATTTCGGCCGGAAGTGGAATTTGGTCTTCAATCAATTCAATTAATTGGGCTGAAACCATAGGAGAAATCAGGATTCCCCTACTCCCAAAACCGTTACAACAATAAAGGTTTTGATGCTTTGGATGCCGTCCTACAATTGGCTTTCTATCATTACTGGCAGGCCTAATCCCCGCAGACTGATCCAATACCTCATATTTACAGCTAATGAGTTTTAAAAGCTTCTCTTCCAACTCATGCCTTGCTTCTTTGCTTGGCCGCGGATCTTTATCTTTACTATTATAGGTTGCGCCCACTTTATATAAATTATTGCCCAGGGGAATAATAAAAACCGAAGATTTCACCGCTTCCTGTAGCTGTAATTCTTCTGAATAAATTGTGAGATATTCACCTTTATTTCCGCGAAGCGGAAGGTAGTTAAAGAATGGATTTTGCTGCATTCCAAAACCTTCACAAAAAATAATTTGTTTAGCTGAAATACCATTGTATTCCACTGAATCGGGTTTAATCTGAAGCTTATTGTATTCGAATCTTTCAAACTTAATTTTGCCTTCTTTATTTAAATAGTTTCGATATTCATTTAGTAAAACATCGGTATCCACAATTCCGGTTTGCCGTACCCTGCCAAATGAAAACTCAGAAGGAATACATGCATTGATTTTCTTAACTAAATTAGTGTCTAAAAATTCAGAAAGCAACGGTTTATCTGCTGCTGCAAACCAGTTATTTTGTTCTTCAGCCGAATAAAATTTCCTATAGATTTCTATGGGGTAAACAATTTTTGCCTGTAAATGCTCCTCCATTTCTTTATAAAAAGGAATCGCGGTTTTCATATGCTCATGGGCATTCCAGGCCAATGTAAAGCGCTTTAGAATTACCGGATTGAACAATCCGCCGGCCACCAGGGAAGACCTTTGTGAACTGTCCTCAAAAACCACAAACTGCTTATTCCTTTTTTCCAGGTTACGACTTATAGCCAACCCACTTAAACCTAATCCAACTACTATATAATCTAACATATTTCAAAAATAAAAAATTAAAGCAAATTGTGTCCTTGCAGCATTCCCATTAAAAACCAGCCATAAAAATCAAAGGAGGCATTTATTAAAATATAAATGTTTACTATTAAAAAATCCGCTCATTAAACCAATTTAAAATTCACTTTTAGGTAGGCATAAAAAAAGCGCTCCCGGAGGAACGCTTTATATTTTATTATGGTTTTTACAGCATTAGTAATTCCACATATCTAACTCGAAGTTTCGTATTTGTTCTTTTATACGTTGGGCTTCCAGAAGTTCCATAAAGGCATTATCCACAATATATTCATCTACTTCGCGATCTCCATAAACATTTTCTTCTTTGTATATTACTGAAGAAAACCTCCTGGAATTAAGCAAATGATCGAAAGTGACAGACTGGCCTGAGTTATTGCCGGTAAAGGCTTTATTATCATGCAAAACTTCTCTGGCATCGGGGAACCAAATCCAGAACAGTTCAACAAGATCTGTTTGACCTGAGTCTATAAAATTAACATCTGGAGCAACCGGTGCAATCCCAAGGAGACGGTATTTCATCTCTGCCTGGCGCTTATCAAAATACCACATACCGCGAATATGATATTCGGCTATATCAGCTGCACCAAGATCCCTACGATCTATAAATTGCGCATCTACCTGCTCTCCTGCATTATATTGCTCAATACCCAGATCTGTTGTATCTACTTTAGAAATCGTTGCCTGGATATCTTTTAAAGTACGCTTTTCATTAAAATAAGAATCGGCATAAATATTATTAATCTTTCCGTCTTTAATAGCAGCAATCAGAACATCATAAAGAGCACGACGATTGTTTCCAATGTTATTAGTATCTATTGGATAATATAGTGGAAAGTTAACCCTTTCGTCCAGATCTATCTTCTCCCATACAATTTTAGACCACAACACATCTCGTTCTTCAACATACCCATACTCTAACGGCTTATCATTTAAGTCGCTTTGAATTTGAGCTTCAGTTCTTTTCCCAATATCTTCCGGACTATTGGCATTTAAGATATTAGCCTGTCCATAAGATGTTACGGTAAGAACCAACATCAAAGTATTTAATAAAAATCCTCTCCAACTCATCTTCTAAATTTTATTAGTTTGTCAACTCAACAATTACAGGAGCTACCTTTTTTAACTTGTAACTAGAGTTTCCGGCAATACTGGCCTGAATATCAAAAATTTGTACAGTCTCACCTCTTCCTGCTCTTCTCAAGGCCGCTTTTGCGTTGTTATCTAACTTACTACCATTAACTCGGATGGTAGGCTGTCCAGGGACTTTAAAACTAAATCCTGAAACATTTAAGTTAAGATTAAAATCAAAGTCTGGCAAATCTGCACTAATAGTAGAAATCTCTAAGCTATTACGCTGCATTTTAACCGTACCATCTTCTCCCCTAACCGTTCCAACCGGAGTTGGAATATCTTTAATTCTAAAGGTTTTACTATCTGAAACAGTTTCTCCACCCGGTAATTTACCGCTAACATTAATTGCTACCTCTCTAGCCTGAAGGTTGGTAACGTTCATCACATAGTTTCCTGCCCCTCCGGCAGATGAAAGACCCGGCGCCTGAGCGCTAATACTTCCAACCCCGGGAATAGAAATCGTCATTGGGTTTTGCACACCGCGATAAAGCACATTCATCTTATCGGCCGAGATAACGGCAGAATTTGGCTTTGGAATAACAGCATAAGAACTTTTAATAGGTATTCTAACAATAGAATCACCTTCCTTAAATTGCAGCTCTCCATTAATTTCTTTTTCTCCTACATTTCCTGCAGGAAAATCTAACATTACCTGACCGGCCTGAGTACTTTCTACATCATTGCCGTTTATGGTTACGTTTTCAAATTTTAAAGTCGGATCAACCCTACCTAATACAACTTTTCCTTTAAAGTTTTCTCCACTAAAGAAAGCCGTTTTATCTGGAACCACGATGGCCTGGTAATTAGTTAAAGAAACATCGCTTTGTAACTGTCCTTCAAGCATAGCAGACAGAATATCATTTTCAGTGGTTCTTACATCAGACTGGATTTGCGTTAATTTTGTAAGCGAAGCAATTAAAGGGAAGCCCTGATAATTGTACATTAACCAAGGTTTAGTCACATTTTCGTTATTGGTCACCTCTTCTGTAGAAAAATCTTTTGCTATTTCACTTCTAATTTGCGGAAAACCATCACCCAGTATAGCTAATACCTCATTCCTATAATTATCTATTGCCGCCACAAATTCCTCTCCTCTAGGAGTTACCCTTCCGCTTGCAAAAAACAAGTTATCAAGCTTATCTGCACGATCCATAGACTCGTAATTGGTCTTTTCTTCAGCTTCAAAATCAGATAATAATTCCTCCTTAAGGCTACCTATTGTATTATATAAATTATCGGAAAGGCTACTAATTTGTTCTGCTTTTGCCTTTAACTCCTCATATTTTGCAGGTTGTTCTTCGGCTTTAGTGGCTAAACCTGCCATTGCCATCTCATTACGTTGTGATGTGGTAGTATTAGACTCCTCAAGGTCCTCGTTCATTTGACCAAAGGCTGTTAATACTTCCTTAGACATATTTAGTGCCATCATCGCGATGAATACCAAATACATCAGGTTAATCATCTTCTGTCTTGGTGATTGTTTTCCAGACGCCATGTGCTAATTAGTTTGGTTCATTAATAATTTAGATTTCAGGTAATGTAATGCAATCACTAATTAGACATACTACGGGTACCGTTCATTGCAGTAAGCATACCTCCATAAACTCCGTTTAACGAGGAAAGGTTAGCGGCAAGTGATCCCATTTCCTGGTTCAATTTACCGGCATTCTCAGCAACTTCCTGATTGATCTCTGCCTGACGGGAGGCCGATTCTACCTGAGCCTTATAAATATTGTTTAATGTTTCCATTTGAGTTGCAGCAGTGGTAAGCTCTTCACTATATTTCTTTTGTGAAGCCATAGCATCTACAGTTGGAGCAATCCCCTTTGCTGCTCCTTCAAAATTACGAATACTATCTCCAAGGCTATGCATTAAGTTTGCATCTATCTTAGCTTCCTTAAGCATTTCGTCTAATTTCTTAGAAAGTTGCCCTTGTGTTTCTTTGTCGTCTTCAATTACAGTGGCAGTTTTACGAGTTCCCTGACCACCGGCTAGTTCCGGGTATACAAGAGACCAATCAAGATCATCATCGGTTGGTTCAAAAGCAGAATAAGCAAATACAAAGGCTTCAACTACAAGACCTGCAATAAGCATAGGATTTGCAAAAGGCCAGTGCATAATTTTAAAAAGGGCTCCCAATATTACAACCGATGCACCTAAACCGTACACCATGTTGGTTATTCTTTTACTTGAATTTGATTTTGCCATAATAATAAAATAGATTTAGATTCTCTACTGGTTAATAGGTTGTTAATTGTTGTTTGGTTGATTTAAGGTCACATCAGTACCGAGGTAATCCTGTACTGTTCTAAAGCCGATATAGCTTCTTGCTGAATCTGCATATTCGTAATCTCTTGAACTTACCTGAAGGAAATAAGCTACATCCTTCCAGGAACCTCCACGAACCACTTTTCTCATATCATCAGGATTGTTAACAGTAGGGTTCATTGAAGACATATATTGGTAAGAAGCCGGATCGTAAGAAGAATCTACCCATTCTGCAACATTTCCAGCCATATTGTAAAGTCCATAGTCGTTAGGATCGTAAGATTTTGCTTCTACGGTATACAGAGCCTGATCTGCGGCATAATCTCCTCTCAGAGGTTTAAAGTTCGCCATAAAACACCCACGATCGTTTTTAGCGTATGGACCTCCCCAGGGATAAGTTGCCCCTTCCAGGCCACCACGGGCAGCATACTCCCACTCTCCTTCTGTTGGCAAACGGTAAGAGGGTACATTATGCTCTCCTTTTTCTCTTCTATAATAATTATGGTACAGAGTTCTCCATTGCGCAAAAGCTCTTGCCTGTTTCCAGGATACCCCAACTACTGGATAATCATCAAAAGCACTATGCCAAAAATAATCGTTATGCATAGGCTCATTATAAGAATAATTAAAATCCCTAATCCAAACAGTAGTATCTGGATATATAGAAATCTCTTCCCTTTTTATAAAATTACTTCTATTTCCCTTTTCTCTGGCAGCATTTTGCACATCCATCCAGGAATAGGTAAACTTTAATTTTTCAACATCAATGGTACGCTGTCCATTATAAACTTCCTCCATAGGGATATACATCATATCCATTACCTCGGCATAATAAACATCGGGGTAATCTTCAGTATCCCAAATAATATCTATATCCTTGTTTAACCTGCGATTTTCATATGTATCTGATGGACCACCCTGCCCATAAGTATTCAACATATATTCTTCGTATGGCGTCATATTAGCTTCATCTGAATCTAAAAATGCATAGTCACCAATTCCGCCAGAACCTTCTGCCTCTCCCATATTCTCGGCCATAATAGCCAATTCAGTCCTAACGATAGAATCTTTTACATAGTCTACAAACTGCCGGTATTCAGCGTTGGTTATCTCGGTTTCATCCATATAAAAAGAACGTACTGTCACCGTTTTTGGGGGTGCATTTCGTTGACCTGCGATATCATCATCAGACTTACCCATAATAAAGGCACCTCCGGGAACTAATGTCATCCCCAGCGGCTTTTCTGGATTCCACTTTTCCCCTTTCGCACCAACCAACTGTCCACGATCTCCACGCCCACAACTTGAAAGTATGGCTAGAACAGCTATCAGCGAAATAAATTTCTTCATAGTATTTCTTCGGTTAAGACATCTCAATTTACGGCAGTAAACCTATCTAATTATTTTTTAAAAAACAATAATTTGGTTAAAAATACAGTAAATCAAATTAATGCGTAAATTTATTTTAAACTTCGTTTTTCCTTTTTGCTTTGTACCATCTTTCAGGAATTACCTGATTACAGGCCTCCAAATAATCTTCCTCACTGCAAGGTAATAACGTGCTTCTTTTAAGTTTAGTATCTATGTGTGGCAAAAACGGAATCTCTATCCACCAACGCCCACTTACCGGACTTTTATAAAAAACAAGCACTTCATCATCTATAGGAACCTGATACTTTATAAACTCTTTTCTTGCCGAAATAGTATTCTCATTGGTACGATAATTAACCCCTTCAGCAAAATACCACATTATTTGCGCCATTAACATGCCTCCCAGGTTTCCGTATTTAATATTGTCGTATTCGTAAATACCAAAGGAGCTTACTTTATCACTAATGCCGGCATAGCGTGCAAGCGCACAAATTTCCTTTCCGTCAAATCCATTAGGAGAAGCAATATCCCTGGCTCCCGAAGAAGCCGCACTAACAGCCGCCAAATCTACAGCTACCATATTGGCGTCTCGCATTACCGGCTCTACCAATTTAAAGTTATTACTTAACTCACCTAAACGATACGCATCAAAAAAGAGGCGGTCCATCAACTCTATTTCATCTTGAGAATTAAAATAAGTTTGATAACCCAAATTTGAATAATTAAACAAATTATAAGGCTGATTCACAACTATTTTACTGATATAAGACCTATTATTTATAGGGCTCTCTGCATCACCCAAATCAAAACGACTATCTATATTCACAAGATTAACCATTTGGTCTAAGGTATCGTATGCCCTGTATTGTGCGTAAACCAAATCCTGACTTCCGCCCAAAATCATAGGAATAACATCTTTTTTCACCAGTTGCGCTACCAGGGTCTGTAACGCAAAATACGTATCTTCTACAGTTTCGCCTTTTTCAATATCACCTAAATCTGCAATGGTAACATCCCAGTTTCCGGGATACAAACTATAAAAAGCTTTTCTGACTTCTATAAAATCAAAAAAATCTATTTCATCACCAAGGCGATTTTCCCTAACACCAACAACAGCAACTTGTACAGTTTCCAAATCTGGCAAACCTTCTTCTAAAGTATGCTTTTTTATGGAATTACCTAAAGAATGCTCACCAAACCCGGCAATTTCCTTTAGCAAATCTTCAGAAAGGGGACTCAGAAAGTCTAAATCCATATATTATTTCTTCTTTTTGGTAGTCGTTTTTTTCTTAGAAGCAGTTTTTTTAGCCGCCGTCTTTTTAGCAGGTGCTTTCTTTTTAGTGGTTTTCTTCTTAGACTTTTCTTCTATAATCTCCTGCACCTCCTGTAAAGTCAAATTTTCTGCATCGGTAGTTTTTGGCAGTTCAATCTTGGTTTTCCCTTTTATAATATTGAATCTTCCCCAACGTGCTTTTTCCACTCTAATTCCTTCTTCTTCCCAATTATGGATTAATTTCTCGCGTTCCTTGCGTTTTTTATCCTCAATTAAGGTTTCAATATCTTCAACAGAAAGATTATCAAAATCGTATTTTTTATTTACGTTAATAAAAATACCATTCCATTTTAAGAAAGGGCCAAAACGCCCCACGCCTTTCTGCACAGGCATATCTTCGTAATGGTGTATTGGCGCATCTGCTTTTTCTTTCTCTTTTATTAACTCCATTGCACGCTCAAAATCTACGTTTAACGGATCTTCTCCTTTTTCAAGAGAAACATATTTTTTCCCAAATTTCACATAAGGACCAAAGCGACCATTGTTCACTTCTACTTTTTCACCTTTATACTCCCCTAATTCTTTTGGAAGCTGAAAAAGGTCCATCGCTTCTTCATATGTAATTGAATCTAAGGTTTGGTCTGGCCCAAGACTGGCAAATTTTGGTTTTTCATCGTCTTCTACAGAACCAATTTGAACCATGGGTCCAAATTTACCCAATCTTACACTTACAGGTTTGCCGGTTTCAGGATCTTCACCTAAAATTCTTTCACCAACTTCCCTTTCAGCGTTTTTGGCAACATCCAGCACCTGCGGGTGGAATTCTTCATAGAATTCTTTCATCATATGGGTCCACTCTTCATTCCCTTCGGCTATATCATCAAAACTCTGCTCAACTTTGGCGGTAAAATTATAATCAAGAATGTTCGAAAAATGATTTACAAGAAAATCGTTCACCACCATCCCCACAGCAGTTGGCACTAATTTGCCTTTATCACTACCAACGGTTTCAGTTAACTTGTTTTCTTTAATATTTTCACCTTTAAGCACAAATTGCACATACTCGCGCTCTGTACCTTCTACCGATCCTTTTTCAATATAATTTCTATTTTGAATAGTAGAAATTGTTGGAGCATAAGTTGAAGGACGACCAATCCCCAATTCTTCCAGTTTCTTTACCAAAGAAGCCTCGGTATACCTATAAGGCGGCCTGGTGAATCGCTCTGTAGCGGTAATATACTTATTATTAAGTGGCTGATTTTCTTTTAAAGCAGGCAGCATTCCATTTTGCTCTTCTGCCTCCTCATCATCGGTACTTTCTAGATAAACCTTTAGAAATCCGTCAAATTTCAACACCTCTCCATTAGCCGTAAAGAGTTTGTCGTGTTTAGAAGCTTCAATTTTAACATTGGTACGTTCTAATTGAGCTTCACTCATTTGTGAAGCAATAGCGCGCTTCCAAATTAGCTCATACAAGCGTTGTTCATCCCTATCTGCCCTTACCGAATGATTGGCAAAATTTGTAGGCCTAATCGCTTCATGAGCCTCCTGTGCGCCTTTAGTTTTTCCTTTAAATTGCCTTGATTTAGCGTATTTATCTCCGTAAGCTTTTAAAATTTCTTCTTTAGCTCCTTTTCTGGCATCTTCTGAAAGGTTTACCGAATCTGTTCTCATATAAGTAATATGACCTGCTTCGTATAAACGCTGTGCCATAGTCATGGTTTTGCTTACCGAGAAATACAACTTCCTTGCGGCTTCCTGTTGTAAAGTGGAAGTGGTAAATGGTGGCGCCGGAGATTTTTTAGCTGGTTTGGTAGTAAGCTCAGCCACCTTAAAATCTGACCCCAGGTTTTCCTGAAGAAATGCTTCAGCTTCTTTACGGGAATCAAAATTCTTTGGAATTTTAGCTTTAAAAGATTTTCCTTGCTCTGTAGCGAATTCAGCATCAATTCTAAAGGAAGCTTCCGCTTTAAAATTTTGAATCTCGCGCTCCCTTTCAACGATAAGTCTCACTGAAACCGACTGTACTCTCCCGGCAGAAAGACCTCCTTTAACCTTTCTCCATAAAACCGGTGAAAGCTCATAGCCCACCAATCTATCTAAAACCCTTCGAGCTTGCTGGGCATTTACCAGGTTATAATTAATCCCTCTTGGGTTATCTATAGCTTTAAGAATAGCCGATTTGGTGATTTCATGAAAAACAATTCTTTTTGTTTTCTCTTTTTTAAGCTTAAGCTCCTCTGCAAGATGCCAGGCAATAGCTTCTCCCTCCCGATCTTCATCACTTGCCAGCCAAACCATTTCAGCATCTTTAGCAAAGCCTTTTAGTTTTCTAACTACATCCTTCTTATCTTTAGAAACAATGTATTTTGCTTTAAAATCGCCCTCGGTATCCACACCTAATTCTTTGGTAGGCAGGTCGGCAATATGCCCAAAACTGGATGCCACCTTATAATCTTTTCCCAAAAATTTCTCGATGGTTTTTGCCTTGGCAGGGGACTCTACAATCACTAAATTCTTTGCCATAACTCTCTTTTTTCTAGCTGCAAAAGTATATCAATTTTTTATTAACAACCTAAAGCATTTCACAAAACAACTCCAAATAAGCCGCAAAATAGCCTCATTCAAGACTTCGCACAATAAAAAGTTTTTTCTGAACAACATAAAAAAACCCCACGGATTTGTGGGGTAACCTTAAAAAACCAAACAAATAAAATCAATTGAGCCTAAAAGAATTTAGCAAATTGATCTCATTACCTTTATAAGTATATTGGAAGAGTGTATTATCCCCAACCATTAAGAGCACTTCCTCTAAAGGGATGACGTCATAGGTGTTAATGTCTGGAAAGTGATCTATTAACTCCAGGTTGGGGGTATTTTTTGTATCAAATATTTTTAAGCCTGCATTGCCATCGCAAACAAATAACCAGTCATCTTTTACACCCAATCCATACGGATTTTCCATCGCGTAAGATTGCAGCAATTGTGGGTTGGATTTATTGGCTACATCTATCACATCAAGCTGACTCCATTGCTGTCCGCACGCATTTCCACCTCGAATGGTTACATAAGCAATATCATCTTTTACCACTACCGGATCACAACCTAGGATATGGCTAAACACAGACCTAAACTGAGGCGCAGCGGGATCTTCTATACTATAGATATACATCCCCCTGGAACTTCCAAGGTACAGATGCTTATCTTTTTGAAAGATAGTTTCAATATCGTCACCTACCCATTCTGTTTTTATCAGTTCAGGATTTTCTAAAGCTGAAATATTAAAAACTGACAATTGATATTGATCTACAGTATATAAATAATCATCGTATATATTAAATCTAGCCAAAGAACCTCCTGTCCCCGAGCCTCCAAAAGAATTGGACAACTCAAAAGCATCACCCCTGTCGTTTGCCACCCATCCATTATCATTTGCCATCTCAATTTTCCTGGTTTCCATAAGATATCCCACTATTACCTGGGTTTCAGGATTAAAATTATCGCTATCCATAAAAGCCGCATTGGCCGGTATACGGGTATTATGGTTTGGAAAAACATTTTCTATGCGCTCTCCCTGCTTAATATTATTCATATCACTAACGTCAAAAACCACCATATCCATAGCAGAGTTTGCAAATAGCATATCATCCTTTACCGCGATATCTGTGTTTTGCGGAATCTCAAGAAATTTAATTTTCACAGGATTTCGTGGATCGGTATTATCTATAATATGTACTCCTTTATAATCATCATTTATAAAAACATAATTACCATAAGCATAAATTTTACCCGCCTGGGTAATTGCCCTGGGCTCCGAAATTTCAACCATTGCCCTAAACTCAGCTATAGGCTTAACAATAGGGACCGCAACATTATAAAAATCTTCCTCAGCCTCTTCCTTTTCACAAGATGCGAATAAAGCCATTAAAACGAGTAAAGAAAACAGATAAAAGTTGCGTAAATTTCTCATAATAATCAGGTTAGTCCCTATAGAGATAACAAAAACACTAAATGGTTGCGTTAGAAAATTAAAAAAATTGCTGTCACTTTGTCAGAAGTCTGTTTTAGCCTTATCTTTGCCCTTCTTAATCCTGAAAAGGAAACTGTGAATTATGGAGAAGAAAATAGATGAGAAAAAGCAGGGAAATGCCCTGGTAATGGAGCCCAGAAAAGAAAATAATCGCAAGCTTTTCATTGAAAGCTATGGCTGTGCAATGAATTTTAGCGATAGTGAAATTGTAGCCTCCATTCTTGCTAAAGAAGGTTTTAACACCACCCAAAAGCTTGAAGAAGCAGATCTTGTTTTAGTAAATACCTGCTCTATTAGAGAGAAAGCCGAACAAACAGTTCGAAAAAGGCTTGAGAAATACAATGCTGTTAAAAAAACAAACCCGGGGATGAAAGTTGGCGTTTTAGGCTGTATGGCCGAACGTCTTAAAGAGAAGTTCCTTGAAGAAGAAAAAATAGTAGACCTTGTAGTTGGCCCAGATGCCTATAAAGACCTACCCAATCTTATAAACGAAGTAGAAGCAGGTCGCGATGCTATTAATGTACTCCTTTCTAAAGAAGAAACTTATGGCGACATTTCGCCTGTTCGTTTACAAAGCAATGGAGTTTCAGCTTTTGTTTCCATAACAAGGGGTTGCGATAATATGTGTACCTTTTGTGTGGTGCCTTTTACCCGTGGAAGGGAACGAAGCCGTGATCCACATAGTATCATAGAAGAGGTTAACGAACTTTGGGACAAAGGTTTTAAAGAAATTACGCTTTTAGGCCAAAACGTAGATAGTTATCTTTGGTATGGTGGGGGCTTAAAAAAAGATTTTAAAAATGCTTCTGAAATTCAAAAAGCCACAGCCATTAATTTCTCCCAACTTCTAAAATTAGTTGCTGAAGCACAGCCAAAAATGCGAATTAGGTTCTCTACTTCAAACCCACAAGACATGACTTTAGATGTAATTGAAGTAATGGCTGCTTATCCTAATATATGTAAACACATTCACTTACCGGTTCAAAGCGGAAGCAATAGGATGCTTAAAGAAATGAACAGACTTCACACCCGGGAAGAATACTTTAAACTTATAGATTATATTAGGGAACTTATGCCGGAATGTTCCATTTCCCAGGATTTAATAGTTGGTTTTCCAACTGAAACCGAACAAGACCACAAAGACACCCTATCTTTAATGGACTATGTAAAGTACGATTTTGGATATATGTATGCTTATTCTGAACGCCCGGGCACCATGGCTGCGCGTAAACTAAAAGACGATGTTCCTGCAAAAACAAAACAACGCAGACTGGCAGAAATAGTGAAACTACAACGTGAACATAACCACTATAGAACGCAACGCTTCCTTGGCGCTACCGTAGAGGTTTTAATAGAAAGGGAGTCTAAAAAATCCAGTGAACACTGGAGCGGCCGAATAACGCAAAACACGGTAGCGGTTTTCCCAAAAGAGAATTACAAAGTTGGAGAATTTGTAAATGTAAAAATAAACGATTGCACCAGCGCAACGCTTATTGGCGAAGCAGTAGGATATAGCGAAAACAACTAAAATTTAAGCTTATTTCAAATAAGGAGAACATATCCTTATAGGAAAAATAGTATTGTATATGGAATCAATTCAGGCAGTAAAGCAACGCTTTGGGATTATTGGAGACGACCAGCGCCTTAATCGCGCTATAGAAAAAGCAATTCAGGTTGCTCCAACAGATATTTCGGTATTGGTAACCGGAGAAAGTGGGGTTGGTAAAGAAAGTATCCCAAAAATAATCCACTCACTTTCCCACAGAAAACACGGCAAATACATTGCGGTAAACTGTGGCGCAATTCCCGAGGGGACCATAGATTCTGAACTTTTTGGGCACGAAAAAGGCGCATTTACAGGGGCCACTCAAACCCGTAGCGGTTATTTTGAGGTAGCCGATGGTGGCACCATTTTTTTAGACGAAGTTGGGGAATTACCGCTTCCTACCCAGGTTAGGTTACTTCGTGTTCTGGAAAACGGGGAATTTATAAAAGTTGGTTCTTCCAAAGTACAAAAATCTGATGTTCGCATTATCGCAGCCACCAACATTAACATGCAGGAATCTATTAAAAAAGAGCGTTTTAGGGAAGACCTTTATTACAGATTAAGCACTGTAGAAATAAAACTACCTCCTTTACGAGATCGCAAAGACGATATTCATTTACTGTTTAGGAAATTTGCCTCAGACTTCGCACTAAAATATAAAATGCCTACCATTAAGCTTCAGGACGAAGCAGTTGATTTACTGCAAAAATACCGTTGGGGCGGTAATATTAGGCAACTAAGAAATATTGCCGAGCAAATTTCGGTTTTAGAACAAGATCGTATCATTGGGCCAGAGCGTTTAAAAGAATACCTCCCCAATATTGGCAGCAATTTACCCGCAGTGATTGCCGATAAAAAGAAAGAAAGCGATTTTAGTAACGAACGAGAGATTCTTTATAAGGTACTTTTTGATATGAAAAGCGACCTTACCGACCTCAAGAAGCTCACCTTAAAACTAATGGAGAGTGGAAATACACAAAAGGTGCAGGATGAAAACGAAAGTCTTATCCAAAAAATATATGGCAATAATGAAGAAGGGGAAGACATAGATGCCGAAGAACTGGATGCTTTAAGCAACGAAAACCTGGAAGTATTACAAATTCCGCAAAACAGTCCTAACTCTGAACTCAACAGGGAAAAAGATAAATATTATTTTGCTGAAGAAATTCAGGAAGAGGAAACGCTTTCTTTACAGGATAAAGAACTGGAACTTATTAAAAAATCGTTGGAAAGACATAACGGAAAACGTAAAGCTGCTGCTGAAGAATTAGGCATTAGCGAGCGCACCCTATATAGAAAAATAAAACAATACAACCTGTAATTTAGTCCCCTACTTTATGAAAAAACTTGCTCTTCTTCTATCTGCCTTATTCATTTTTTCATTTCAATCTTGTGGAATTTATTCCTTTACAGGTGCAGATACCGGTGCTGCAGAATCCTTTCAGGTGAATTTCTTTCAAAACCAGGCAGATTTGGTAGAACCCGGAATAGACAGGACCTTCACCCTGCAATTACAGGATCTTATTCAAAACCAAACCAATTTAAGCCTGGCAAATAGTAATGCCGATCTTATTTTTGAAGGTGAAATAATAGATTTTTACGTAGCACCAATTACTGCAACAGCCGATAATACGGCTGCGCAAAACCGACTAACCATCGCAGTAAATGTTCGTTATTACAACACTCTGGAACCAGAAAAAGATTTTGAAAGAAGATTTTCTTTTTATTACGATTATCCTGCCAATGCCCAACTAGTTGGAGGTACTCTAGAAACTGCGGTAAACGAAATCTATACTCGTTTAACCCAGGATATTTTTAATGCTGCGTTAACCGATTGGTAATTATGCAAACAACCGAATTTATACAATTGCTCCAGCAGCCGGCAACAATCACCGCCGATCAAACCACTGCGTTAGAAAACATAATTCAAGAAGCCCCGTATTTTCAGGCAGCCCGTGCCATTAGGTTAAAAGGTTTAAAAGAACATCAGGAATTTAGCTACAACAGCGCACTAAAAAAAACCGCTGCCTATACCACTAACCGCAGCGTGTTATTCGATTTTATTACTTCCAAAGAATTTAATCAGAATAAAATTGCCAGGCAAATTCAGGATCAGGAAGAACAATTACGAAACATCACGGTTTTTGAACCCGAAGAGGTTTTTGCCAAAAGAAGCATGGCTATAGGTGAAGCTATTAAAATGCAGCAATCGGAATCTGAACAGGTGATGGATCCGGAGCTGTTTTCTGAAAAGCCAAAAAATGCTGAAACTTCCCAAAAAACAAATTCAGGGAATAATAAATTGAAATTAGGCAAACCTTTGGAGTTTGATGCTTCAGAATCGCATTCTTTTTCTGAATGGCTTAGGCTTACTTCAGCACAACCCATACAAAGAGAGAAACAAAAAGAAGAATCACAAAAAAATGAACTTCAGCATAAAAAATTTGAACTTATTGATAGGTTTATTTCCAAAAGTCCCAAAATAAAACCCGGCCAGCCTACCAATAAATCAAATCTTGCAGAAACCAATGCCACCCCACCCGAGTCCTTGATGACAGAGACTTTAGCAAGGGTTTATTTAGAACAAAAAAATTATAAAAAAGCCATTCAGGCATATAAAATATTAATTTTGAAAAATCCCGAAAAAAGTGGTTTCTTTGCTGACCAAATTCGAGCGATCGAAAAATTACAAGAAAATAATACAAAGCAAGAATGAGCACATTCACGATTTTTTTAGCATTAATAGTTATTGTAGCCTTTTTACTGGTAGTGGTAATTATGGTACAGAATCCTAAAGGCGGAGGATTATCTTCTTCTTTTGGCGGTAGTGGACAACAAGTAGGTGGCGTTAAGAAGACCGGAGACTTTTTAGATAAAAGTACCTGGACCCTGGCTACCCTTTTATTAGTCCTTATTTTACTTTCTAACGTAACAATTATGGACGATGCCGGTTATGGTGAATCGAAAGTATTTGACGAAGCTTCTATGCCTCAAAACACCACAACTCCACCGGCACAAATGCCAGGACAGTCAACAGAATCTGACAGCGCTCAATAAAGGCTTTATTCTTTATACAATTTACAAATGCCAGCTTATGACAAGCTGGCATTTTTTATTGGTAAATGGCAGTAAAAACGAGGTGGCATAATTTTAGAAATAGGCCTTATCGCTTATTTAAATATTAATTAACCTAAATAAATTTATAAAAAAATGGGACTAAACATTAAACCGCTCTCAGATAGAGTTCTTATTGAGCCCGAGGCAGCCGAAACTAAAACGGCATCTGGAATTTATATTCCCGAAACAGCTAAAGAAAAGCCACAACGTGGTAAAGTAGTAGCAGCAGGCAAGGGTACTAAAGATCATGAAATGACTGTGAAAGTTGGAGATACTGTACTTTATGGAAAGTATTCCGGTACAGAATTAAAACTGGATGGGACAGATTATTTAATGATGAGAGAAGACGATATACTTGCAATAGTGTAAACTTCTTTTCCCCCGCTTAAGGAAAGGTTTAAAATAAATATTAACAATTAGATTTCCGTTTTAACGGAAATGACAAAATATAACTAACAATGGCAAAAGATATAAAATTTGACATTCAAGCTCGCGACGGAATTAAGCGCGGTGTAGATGCATTGGCAAATGCCGTAAAGGTAACTTTAGGTCCAAAAGGACGAAATGTAGTAATAAGCAAATCTTTTGGGGCACCAAACGTAACCAAAGATGGTGTTACAGTAGCAAAAGAAATTGAACTTGAAGACCCATTAGAAAACATGGGGGCTCAAATGGTTAAGGAAGTTGCTTCTAAAACCAATGATCTTGCAGGAGATGGTACTACCACCGCTACTGTGTTGGCACAGGCTATCGTAAAAGAAGGCCTTAAAAACGTTGCTGCCGGTGCAAGCCCAATGGATCTAAAAAGAGGTATAGATAAAGCCGTAGAGGCCATTACCAAAGATTTAGAAAAGCAAACAAAGGAAGTTGGTGATTCTTCAGAAAAAATAAAGCAGGTAGCTTCTATTTCAGCAAATAACGACGAGCACATAGGTGATCTTATCGCCAAGGCTTTTGGCAAAGTTGGAAAAGAAGGTGTAATTACTGTAGAAGAAGCCAAAGGTACCGAAACACACGTAGAAGTGGTGGAAGGTATGCAGTTTGACCGTGGTTATCTTTCTCCATATTTTGTGACAAATTCAGAGAAAATGACTGCAGATCTTGAAGATCCGTACATTTTATTGTTCGACAAAAAGATCTCTTCCATGAAAGATTTGCTTCCAGTACTTGAGCCGGTAGCACAATCTGGAAAGCCTCTTTTAATTATTGCTGAGGATGTTGACGGCGAAGCCCTTGCTACCCTGGTAGTAAACAAACTACGCGGTTCTCTTAAAATTGCTGCCGTTAAAGCTCCAGGATTTGGAGATCGTAGAAAAGCAATGTTAGAAGATATCGCTATCTTAACCGGTGGTACCGTAATTTCTGAAGAAAGAGGATTCTCTTTAGAAAATGCTACTATAGATATGCTGGGTACTGCTGAAAAAGTAGCTATCGATAAAGACAATACTACTATTGTAAACGGTGCTGGTGATAACAAGCAAATTGAAGAACGTGTAAACCAGATCAAAGCTCAGATCGAAACCACTACTTCAGATTATGATAAAGAAAAACTTCAGGAACGTCTAGCTAAATTAGCTGGTGGTGTTGCCGTACTTTATGTTGGTGCAGCTTCAGAAGTTGAGATGAAAGAGAAGAAAGACCGTGTAGATGATGCCCTTCACGCAACCCGTGCGGCTGTAGAAGAAGGAATTGTTGCCGGTGGTGGTGTTGCTTTAGTTAGAGCTCAGGCTGTTCTTGCCAAAGTAAAAGCTGAAAATGATGATGAAGCAACAGGAGTTCAGATAGTGGTTAGAGCTATTGAAGCTCCACTTAGAACCATCGTAGAAAATGCCGGTGGCGAAGCTTCTGTTGTAATCAATAAAGTTCTTGAAGGTAAAAAAGAGTTTGGTTACGATGCAAAAACCGACACTTTTGTAGATATGATGAAAGCCGGAATTATAGATCCTAAGAAAGTAACTAGAGTTGCCCTTCAAAACGCTGCTTCTGTTGCCGGAATGATCTTAACTACCGAATGCGCGCTTATTGATCTTCCAGAAGAAGACAAAGGCGGTGGCGGAATGCCAGGTGGAATGGGCGGAGGTATGCCCGGAATGATGTAATGGCCCGGCCATAACAACCTATTAAAAAACCCGTTTCTTAATTGAAGCGGGTTTTTCTTTTTTTCTCAGGAACTTAAAAAGTTAGATTATAAATTATTTTTCCAATCCCGGAACAATCCTTTTGCCGTGATAAGCTTTGGCTCCAATTTTTTGGTGTAATTCTTCGATATTTCCATCGGTGATTTTTCCTGCACAAATAACCTGCATATCTCCAGCCTCCAGTAGTATATTCTTGAGTTGAGAAAGCCCCTTTATAGCAGTACTTTCTCCGCCTGAAGTTAGAATACCACTAATAAGTCCGGTTTCTCTTAAACACTTCACCGATTCCAAAATATTGCGGGTTTCATCAATAGCTTTATGAAATATACACTTCATGGGCTTTGCTATTATTGCCAATTTTTCAACGGATTCAACAGCTATAGTTTTATCATTTGCCAGCATGCCCAGTACTACACCCTCTACCCCAATTTCTTTACAAAAAGTAATGTCACTGGCCATTTGTTCAATTTCAGCACTATTATAATTAAAATCACCTCCACGGGGCCTAATCATCACGTGCACCGGTATTTGTAACTGAGACTTGACTAAACCAATCAATTCTCTTGAAGGTGTTAAGCCATCCAACTCTAAATTGGCACAAAGTTCAATTCTATTGGCGCCATTTTTTTCTGCAATTATGGCCTGCTCCAAACTCTCTACACAGGCTTCTTTTAAATAAGACATCAATTTATTTTTTTTATAAAATCGAAGCTACCTTTTCTAAGGTTAATTCCAAATTCTAAATAAGCTTTTAAACAAGCGAGGAAATTTGCCCAACCTTCGGTATTTCTTCCAAACCATTGAAGACCCATCTCATCTGCTTCCATCTTTCCTTCGGTTATTTTTACCAGCGTATTGGAATTGGAAATCTGCACAAGCCTAATTTCAACCAGAAGAATTTTATCTTTTGCTCCCTCCCATTCAAATGAGACAAACTCATAGGGAACTAATTTCAACACCTTTACAGGCACATATTCATTAAATTCCGGGAATTTCCAGCTAATTGATTTCCCCTCTTCCATCATCCCGGAGCTTCCCTCGATAAAATAATGCTTCATTTTCTCGGGGTCTCTGATTGATTCAAAAACCTCAGCTTTTGGTTTTGCAATTTGCAGAGCGGTTTTAATTTCTAACATTTTCATAAGTTAAAATTTTTTCGATAATGGAGATTTGTCCCGATAGTATGGGGACAAATCTCCATTATCAAGCACTAAAGTTAAAGAATAGGTTTTAATCAAATAAAGTTTCCATTTTATTAAATTTAATATCTTGGCAGCTCCTTGAGAACCTTATCTAATGAATAAATTTTTAAGAGCCCTTATTTTAATAGCAGGGCCATTGTTATTTTTTATACTTCAAATACTGGGTGCTCCAGAATCTATGCCCCCGGCAGCATTTGATATTCTTTGCATCACCATCTGGATGGCATTATGGTGGGTCACCGAGGTTATCCCAATTTCGGTTACCGCTTTGCTGCCCATTGTCATGTTTCCCCTAACCGGAGCTTTAAATATTGAAACCACAACTGCTGCTTTTGGTCATAAATATGTGTTTTTATACCTGGGCGGGTTTATACTTGCTGTAGCTATAGAAAAATGGGATTTACACCGAAGAATTGCACTGAATATCATTAACCTGATTGGAAGCAAGATAAAATTCATCATTTTAGGCTTTATGATTGCCACTGCATTTCTTTCTATGTGGATATCCAACACCGCAACATCAGTAATGATGCTGCCAATTGGCACCGCAATAATTAGTCAATTAAAAAACAATCCTTTTAGCGAGGAAAATGAACCTATGGTTTTTGGCAAAGCCCTTATGTTGGCTATTGCCTATAGTGCATCAATTGGCGGAATTGGAACACTAATTGGAACACCTCCCAATCTGGTTTTTGCTGGAATAGTTGAAGAACTATATAACATTGAGATCAGTTTTCTAAAATGGGCAATGTTGGGGATTCCTATCTCGGTTTTCTTATTGTTTATCTGTTGGAAATACCTCACCAGTTTTGCATTTAAGTTTGATAAAACTGAATTTCCAGGCGGAAAGGCCGAAATTACCAAACTCCTAAAGTCTTTAGGAAAAATAAGCAAACAGGAAAAAAGAGTACTTATTATTTTTGGTTGTACCGCTTTTCTCTGGATCACAAGATCCTTTTTAATTCAGCCCTTTCTACCTTTCATAGATGATACTATAATAGCTATTATTGCTGCAATAGCACTTTTTATTATTCCGTCAGGAAAAGGAACAAAACCTCTATTAAATTGGGATGAAGCGGTAAGAATTCCATGGGGAATTATTTTACTTTTTGGCGGAGGAATGGCACTGGCAAAAGGTTTTAGTGAATCGGGGCTGGCCACCTGGATAGGCGAACAACTTACCTACCTACAGCATTTACCACTATTTTTGTTGATCTTAATTCTTGTAGCTACGGTTAATTTTCTTACTGAGGTCACTTCTAACCTTGCTACTACGGCCATGTTACTACCTATTTTAGCGCCTATGGCTTTAGCGATGGGGCTTCATCCTTACTTACTTTTAATAAGTGCCACCCTTGCTGCATCCTGTGCTTTTATGCTTCCTGTTGCTACACCACCAAATGCTGTAGTTTTTGGATCAGGCTATCTAAAAATTCCAGACATGATAAAAACCGGGTTATGGATGAACCTATTTTCTATTTTTCTAATAAGCTTACTCGTGTATTTCTTTTTACCTAGTATTTGGGGATTTAAAATTAATGAGATACCCGAAATTTTTGCATAAAAAAAGAGGGGTGTCTCCCCTCTTTTCTTTAAATAAATTTTTAGGCTAATCTGCCCACCATAATTCAGTTCCCTGTTCGTCTGGTCCCTGTTCCTGTATAGCTGCTTCAACATTAGCTCCATTTGTATTATATTCCTGGTTACCATATCGCATTCGTTGTGGATACTCCCCGTTTAGGGTTCCTGCCGAATAAATATCGTAATCTGAAACACCATTTGCCAATTGGGCAGGGTAACCTGTATCCCTTACAATTGCCCAGGCTTCAAACCCATCGGTATAAGAAACAATCCACCTTTGAATGGCGATTTTTTCTAAGTTCTCTTCATCGGTTCCGTTTAACAGTGCCATTTCTTCATTAGCAATAAAAGCTTCTATCTCGCTTTCATCAACTCTCCAAACCTTCATAGCCTGTCTTATTCCTTCCTGATAAAGAGCTTGGGCATCACCAGTACCAAAACCTTTTATAATAGCCTCTGCCTGTAAAAAGTTACCTTCGGCAGCGGTAAATACAACCTCGGGGAAAATTTCCTGTCCCTGATTTTTCGGGTTAATAATCCAATCTGCCGGCTCAGAAAACAAGTCGTTTTTAACGTGAGGATAGATTTCAGGATTTAACCTGGAAGGCTGCCCCACGTAATAATCTTCATCATCAGCTACCGTAATGGTAAATTCATCTCCCGAACCAGTTTTCGTATAGTCCACTCCTGCGTTATCAAGTTCATCTAAAATAAACTCAACATGTTTATCAAAAAGACTTGCTCCTGCACCTTCAGCCGGTTTTGTAAAAGTAAACTCTCCTCCCTTAATTGGTTTGGCGTAACGAGACAATCTGGGATCGTTGTTATCTCTTAAATAATCAATAAGAGTTTTTCCAACATTCCATTTGGAACCAATTCCTCCGAAATTATGCCAAATATCGCCATATGCTGCATTTCCAAATTGGTCTATCTCGGTATCTTTTTCCATCAACGCGTTATCCATTTCGGTTGTTAAAAGCGGCGCCTGTAAAGCTTCTGAAATAGCTGTTTCGGCAAAATCTGCACCCGGTGCCCCCTGTGCCCTTAAAGCCATCCTTAATTTTAAGGTATTTGCCATTTTTTTCCATTGTTGCATATCTCCATTAAAAAACAAATCGTTTTCTGCAAGAAACTCGATACCACTCCCTGTTTCGGTTTGATCTCCAATAATGCTCATTGCCTGATCCAGATCGGCTATTACTCCACGGTAAATTTCCGATTGACTATCTAATTTTGGAGTAATTATATCTGGGTCTAATGCTTCTGAATAGGGCACCATTCCAAAAGTATCGGTATACATCTGGTAATAAAGGCCTTTCATTATAAGACCAAGGGCGTAAAAATTCTGATTTTCCAAATCGCCACCTTCACCTACAAAATTTTGATACACACTTAGGTTACTTACATAACCAGCCATCCAATTATAGGTAGCATCGGTATATCCGGCACTATAGTTATAGCCCAATGAGCCAGACCACCAGCAACCGTTAAAACCAAAAGTGAATTGACCTGCATACCTGTCGGCATGAATTAACTGTGCTCTCCAGTAAGGAAACCGGTTGGGCGCATAAAGTTCAATTTGAATCCCGGTAAGAAAGTATTTGGCACTTACCTCGTCAGATCCAAATGCATCGGGTCTTGTATTGATCTCCTCAAAATCGGAACATCCGGCAAGCAAAAAGACCAACAACAAGCTTGTGCTAATTGTTTTTAATATTCTTTTCATAATTATTTTTATTAAAATTTAATATTAATATTTAAACCAAGACTACGAATAGTTGGTGCGTTGTTAAGGGAAATACCCTGGCCTGATAATCCTGTACCTATAGATGCATCGGGGTCTATATCGTCAGCTTCTTTATAGATAAAAAATAAGTTTCTACCAATTACACCTATAGAAGCAGAAGTTAGGCCTACATTATTGATAGTCTCTCCCGGCAACCTATAAGTTAAAGCAAATTCCCGAAACCTAATATTAGTTTGATCGTAAACATAATTTGAAGTAATCCCTGAATAACTTCCCCAATATTGCTGACCGGTAATTTGAATATCATTTTGCTGGCCTGTAGCCTCATTAATGGCATCTACGGTTATCCCTCCATCTCTGTATTGAAGGCTTCTTTCCGATACCCCGGCACCGTCAAGATAAGATGAGGTGGCTGAATAAATCTCTCCGCCAAATCTACCATCTAATAAAAATCTGAAATTCCAGTTTTTATAGGTAAAGGTATTGGTTAAACCACCAATAAAGTCGGGTTGTGCATTCCCCAGCTTTTCTCTTTCCACCGAAGCTATCGGGAAACCCTCTGCATTCACTAATCTTTCTCCGTTTTCATTGGTCTTCCAGGTGGTTCCATATAAATCACCAATTCCGCCACCAACTTCGGCCCTCACAGAAAGACCTCCTAAACTATTTAATACGGTATAATCTAAACCATCAATTAACTCTACAAGTTTGTTATTATTTCTGGACATATTTACAGAAATATCCCATCTAAAGTTTTCATTTTGCACGGGAATACCTCCAAGCATCAATTCAAACCCGTTATTTTTTACCTCTCCAACATTCTCTTTAAAGAAGCTATATCCAGTTGCGAAAGGAACAGGTACATTAAAAATCATATCATTGGTTACGATCTCATAAATTGAAAAATCCCCGTACAACCTGTTTTTAAACATATTAAATTCAACTCCAAATTCAGTAGATTTAACGCTTTCCGGTTTTAGGTCGGGATTTAATTTTACGCTAGGCCCTTCTAAAACAGTTAAGCCTAAATACCCCTGCTGTGGCACACTAAAAGTTTGGTATAATTGGTATACTCCCGTGTCGTTACCTACTTCTGCCCAACTGGCCCTTAGCTTAAGCATATCCAAAAACTCTCTATCCGGATCTATAAAGCGGTTTACCAATAATGAATAACTTACAGAGGGATAGAAGAACGAGCGGTTATCTTCACGTAAAGTTGAAGACCAATCATTTCTTGCGGTTAAATCTAAATACATAAAATCATCGTAAGAAAAACTAAAAGAACCGTATAATGAGTTAATCTTTTTAATTCCTAACGGAGTATGTGTACTGGTTTGTACGTTTGTATTATTTAAAAATGCCCTTGAAGGTAACCTAAATTGATTTCCGCTAACGCTCATCCCTTCAAAAGTACGTTTAGATAAACTTCCCCCAATATTGGCAACCAGGTTTAGCTTTTCTGTAAGATCTTTATCTGCCGTAAATAGAAAATCGCTATTTATTTCTACATTTTTACGATTACCAAAATTTAAACGACCATCATAAAAAAAGTGATGCCCATAATCCTGAATAATTTCCGTTCTAACATTGGTTACATCACCACCAATTCTAATAAAAGCAGAGAGCCAATCATTAAACTCATAATTCAATTTTGTAAAACCTAAAAACCTATCTCTACGTTCATCGTTCGTATCTTGTTGTAGCATCCAATAAGGATTACCCGTACTCTTATTCTGGCCCGCATAACTTATGGCGGCATATTCATCTGGAAATAGTTCTGGATTAGACCATAAGGAAGGCTTATACCTTTTAAGATCATCGATAGCTGTATTTCGTGGCATCCTATATACATAAGCCAAAACCCCTTCTGTACCTACATTCACTCTATTCTCAAGTTCCTGAGTAAAATAGGTGGCTTTAGTATCTAAGGTTAACCTATCAGATAGATCTATAAGTCCTCTTAAATTGAAGTTATGGCTTTGAAGTTCAGAATTCGGAATAACCGAGGTTGTTCTATTGTTTGTGTAAGAAAATCTTACACTATGATTTTCTCCCCCCTGATCCATGGAAATGGTGTTTATACTTTTAATCCCATTTTCAAAGAAATCTTCCACGTTATCTGGCTGTGCAGTATAAGCTCTCTGCTCTCCGGTATAGTACAATTGCTGCGAACCATCTAATAATGGCCCCCACGAGCTGGATCCAAAATTATCTAAATCTGAATAAACCGCACCATTGGTCCCCTGTCCATATTCATTTTGCAGATCGGGAAGGAACATAGTTTCTTCAATAGAAATATTAGAATTAATAGATATACCTAAACCAGCACCTCTTGTTCCTTTTTTAGTAGTTATTAATATAACCCCACTGGCGGCCCTGGAACCATAAAGCGCAGCCGCGTTTGGACCTTTAAGTACTGAAATCGATTCTATGTCTGCCGGGTTAATATCTGTAATTCCCCCACCGGTAACCGTGCTATTAAAGATACTTCCTCCAGATTCATTTCCTGAAGCATCAATTGGAATCCCATCTACAACCACCAGCGCCTGGTTATTTCCGGTTAAAGTATTATTACCACGAATAGTAATCCGGGAACCAGAACCTACTCCACTAGCCTGATTAACTACCAAACCGGCTACCTTACCCACTAAGGAGCTGGCAACATTATAGTCTTTTACGGTATTTACTTCTTCCGAATCTAGCTCGGTAACAGCGTAACCCAGAGATTTCTTCTCTCTCGTTAAGCCCAGGGAAGTTACTACCACTTCATCTAAAGCCTCTGTATCCTGAGAAAGCTGTAGATTAATCGTAGCCCGCCCATTTACGGAAACCTCCTGTTTAACGTAACCTACCATAGAAAATACTAAGGTAGCATCATCGGTAACCTCCAGGGAATAGTTCCCATCAAAATCTGTAGAGGTTCCGTTATCGGTTCCTTTTTCCAGTACAGTAACTCCCGGTAAAGGCATTCCGTTTTCAGAATCTGTTACTGTTCCTGTTACTGTCTGCTCCTGCGCAATCAAGTTCTGATTAAATGAAAAAAACATTAATCCAAGCAGGAATAATAATTTTTTACCCATGTGTAAAATAGTTTTGGTTAGAATTTCACGTCTTAAAAACGCCTTTCACATATAAATATAACCAAATGTTACAAGAGTGTTAACGATTTTGCTCTTTTTTCGAGAAAAAGCATGTTTAAAACGTTAAAACACTAATTATAACTCAAACTATTTTGAATAAAAAATAAAAAGAATTGTATGTTTTTTAAAATTTTTAATTAATCCTTCGGGCTTATTAAATTAATTTCTTTTGAGTTTAGGAAAGTTTTATGATCTACAAAAAACTCATTCCTTAGAAATTTAGAAGTTTGATTATCTTCTAATGCTTCTTCTGAAGAGTATAGATTAATTATGATTTCTTCATTATCATAATATGTATCGTTAAGATTTATCTTTACCTTTTCAAAAGCCGGCTTGGTAAACGTATAAGCAGGCTCTGCTGGAGTCACAGGATAAAAGCCCATCATAGAATATACCAGCCAGGCACTCATCGTCCCGGTATCATCATTACCTGGAAGCCCAGCGGGTCTGTTTGTATAGTATTCATTGATAAGTTTAGTAACCCTTGATGAAGTTTTAGCTTCACTGTCCTCAATATAATTATAAAGGTAAGGGTAAAGTATATCGGGCTCATTGGCCATATCGTAATGCCCTCCATCAAAAACTTTATCAAGTTTATCTTCAAAAGCAGTAGCCCCACCCATAAGTTTCATTAACCCCTTAATATCGTGTGGTACCATGAACAAATATTGCCAGGCATTACCTTCTATATAGCCTACATTTTTTTCAAAGTTTGCTCCGGCTAACGGGTCAAAAGGCTCATACCATTTTCCATCACTGTATTTTGGCTGTAAAAAGCCTGTTTTTGGATTGTAAAGCTTTTTGTAGGACAAAGATCTGTTTAAAAATGTTTTGTAGTCTTTTTCTTTCCCCAATCTTTTTGCCAATTGCGCAATAGCATAATCGGCTATGTTATATTCCAGTGTTGTTGAAACCGGTCCCGCAACGCCACCATCAACGCCTAAATAACCAAGATCAATATAAGATTTAAGACCGGGCCTCAAAGGATTATTAACTGTATCAAGTGCACTTTTCAACATAGCCTCATAAGCTTTTTCTACATCAAAGTCTGTTAGACCTCTTACGTATGTATCTGCCAACACTACAGCAGCAGGATCTCCTACCATGGTAAACGTCTCAGTTGAGTTTAGTTCCCATTTCGGCAACCATCCATTCTCATCGTACATCTCAAGCATAGAATTCACCATTTGCAGCTGCTCTTCAGGATATAACAAACTCATTAACTGATGATAATTTCTATAGGTATCCCATAATGAAAAAGTGGTATATCTTGTACCCTTGGTTTTACCAATTTTCCCGGTGGATACCTCAGGGTATTCCCCATTAAAATCATTTAAGATATTAGGGTGAATTTGAGTGTGGTATAAAGCCGTATAAAAGATAGTCTTATCATCCTTGCTTCCTCCTTCAACTTCTACAACCTGAAGCTTTTCATTCCAGGCCTCTTTGGTTTTAGCATATACCTCTTCAAAAGTTGAAGCTCCCACCTCATTTTCCAGGTTCTCCCTGGCATTATCTATACTCACATAAGAAACGCCAATTTTAACTTCTACCTCTTGCGCTTCTTTAAAGTTATAGGTCATATAAGCTCCAATACTATCACCTACTACTTCCCGGGTAAACCCTTTTTTAATTCGGGTTTTACCATTGTAGCCCATCCATTGAGCTTCTTCACCTTCATATTTATAAGGAGTTTTCCAGGCACCAAACTCATCAGCAGCTTTTGAAAATTTAGCCACAAAATAAACCGGATAAGCAGCTTCAGCATTATTATAGCAAAAAGAACCTACTGTGCGCATTCCTTCAATCTCATTAGAGGAAACAACACGAAGCATCCCTCCCTGTTCATTTGTAAGTCCTAAACCTAAATTCAATAAAATATTAGATTTTCCTGCCGGAAATGAATATCGGGAAACACCCACTCTTGTACTCGCGGTGGCTTCTGCTTTTACATTATATTTATAAAGATTTACCGAATAATACCCAGCCTTTGAAACTTCATTTTTGTATGTACTCCCGTATTGTAAATGATTTGTTTGCAACTCCCCTGTTGTAGGCATAGTAATAATCACACCAAGATCGGGACAACCAACTCCGCTTAAATTAACATGAGAAAAGCCTGTTAAAAACCGGTTTTCATTAACGTAAGGATTAGACAGCCATTGGCTATCTTTCTCCAGTGGATTAAGGTCTATTCTTCCGGCAACATTAAAAGGAGAAACACTGGCCATCCCCCTTGGAGCTATGGCTCCGGGATTGGTTGCTCCATAATTAGAAGTTCCTATAAAAGGATTTACATAATCTACCGGGGCTTCTTGTGCGGTTATAAAACCGGAAACTAAAAAAGCCAGTACTGGAAAAATAATATTTTTCATAAATTGAATTAGTTTTTATCTGAACTCATAGAAAAGGGAAACGCTTCTTTAGTAACAGCCCTCTTAGTATTAGGCGTATTGGATAATTCAAACTGAAGTGTCCCCCCTTGCATTAAATCGTTATAATTTAGATAGTTTTTATTCCATTCCTGTCCATTGAGGGACGCAGATTCTATATAAAAGTTTTCTTCGGAATTATGATTAGCTATAATCTCAAACTTCTTACCATTTTCAAGATGTAGGCTTGCTTTATCAAAAAGCGGGCTACCAATTACATATTGATCAGCTCCCGGCGTAACGGGATAAAATCCTAATGAACTAAACACGTACCAGGCCGAAGTTTGTCCGTTATCTTCATCTCCAGGATAACCATCTGGCGTTGGGGCATAGAGTTTAGTTAGTACTTCCCTAATCCTTTGTTGGGTTTTCCAGGGCTGGCCGGCATAGTTATATAGGTAAATCATATGCTGAATAGGTTGATTTCCGTGGGCATAATTCCCCATATTCACTATTTGCATTTCCCTTATTTCGTGAATGGTAAAGCCGTAATAAGAATCGTCGAATTTAGGTGGCATTTCAAACACGGTGTCCAATTTTTGAGTAAATTGCTTCTTCCCACCCATTAGGTCAATAAGCCCTTCAACATCCTGAAACACACTCCAGGTATAATGCAGGCTATTACCTTCTGTAAAAGCATCTCCCCATTTTAAAGGATTAAAAGGCTCCTGAAAAGTTCCATCTTCATTCTTTCCACGCATTAAATTGGTAGAAGGATCAAAAAGTTTTTTATAATTATAAGCTTGCTTATAAAAGCGATCTGCAATCTTTTCTTTGCCCAAATCTTTCGCCATTTCGGCTATAGTCCAATCGGCATAGGCATATTCCAGGGTTCTTGCAGCGTTTTCGTGAATATCTACATTGTAGGGCACATAGCCTAATTCATTATAATAATCAACGCCTTCCCTTCCTACAGAAGATACCGGACGCCCCTCCTCTACATTTGCATTTTTAAGTATTGCTTCAAAAAGTACATCAACATCTTCAGGGTAAACATTTCCTTTTAAATAGGCATCTACAATGATGGGGGCCGAATTAGAACCAATCATAACCCCTCTATGTCCCGGGCTGGCCCATTCAGGCAGCCATCCAGATTCTTTATAGGTATTGGCCAAACCGGCCATTATCTTTTTATTCAATTCGGGATACATCATATTAAAAAAAGGAAATACAGCCCTAAAAGTATCCCAGAAGCCATTATCGGTAAACATATAACCCGGTAAGACTTCTCCGTTGTAAGGACTATAATGTACACGCTCTCCCTCTTTGTTTATTTCATAAAATCTTCTCGGGAACAACAAAACCCTATACAAGCTTGAATAAAAAGTTTCTATATGGTCTGAATTCTCACCTTCTACTTTTATTCTACCAAGTTCCTGGTTCCATATCTTTTTTGCATTGGCCTTTACTTCCTCAAAATCTTTATCTCCAATTTCAGAATCCAAATTTTGTTGTGCCTGCTCAAGACTAATAAACGAAGAAGCAACTTTTACATTAACTTCCTCTCCTTTTTTTGTTTTAAAACCGATAATAGCCCCTACATGGTCGGCTTCTGCATTAGTAGAATTTTCCTGAAGCTCCCAATTGTCTTTCCAGGTATGTTTAATTTCAAAATCCTTATCAAATTGAGCTACAAAGTAATTATGAAAATTATCAGGTACACCCCCGTGATTATTTCTGGCGTATCCAATTATTTTACGCTCTTCAGGGATAATCTTTACCATAGATCCTTTATTAAAGGCATCTAATACAATATAAGAACTATCTGAATCTGGAAAAGTAAACTTAAAGTGAGCCGCTCTTTCAGTTGGTGCTACTTCTGTAGTAACATCATAATTGGCTAAATAAACGCTGTAATAATGCGGTTTTGCAGTTTCAGCTTTATGAGAAAACCAGGAAGCACGTTCTTCTTCTTCATATTTCAAATCTCCGGTTACTGCCATTAAAGAAAAGGCTGCATAATCGTTTAGCCAGGGGCTGGGCTGATGTGTTTGCTTTATTCCGCGAATTTTATAATCATCATATTTATACGCCCAGCCGTCTCCCATTTCAGCCGTTTGGGGTGTCCAGAAATTCATACCCCATGGCAGGGCTATAGCCGGATAGGTATTCCCATTAGACAAATCGAAAGTAGAATCGGTTCCCATTAAAATATTTACAAAATCTACATAAGAGACTTCTCTTTCTTGCGCAAAGGTACTTGCCGTAAAAACAAGTGTAAAAAGCGTACTGAACAATAAACTTACTTTCATTTTAATATTTTTTGATTTAATGCTAAAAAATCTATCCAAACGGAACACCTTTATAAACTTAGGCTTACAACTATTCTACAATTATTTCATCTAAAAATAACCAGGCTCTACCTTTTCCCGGTAAGCCCTTATAAACATCTACTTTTAACTTCACAAACCTGGCTTTCTGCGGCTCGAAATTGATTTCAAAATCTTTTAAACCAATAGCGCCATTGATTTTAAAATCTCGGGAAACTTCTCCAATCTTTGTGTAGTTTTCTCCATCTTTAGAAGCAAAGGCAGTGACCTTAACCGGAAAATAGATCCCAGAGCCCTGGTTTTCCATAGCACCAACTTTTAGATTTTCAATTTTAGTAAGCTCGCCCAAGTCTACAGTAGTTTCTATATCTTCTCCTAACCAGCCAAGCCACTGGCCATCGTGGAAGTTCTTGGTAGCTCTAATCACATTAACCGTAGTATTTTCCCCTACCCCGGTATAACTATCGTGATACATAGGCTTATAGGTAACCTCTTTCCCCACGGCTTTATGAAAATGAAAGTTTTTAACCAGGGTATCACCTTTGGGTTTTCCATTTTCAAAAACAGCGGCTCTTAGTAAGCTACTGGTATCTACCTGAATAGGCTCGGTATATACTGCAGAAGAAGCATTTAAATTCTTATCGTTTAATGTATATCTAATTTCAGCATCCGGAAACTCGGTATTTAGAGCTATTTCAATAGCACCTGAGTTCGCATCAACTTCACTCTGGGCGGTTACAGAATAAGCACTGGTAGCATAATTAATACCCATAAGATCGAAACGCTTAAACATTACCTGCATCCTTCTAGAAAAATCTGCCCAATCTTTATCCTCTTCCGGGATCCAAAGTACTTCAGACAATGCTGCCAATCTTGGAAAAAGCATATATTCTGAAAGCTCTGGCGAATCTATAAACTCAGACCATAAGTTTGCCTGGCCACCAAGTACATGTTTTTTCTGGGCCACACTCATGCTATCTACAACCGGATCAAATTCGTAAACCTTGGTTAAGGGGGTAAAACCAGAAAACGCCATAGGTTCTGTATCAAAATCACCCTGATAGAAATTAAAATACACGTGGCTTCCAGGGGTCATAATCACATCATGACCTTGCTCTGAAGCTTCCCAGCCACCTTTAGTACCTCTCCAGCTCATTACAGTAGCACCCGGCGCCAGTCCTCCTTCTAAAATCTCGTCCCAGCCAATCAAAATGCGGTCATGAGAGCTAAGGAAATTTTCCATGCGGCGAATAAAATAACTCTGTAACTCCTCTACATCGGCTAATCCTTCTTCCTTTATTCTACGTTGGCAATCCTCACACTTTTCCCACTCTGTTTTGGTTGCCTCGTCACCTCCCACGTGAATATATTTTGCAGGAAATAATTCCATTACCTCCAACAATACGTTCTCAAGAAATTCAAAGGTCTCGTCTTTACCGGCACAATAGATATCGGTTATAGGCCAAAGTCCACCCGATGGCACAGCAACCGGTTTACCGGTACAGGATAGCTCCGGGTAGGCAGCAATAGCGCTGGTAACATGCGCGGGCATTTCAATTTCGGGAATTACATCTATCCCGTGTTTACCGGCATAGGCAACGATTTCCTTAATATCTTCCTGGGTATAAAAACCTCCATAAGTTGCTTGGTCTCCAGGCTTGTTCTCACTACGGGCATCCCAGTGTTTATGCTCCTGGTCTACTCTAAAACCACCTACTTCGGTAAGTTTTGGGTATTTCTTAATCTCAATTCTCCACCCCTGGTCGTCTACCAGGTGCAAATGCAGGGTATTCATTTTTAAGAATGCCAGTCTATCTATAGTTTTGAAAATATATTCTTTCTCAAAAAAATGTCTGGAAACATCTAACATTAACCCACGCCATTCAAATCTGGGCTCATCGCTTATTTCGATTTGAGGAATTTGCCAGTTTATATCGCTTATTTTTTCCTGGCTCTCAATTTCAAGCGGTAACAACTGCCTTACAGTTTCAAGTGCATAAACAAAACCCGAATAAGAAGCAGCCTCAATTACTATTCTCTTATCATTTACATTGAGCTTATAAGCTTCATCATTTAACTCTTTATTTTCTTTAAACTGGATAAAATTAGCTTCCGGTTTTTCTTCAAAGATTTTTAATTCCCAGCCTGCAGCAGCTTCAAACTTCGCACTTAATAATTCTGCAATATCACGTTGATTTTCTCCTTCTAAAACAAAGCCGGTTTCCTTTGTAAAATTAAAACTCCCTTCCTTTAAATTTAATTCTGTAGGCTTGGGAATAAGGCTTAATTCCTCTTCTGAAAAAGTCTTTTGATTGTTCCCTGAACAGGCCGACAAAACTAATACTGTTAAACAAAGTAGGTAGGATAAAGATTTCATCATTAGTAAATTTTATTTGGCTTTGGTGTTTTAATTTTTCTGTTTTTAGATTTTTTCTTTTCGGGTTTATCGGTCATTTTAAAGACTAATTCACCACCTGAGACTATTTCTTTATGAGTTATAAATGCACGATCAAGCTTCTTCCCGTTTAGGTGTACGCTCTTCACATACATATTTTCGGGAGCATAATTTTCTGTTTTTATACTAAACATTTTATTCCCGGGTAAATTTATTTCGGCACTTTCAAAAAGAGGGGCGCCAAGAATATAAATGCCCTGTGCCGGATTTACGGGATAGAACCCAAGGGAACTAAATATATACCAGGAAGACATTTGTCCACAATCTTCATTTCCACAATGTCCCGCCGGTTCATTTTTATACTGACTTGTAAGTACTTCCCTTACCCGCTTTTGGGTTTCAGAAGGATTGTCTAAATAATTATATAAATAGGCTACGTGATGGCTGGGCTCATTACCGTGAGCATATTGCCCAATCATACCTGTACTAAATATTGGAAGTTTATCTGTAGCAAGCGGATGATAGGTAAACATAGAATCCAGTTTTTGTTCAAAGCGTTGCTCGCCACCTACTTCTTTTATCAATGCCGGAATATCTTGTGGCACAAACCAAAAATATTGCCAGGCATTACTTTCACTAAAGTACTTTGTATACTCTTTTGCCACAAAATCTTCTACAAATTCCCCTTGTTCAGTTTTAGGCCTAAAAAAACTACTTTGTTCATCGTAGATATTCTTCCAGTATTGGGAACGTTTTTGAAAGTATTGGTAATCTGCAGTTTTGCCTAAATCTTTAGCAAACATAGCTATGCACCAATCGTCGTAAGCATATTCCAGTGTTTTTGAAACACTCCAATCTTCATTATCTTCACCTGCCGGCACATACCCCAATTCCCGGTAAACATCAATTTCCCGGTCATTGGCCATAGCACTTGCCTTACAGGCTTTATAAGCCAATTCGGCATCAAATTCAAAGCCTTTAAAATAAGCGTCTACCACCACCGGAACGGCGTGATAACCAAGCATCATGTTGGTCTCATTTCCTTGCATAGACCAAACCGGAAGCAAGCCTGTTTCCTGGTAATGAGCAAGCATCGATTCAATAAAATCGGGCACTTTTTCCTGTTGAATTATTGTATAAAGTGGGTGCGCTGCCCGAAACGTATCCCACAAAGAAAAAGTATCGTAACGCTCAAAACCTTTAGCTGTTTCCACCTCGCCATTTGCCCCCTTGTAATTTCCGTTAGGATCACTAAGCAGAGTTGGCGCCAACATAGATTGATACATCATGGTATAAAAAACCGATTTCTGATCTTTATTGGCAGTTGTAATTTTTATTTTTTTCAGCTCACGCTCCCAAATATCATTGGCTTGAGCCCTGTATTTATCAAAACTGAAATGAGGCGCTTCTGTTAGCAGGCTGGCGTAAGCCCCTTCAATATTTGCTGAAGAAACACCTGTTTTTAAAACTATTTGTTCTCCTGAAGTAGTTTTATAGTTCAGGATAATCTTGGTATCGGTTCCTGTAATTTGTTCTTCTGAAACCAGGTTGCCATTTTCAAAAAGTTTAAAACTTTTAAATGGTTTAGAGAGCTTCATCACAAAATAAACCCGTTGATCGTTGGCCCATCCGGTAGACTTTCTAAAACCTTCAATAACCGAGTCGTTTACTACATTAATATGCGTTTCAGTTGGACGGTCCCAATTAAGCGCATAACCCAAATCTACGTGAATTTGGGATAAGGAATCTTTAGGAAAGGTATATTGCTGTATTCCTGTTCGTTTGGTTGCAGTAAGTTCTGCTTTAATGTTGTAATCTAAAAGCTCTACCGAATAATACCCGGGAGAAGCTTCTTCTTTATCATGGCTAAAATGTGAAAAAGGTTTATTATTATTCTCAGGAATTCGTTTAGAAAAACGAGTATTGGTGGGCATCACTAAAATATCATAGAGATCGCCTGCACCGGTTCCTGAAAGATGCATATGGGAGAATCCACTAATTATAGAATCCTGATAGAAATAACCAGCAATACGATCCCAGCCTCCAATGCCATTGTCGGGACTTAATTGAACCATCCCGTAAGGAACGGTGGCACCGGGATAGGTATTTCCCGGGCCATCGGTTCCAATAAAAGGGTTTACATATTCTGTTAGCCTATGCTTTTGGGCAATAGCAGAAACAGTAAACAACATTAATAAAAACAAACCTAAATTCTTCATCTACTTACTCGCTTCTTTTATAGCTTTTAATTGCTCTTTGGTAAGTGCATTTCCATCAAAAAACGAAATTCCTTTAGCCCCATTTTCTTTTGCAAGTTTAATGGCTTCAGTAACATCTTCTCCACTCATAGGTGGTAAGTACACTCCTGTGTGCAAGTCGGTATTTTTTCCTTTTAAATCTTCAACCCCTTGTTTTGTGGCATACCCAATCCAGTCTACCTCCTCATTATAGAAGTTATGGTAGATCATTGGTAAAACGGCGTCAATTTCCCATTTGTCCCAACGCTGACGTACCATATGATCTGCCATTTCAGGATAAGGAAAAACTGCTGCAGTTAATTGCTTATTATTGTCGTGTACAATTTTATAAGCATCATTAACCACATCTCTAATTTTGTTTAAGCGGAATTGTTTCCACTCCATATCTATGGCAGGATTTTCAAAGTCTCTTGGGTTTTTGTGGTGAATTTCTTCAAATTCAGCAACACAAACATCACAGTAACAAAAATCAAACTCAGGAAGTTCCTCTTCTTGTTCCAAATCGTATTTAGGCAATAAGCCTATTGGTAAAAAGATATCAGAAAATCTTATATAATCAAGGTGCACACTAGCCACACCTTCTACCTTAGACAAACCTTCTACCAGGCCTAATACATGATTTCTTGATTCTTCACGCGTAGGGCACAACCACTGGTAATAATCTACATAAGGTCTGGTATCGTGGGTAGAATTTCCATCTCTACTTACTGTGTACCACTCTGGATTTTGCAATGCTACACTATCTCCGGGACGGTTCATAGCCATAATCCAGGCGTGTACCTCCAGTCCTTCTTCTTTAGCCAAAGGAGTTAAACGCGAAAGCAGCTCAGGATCGGTATTGGTATTAATAAGTACCGCTTCAATTCCATTTTCGCTATATTTTTTAAACTCAGAAGTATAAGAAGAGTCTGCTCTTTTTGGGTCTGCGGTGGTCCATACCCAGAATTTAAAGTCGTCCTGCTTTTCTACAGAAGCAGTATCATCCTGATCCTTTTTTGAAGCTGCCACATTATCCAGGCAGGAAGTAAACCCAAGGGCTATTAAAGCAATTAATAAAAGTTTAGTTTTCATATTATTTAATTTTGGAGGTTAAAATTTTACCATCTTCTCTTATGATATATTGTTTCCCGGTGAAAGGGCTTATTACGGCGATATTCCATCCGGCAAGATGAATTTCCAGTTTAGGCTGTAAAGTCTCACCATTTAGCTTAATTGGTTTATTTTCAATTTCACTGATGCTTGAAGCCCATTTTTTATTTTTACTGAAATAGTTTTTATGCTTTCGGTAGAGCTTGTAAAGCATCCATTTAACCTTTTCGTCTTCAGGTATTTCAAACTCGTCCTGCTCCCCGGCATTTTTTGAAGAAAAGTATACATAACCCCAATGCTCAGGTTCGTGCATATTGATAACTCCCTGTGGTGACCATACCCAATTATATTCAGGCAAATATTCACCATTTTTATCTTTCTTTCTGGAATATCTACCTTCAGTAAGATCAAAATCCCAATTTACCCGCGAAAAGTTAACCCTCCAGAATTCTTCTTCCGGAATATTATTATGGATATTTGCTTCTTTTAAAACCTCCCAGGGAATGGCAACCTCAACACTCCAATAATCATCTTCGTCTGAGGCATCATTTAAGGTTCCTGAAATATGTACAGCCGATTGCAAGCCCTGAATATCCCAACTATCAACAATGGGTGCCGGTTCGCGATAGGGTTTTACTATAAAAAGATCCCACACGGTATTTAAGGCATTCATTTCAAACTCCATATAATTATGGGTATCTCCATCTGGATCTATAAAAATTTCAAAATCATTATTATAGAAAATCACCGTATCACGTTGTTTTAGTGTTCCCCAGATGTGAGGCTCTTTCATCTTTGCATAGAAGTAGAGGTTATCTTCATCATACACCATTTTCATATAGGTTTGATATTTTGGCACTTTGTCGCCTTCAATATCAATAAAATCCTTACTTCTGGGTGCTTCTTTCCATGAAGCTTCTTCAGCCCTACCATCTATCTCTATCTCATCGAGAGTTTTATAAGCTATATAAGATCTTGGCGGATTTTGGGCATAAGCAGAATTCAAGGCAAACACACCAATAATGAATAAAAGCAATTTATATTTCATAATTAAAGGCTGTTATTTTTCACATAATCAATAATCTCACTAAGGTGGCCAAAAGCAACCGATGTTACCGTATCTGCAGCACCGTAATAAAGCGCCAATTTATCTTCTTCCTCTGAATGTAAAGCCGCGCAAGGGAAAAGTACATTTGGCACATCGCCCGTTGTTTCATATAGTTCTGCCGGTGCCAACAAATAAGGTTGAGAGCGATATTTTACTTTATCCGGTTCGTTTTCATCTAAAATAGCAGCCCCCACCGAATATCTAAATCCGTTACAGGTGTTAATTACCCCGTGATAAAAAAGTAACCAACCTTCTTTAGTTAAAATAGGAACAGGCCCCGCACCAATTTTAGTACACTGCCAGGCACTATCTTCAAAAGGAGATACTTTCATAACACAGCGATGCTCGCCCCAGTATTTCATATCGGGGCTATAGCTTATATAGATATCACCAAAAGGAGTATGTCCATTATCACTTGGACGACTCAACATAGCATATTTCCCATTTATTTTCTTAGGAAACAAAACGCCATTTCGGTTAAATGGAAGAAATGCATTTTCACATTGATAAAACTTTTTAAAATCGAACGTGTATCCAATTCCTATGGTAGGCCCATGATATCCATTACACCAGGTAATCCAATACCTATCTTCAATAAAAGTAACTCTGGGGTCGTATTTATAATCTGAATCGATCATTTCAGTATTACCAGGATTAAAATCGATGGGTTCATGTTCTATCTCCCAATCGATCCCATTTTTACTGAATCCGGCGAAGATATTCATCTGCACAGCTTTATTATCACATCTAAACACCCCGGCATAACCACCCTCAAATGGGACTACTGCAGAATTAAAAATACTATTAGAACTAGGAATGGCATAACGATCAATAATAGGGTTCTCGTTATATCTCCACATCACTTCCTTAGAATTGCCCGGCCTGTCTTGCCAGGGAATATTATTTTCCATATTAATTTTTATATTTTCTAATTTTATCTAACCATGTAAATTTAAGAATAAGGGAGCTTAAAAGAAAGACTAAAAAGCTTGCCCCCATTTTAGGGTAATCCCTTACCACAAAAAATATTGGCATAAGTATCATCGTAGACTGCCATATTATTCCAACAAGGCAGTTTAACATATCTATCCCAAAATCTTTGTTACCTTTTATTTTTGCATTTTCTGCCTGCAATTCTTTTAGCACCGGTTTCCACAGACCCCATGGTCTCACATTTTTATAAAAACTTTTTAGCGTATCCATACTGGTGGGGGCGGTAAAATAAGTACCCAGGAAAGATCCTAATAAAGAGAATAAAAAGATTGCGGGAAAAAGGTATATGGCCGGAACATGAGCAATTTCATATAAAAAGGAATCGGGAACAAAGTTAGCCTTGTTTTGATCCATAAAAAATTGAGTAGTGGCGATTAACAAGCCAGAAAGCATTCCCCAAAAGTAACCCCAACCATTAAAACGCCACCAAACCCATTTTAAGAAATTGGCTGCCACATAGCCACCATACAGGGCACTGGTAATCCAGAGAGTGATAGAGTTAATAGAATCGGCAAAAAAGCCCATAATAACCCCCAATAGCACCACTAACATAGATGTAATATGACTGGCTTTAATATAGTGACGATCTGTTGCTTTAGGCTTAAAGTATTTTTTATAAATGTCGTTCACAATATAGGCAGGGCCTGCGTTCACAAAAGCAGAAAAGGTAGACATAAATGCCGCCAACAAACCGGCGAGCAACAAACCTTTAACCCCTACCGGCACATGATTATTAATTACTTTTGGTAAAATAACCTCCAAATCATCTCCTGTTATATTACCTGCAGCCGTCATCTCGGGAGCTACATACACCAGGCCTAAAAGTACTACTGCAGCTATTAAAAGATATCTAGGCACAAATAGAACAAGGTTGGTAAAACCACTCATGTATGCAGCTTCCTTTACTGTTCTGGTAGAAAGTATACGTTGCATATCGTAGCTGGGCGTAGGCCCGGCAATACTTGCAAAAAAGCCTTTAAAAAGTGTCATCCCTATAAAAGCCCCAAACATTTTATAACCCTGAGAATCTATAAGAGCATTAAACGGCTCTTTTTTTCCTTCCCAAAAGCCTTGAAGTTCATTACTAATAGAAACACTTTTCCAGGCTTCAGGTATAAGGCTATTCACCTGGGCATCGGTAAAACTCACAAAAGTATATCCAGCTACCAATACACCTGCCAGCACCATGATGCCATATTGTAAAACCTCAGTAGTCACTACAGAAAACATCCCTCCTTTTATGGTATAGATAGTGGTAAAAAATATTATAAGCAAGGCATAAGACTGCTCAGAATTCAAGAGGTTAAATTCGCCTATATAGAGCGAAAGGTCCCATGGAAGAATTACCGTCATAAATTTACCTACCCCTTCAAAAAAATAGGCAATAAAACCTATAGAAGCGATTACGGCAAAAATAGCAACAATAAGGTGTGAAGCCCTACCTGCTTTATCATCACCAAACCTGGTAAGAATCCATTCAGAACCCGTCATTACTCCAGACCGCCTAATCCAAACTGCCAGGAACATCATCACAAAAATTTGGTTCCAAATGGGCCACATCCACATAAACATATAGCTCTTAACCCCGTAAAGAAAAAGAATGCCCACCATCCAGGCAGTACCTGAAACATCAAACATCCCCGAGCCATTGCTTAGCCCTAAGTAATACCATTTAATACTTTTTCCACCCAAAAAATAAGAATCCAGACCTTTAGAAGCCTTTCTTGAAACCCATATTCCAATAAAAATGGTTAGAAAAAGGTAAAGCGCAATAATTAAAACATCTATTAGTCCCATTCCTTAGTCTTTATGCTTAACACCCCAGTCTTTATTGGGTGTACTGCCCATTTCAAACACCAATTCACCACCCTCTAAAAGAGTTTTATGAGAAATAGAAGTTTGGTTGAAATCTTTTCCGTTTAAAGTAGCAGATTGGATATAGATATTTTCTTCGGAAACCTTATTAGCTATAATTTTAAAACTATTTCCATTCTTTAGTTTAATAGTTGATTTCTCAAAAATCGGACTCCCAATTTCATATTCGGTTGAAACGGGGTTAAAAGGATATAAGCCCATAGAACTAAAAACATACCAGGCAGACATTTGCCCCGCGTCTTCATTTCCGCTTAACCCATCGGGTTGTGTACTATACTGGGTTTTTAATATTTCACGAACCCAGAATTGTGTTCGCCAGGGTTGTCCTGCTTTATTAAACAAATAAGCAATATGATGACTGGGCTCGTTCCCGTGTGCATATTGCCCTATTAAACCTGAAATATCTGCCGAGGTATTATCTCCGGTAATTTCAGAACTTTCAGTAAATAATTGCTCTAACTTAGCAGTAAAAGGTTTTGCCCCTCCATGAAGCTCTATTAAATCCTGTGGCTCGTGCAATACAAACCAACTGTGTTGCCAGGCATTACCTTCGGTATAATCTGTATCTACCCTATGGTTGGAGTGTTTGGGATCAAAAGGCGTATTCCACTTTCCTTCTGGAGATTTACCACGCATAAACCCAGTTTCAGGATCAAATAATTCTTTATAGGCCTTAGCCCTTTCTGAAAAATATTCATAATCTTCCTGCTTACCCAAAGCTTCAGCCATTTGCGCCACACACCAATCGTTATAAGCATACTCTAAAGTTTTGGTAACCGATTCATCCCCTAAATTAAAAGGTATATAACCATATTCCTTCAATTCCTTTAAGTTTCGGTCATTTTGCATCATTGTAGCTTTTAATGCCTCATAGGCCTTTTCAGCATCAAAACCTTTAATACCTTTAAAGTAAGCTTCAGCAATTACAGGAACCGAATGATAACCGGTCATGGTATTTGTTTCGTTTCCATAAAGTGTCCAAACTGGAAGGCTTCCACTCTCTTCATAGTATACCAACATACTATTTATAATATCACTGGTTATATCAGGATTCGTAATAGTCAACAAAGGGTTTTGCGCTCTAAATGTATCCCAAAGCGATAAAGTGGAATATGCAGTAAAATCTTTTTGAACAATACTATCGTTTTGTAAACGAAATTCCCCGTTTTTATCACTAAAAATAACCGGAGCCAATTTTGTATGGTAAAGTGCCGAATAAAAAATGGTCTTTAAAGAATCTGTAGGAGTTTCTACGGTGATGTCTGAAAGCGCTTTCTCCCAGGTTTGATTCGCCTGTTTTCTGGTATCATTAAAATTGAAATTCGCATCCCCATCCAGATTTTCTTTAGCATTTTTAAGACTTACCGATGAAAGTGCCACTGCAACCTGCAGTTCTTTAGGATCTTTTTCAAAATACAATTGAGCTGAAGTTTTCTTATTGCTCACCTGAGTTCCTGAGGCTGCTTTGCCTCCCGAAAATAATTCAGATTTTATTATTGGAGTCGAAAATTTAGCTACGAAGAATACTTTTTGATTGTTTGCCCAACCAGTACTGTGCCTATAACCACTAATAGTATATTCGTCCTCTACTTTAATAGACGTCTCTGTAGGTTCGTCCCAGTTTATTGCAAAACCCAAATCTATTACTACAGATTTTTCTTCACCTTCCCCGAAAGTATATTTATGATAAGCAGTTCTTTGCGATGCACTAAGTTCTACATTAACATCAAAATCTTCAAGGAATAATTGATAATACCCGGGCGTTGCCGTTTCATCTATATGCGAATATTTAGAAAGGTAAGGAATATCTTCCCTTTCTTTTACCTCTTTTGTAAGATCTATTTTTTCGTTTACCGGCATAAACAAAATATCGGCAAGATCACCAATTCCGGTTCCAGAAAGATGCAAATGACTAAAACCTGCAACCAGAGAGTCTGAATAATGATAACCTGAACACCAGTCCCAACCACTAACCCCATTATCGGGACTTACTTGCACCATACCAAAAGGAGTGCTCGCACCGGGATAAGTATGCCCGTGCCCTCCCGTACCAATAAATGGATCTACGTAAGAAGTTAGCTTTTTAGCGGGTTCTTGAAAATCATTAGTTTTACCATTTTGCTGCTTACAGGAAACCAAAATAAAGGGCAAAACAAAAAAGAAAAAAGAAAATTTTTTAAACATTTTTTTATTTAAATTATGCTGCATTAAAAAAAATACAGGTAGATATTTCATAAATATTTATATATTCAGCATCCCAAAAAATAATATTAGACAAACAACATTTAAAAAAAGCCGAATAGCTAAAATCTATCTTTTTCCATTCTATGCCATTACGAAAACGTTTTAAGAAAGAGTTTTTTTTAAATGAAAATTGGGAGTATAAAATCGACCCAATTCATCATATAATATTTTGGCTTGTCTACTTTATATTTAACACTTTAAGATGGGGCAGTTACTATGGCGACTACCTTTATTCCCTTAAAACAAATTCGCTGGGATTCCCTATACATATCATTTTATGTTATTTTACTATTTACCTACTCATCCCTAAATTTATTTATACAAAAAGATTCTTTTGGTTCATTTTTCTTTTATTGAGTTCTATTTTCTTAATGGTATTTTTAAAATTTGAACTCACATATCTCCTTATAAGTAATAATGTGTGGCCAGAAGGCCCCGGAGAAACTTCCAGCTTCAGTTTTAACTATATTATGGTAATGATGCTGGGAGAACTATATGTAATATCTTTTGTTACTGCTATTAAAATCACCATAGATTGGATGAGCGAAAACAAAAGAGCGGCCAAACTAAAAAAAGCACAACTTGAGACCGAATTAAGATTTTTACGCTCGCAAATATCGCCGCATTTCTTCTTTAACACTTTAAACAATATATACTCCCTTAGCCTTAATAAATCGCACAAAACCCCTGAAACTATTTTAAAACTTTCAGAATTAATGCGCTATTTAATTTACGAAACAAAACCCAACCTACAAGCTTTAGATAAAGAGATTAATTGCATACAGAATTATCTGGACCTGGAAAAAATTAGATATGGCGAAAAATTGAGCATAGACTTAAAAATTGAGGGGAATACAGCTAATAAAGAAATTACCCCAATGCTACTTATACCGTTTATTGAAAATGCCTTTAAGCATGGAGCCAATAAAAGCATCAAAAAAGTGTTTATTAAGATAGAACTCATTATTAAAGAGGATATTTTGTACTTTAGAGCCATAAATAGCCTACCTAAACCAGAAGAAATCAAAACATATCCCCAGCAAAGACAGGAAGCTAAAAAACAAGGAGGGATAGGCATTGCTAACGTTAAAAAACGTCTTAGCCTATGCTACGACAAAAAAGATTATGAGCTAAAAATCGATAAGAGAGAGTGTGAATTTTTAGTAGACTTAAAGTTAAAATTAGAATGAGCCTTAATTGTGTAATTATTGATGACGAGCCTTTAGCGATAGATGTAATTAAGAACTATATCTCTCAAATAAAAGGTTTAGATATAATAGCAAGCTTCAATAGCGCCCTGGACAGCCTTGATTTTATACAGGAAAACAAGGTAGACCTTCTATTCTTAGACATAAACATGCCTATTTTAGACGGTTATAGTTTTTTAAAAAGTTTAAGCGATAAACCCCAGGTTATTATCACTACTGCCCATGAAGAATATGCGGTAAAAGGATATGAACTTGAAATTTTAGATTACCTGGTAAAACCCATTCCATTCCCCAGATTTCTAAAAGCCATAAATAAGGCCAAAAAAATTCACGAAGAAAACAAAGACGATAACGAAAGCTGGAAAAACAAACATCTTTTTCTAAAAATCAACAAGAAGAAGATGAAAAAGGTTTATTTGAATGACATTTTATTAATTGAAAGTTTAAAAGACTACATAAAAGTAATAACCCCCAATAAAAGCTATATAATTCATCAAACCTTAAGTAGCTTTACCGAGAGCTTACCCCCTAACAGGTTTATAAGAATTCACAGGTCCTATACCGTTTCCCTGGACAAAATTGAAGCCATAGAAGGCAACAGCCTGGAGATTAACGGTAAAAGATATGTTATTGGCCGCAGCTATTTATCTCAGGTAAAAGATATTATTCTAGAAGACTAATCATTTAGCATCTTTCTGGTTTTCAAAAAATACTTAGGGTTCACACCATATTTCTCTTTAAATATCTTAGAAAAGTAGCTCCTATTGTTAAGGCCAATGGCAGTCACAATTTCTGAAATATTCTTATCGGTGGTCATAAGCATCTCTTTAGCAGCCTCCAGTTTCTTATGCTGCATATATTTATTCACGGTAAGATCATACACATATTTAAAGCCTTCCTGCAGTTTATTTACATTGGTACCTGCCTCTTTAGCTAAAGATTCTACTGTTAAATTACTCCCAAGATCCCCCTGTATACGTTTCACCACATAATCTACTTTTTCTATATCAGATTGTCTTAAAATTTGTGGAAGTTTATCACCAGATTCATCATCTTCATATTGCGAAATCTGTATTACCAGCATCTGAAAAGCCTTTGCTTCAAGATATAGAGAACGCAAAAATCCAGAATACTCCCTGGTATTTATCTCGTTCATAATATCAGCAGCTTTAATGCTATAATTCCCCTGATAAAAAAATTGTCTTTCTGCCACCGCGTCTTGAAAAAGCTCCTTTAGAGTGGGATTAAGATTTTCAAAATCGTAATTTCTACGATGAGCAAAAACAGAACGAATTATCTCTAAACTAGACACGTGAGTAGATTCGTTAGCTTTAAAATAAAGCACATGACCATTGTATCCGCTACTGGAAACAATAATATTTTGAAAGGCCTTAATATTATGAACCTTTTCTGTATCCTGAAAAGAATGACCCGTGTTTCCGGCAGAACAAAATATAAATTTTAGAGGGTGCACCGTATTTAGCGAAAAGTGAATTTCTACATCTTCATAAAACTTACAATTGTAAGTTATAAACCCCATTCCCGAATCAAAACTAATACCCCTAATAAAGCCTTCACCTATATGTTCTGGCAATTCTATAGTATGTTCTCCGCTACCATTCTTAACCGGAACATTAAGGCTTTCAGAAATATCCTCGATAATATCCTCTACTGGTAGGGTTTTTACATTTATTCTCATAAATCTAATTATTGGGTGAGACCCTTTACATCAATTTACAATATCCCAATATTAACATCAGCTCATCAAACAACGCAGCAGGACTAATGCTCAATATTTCATGGTAAAGATAAAGCTCTAAGAAAACATATAGTTAAAAGTCATTAGCATTTTTGTTTTAAGCTAATATTAATGTTAAATACGTTAGTTTGGCTTTAAAATTTTAAGCCCTTAAAATACATAATATAGATTATAAAAACCAACTTTTATTTAAAAACAGCCAGGCAAAGTAAATATTTAAACCCCATATCCAAAAATAAACTACCTCATAACGAGTTTCTAGCGCACAACTATGCTTCAACTCTTCCTCAAAAACTTATACGTCACAAAACTGCCTGAAAAATCCATAAGTATCATTTTCAGAAAAATTGATTGGTTGCGTAAGTATTAATAGATATTTTAGACCAAAATAACTTAAAACCTAATAACTGCTATGGCTAAGACCTATTATAACCCCGATGATTTAAGGAAGTTTGGAAAAATAACTGAATGGAGCGAAGAACTGGGAGCTAAGTTTTTTGATTACTACGAAAAAGTTTTTGAAGAAGGAGCGCTCTCTGCTAGGGAGAAATCACTTATAGCCCTTGCCGTATCCCATGTAGTAAAATGCCCTTATTGTATTGATGCTTACACTAAAGATGGTTTACAAAAGGGGATCACAAAAGAAGAAATGATGGAAGCCGTGCATACCGGAGCTGCTATTGAAAGTGGAGCAACCCTGGTACACGGTGTACAAATGATGAACAAATATGATAAATTAAGCATGTAAACCTTTTTAATTGCTTTAGTTTAAATTATTTATTCCCAATAGCACTAAATTTTCAAAATGGCTCTACTAAAATCTTTATCGGCGAGAAAAGATGACCTTTCTAAACCCGAAAACCAGCTTACATTTTTAAGCAACGGGATCTTTAAAGAAGGGGAACTTCCTTTGTTTAAAGATAAAATTGCAGAAACCGGAAATGCCCCTTTAAAACCTAAAAAGCTAGAAATACTTCAACTTAATTTAGGTTATATGTGCAATCAGGTTTGCTCGCATTGTCACGTAGACGCAGGTCCAGATCGGAAGGAGATTATGACCAAAGAAACCATGGAGCAATGCCTGGAGGTTATTAAAACAACCAAAGCCCACACCCTGGATCTTACCGGGGGCGCACCAGAAATGAACCCGAATTTTAGATGGTTTGTAGAAGAAGCCTCAAAAGCCGGAATTAAAGATTTTATTGTTCGTTCTAATCTTACAATTATACTGGCAAATAAGAAGTACCATGATTTACCTGAATTCTTTAAAAAATATAAGGTTCACGTAGTTTCTTCCCTTCCTTTTTATAAACGGGAAAAAACCGATAAGCAGCGTGGTAATGGAGTATTCGACAAGTCTATTAAAGCCCTGCAAATGCTTAACGCTGTAGGTTATGCACAGCCAGGCACGAACCTAAAATTAGATCTTGTTTATAATCCTGCCGGTGCATTTTTACCTACAAACCAGGAGGCCTTGCAAAAAGATTTTAAAAAAGCGCTAAAAGAAGATTTCAATATAGATTTCGATAATCTTTTTGCCATCACCAATTTACCAATTAGTCGTTTTCTGGAATATTTAATCGCTTCCGAAAATTATGAAGATTATATGTATGCACTGGTAGAAGCCTACAATCCTGCTGCGGTAGAAAGTGTAATGTGCACCAATACCATTTCAGTAAGTTGGGATGGCTGGCTATACGACTGCGACTTTAACCAAATGCTGGCCTTAAAAGTAGATAGTAAAGTGCAGCATATTAGTGAATATAACGAAGACCTGCTTAGTAATCGCGAAATAAGAATTTCACAACATTGTTACGGTTGTACCGCCGGTGCCGGAAGTAGCTGCCAGGGTACCGTAGCCTAACCAACCTCGCTAAACCATTAAATTTTGAGCCTAAAAACCTCCCAGAACTTATTAATTATCTTTACAAGAAATCCGGAACCGGGAAAAGTAAAGACCCGGCTCGCCATAGATATTGGGGACACGGCTGCTTTTGAAGTTTATAAGTTTTTACTACAACATACTGTTTCGGTTACTAAAAATCTTCCTGTTAGCAAAAAGGTTTATTATTCTGAAGATATTGTAGATAAAGACATCTGGAATTTAGAGCTATATTCGAAAAAGCTTCAAGAGGGAAAAGAATTGGGTGAACGTATGAAGAATGCTTTTAAAGAAGGTTTTGAAGAAGGCTATAAACATATTGTTATTATTGGCAGCGATCTTTACGATTTAAAACAGGAAGACCTGGAAAACGCCTTTCATCTACTTCAGGAAAAAGAAGTGGTTCTTGGCCCTGCTACAGATGGCGGTTATTATTTATTGGGTATGAACCAATTGTTTCCGGAAGTTTTTCAGGGAAAAGAATGGGGAAGCTCATCGGTTTTCCAGGAGACTGTAAAAGATTTAAAAGGAAAAGATATTGGCTTTCTTGAAGCCAGGAACGATGTAGATTATTATTCAGATATTAAAGATCATAAAGATTTTCAGCAATTTTTCAAAAAGTAAAAAATGATTCAAAAAATAGAGGAAACAACTAAATACCTCAAAAAAAAAGGCTTTATAAATCCGGAGATAGGGATTATACTGGGCACAGGCCTGGGTCAACTCTCAGATGAAATAATAACAGAGGTAGAGGTTAGCTACAACGAGATACCTCATTTTCCTACCGCCACAGTAGAATTCCATAAAGGAAAATTGATTTTTGGAGAGCTGGAAGGAAAAAAAGTGGTAGTGATGCAGGGGCGTTTTCATATGTACGAAGGCTATACTATGCAAGAGGTAACCTTTCCTGTTCGCATTATGCATCAACTGGGTATTAAAAAGCTCCTGGTTTCAAATGCTTCAGGTTCAATCAATTTGAAATTTAAAAAAGGGGAACTTATGCTTATTGACGATCATATTAATTTGCTGGGAGATTCTCCTCTGGCTTTTAAAGGGGTTTCCCAATTGGGTGAACGTTTTGTAGATATGAGTGCTCCTTATAATGCCGAGATGAACGCAGCCTTTGAAACTATTGCTAAAAAAGAGGGAATAAAACTACATAAAGGGGTTTACGCAGCACTTTTAGGGCCACAATTAGAAACCCGTGCCGAATATAGAATGTTGAAAATTTTGGGCGCAGATGCTGTTGGAATGAGTACTGTGCCAGAAATTATTGTGGCCAATCATTTAAACCTGCCGGTTTCAGCTATTTCTGTAATTACCGATGAAGGTGACCCTGATAACCTAAAACCGGTAAATATCGATGAAATTATTGCTATGGCCGCGAAAGCAGAACCAAATATGATTACGCTATTTAAAGAAGTTGTAAAAGCTGTTTAAGCAGAAAATCACAAATAAAATTCAGCAGGTATAATCAAAATAGAATACTTTAATTTTGAGGAAGGCCTCTAAGTCCCGATAGTGATCGGGATAAATCTCGATTATCTGGCAAATATGGAACACATAGTTATTATAGGAAATGGGATTGCAGGAATTACCTGTGCGCGGCACATTAGGAAAAATTCCGACGCAAAAATTACCGTAATTTCTGCGGAAAGCGATTATTTCTTTTCTCGCACCGCATTGATGTATGTGTATATGGGCCATATGAAATGGAATCACTTAAAACCTTATGAAGATTGGTTTTGGGAGAAAAATAGAATTGATTTAAAAAAAGCCTGGGTTGACACTATAGATTTTGAAGGGAAAACATTGCATTTCTCTTCTGAAGAAACAATGAGTTATGATAAGCTGGTTTTGGCAACAGGCTCGGTTTATAACAAATTTGGTTGGGAAGGTCAGGATTTAGAAGGAGTGCAGGGACTGGTTTCTAAACAAGATTTAGAACTGCTGGAGAAAAACACTCAAACTTGCCAAAAAGCAGTAATTATTGGTGGAGGATTGATTGGTGTGGAACTAGCTGAAATGCTTAATACACGAAATATTGAGGTAACTTTTCTAATCCGGGAAGAAGCCTTTTGGCATAATGTATTGCCAATTCAGGATGCTAAACTAATCTCTAAACACATTAGATCGCACGGGGTAGATCTTAGGGAAGAAACCGAACTGGATCGGGTTATTGGCGATCAAGACGGAAAAGTCACTTCTATAATCACAAATTCGGGTGAAGAAATTGAATGCCAGTTGGTAGGACTTTGTACAGGGGTTAGACCCAATATAGATTTTCTTGCAGATTCGGCTTTAGAAACAGATAAGGGAATTCTGGTAGACGAATTTCTACAAACCAACATTAAAGACGTTTTTGCTATTGGCGATTGTGCACAGGTAAAACAACCCCTACCCCATCGAAAACCTATTGAAGCCGTTTGGTATGCAGGCCGTATGATGGGCGAAACCCTGGCACAAACCTTAACAGGCAATACGATGAAATACAAACCCGGGAACTGGTTTAACTCGGCTAAATTCTTTGATATTGAATATCAAACTTACGGCAATGTTTCAGCACAACCGGGCGATAATGAAATGCACTTTCACTGGCAGCATAAAGATAATACCAAAGCCATTACTATTGCTTTTGATGCTAACTCCAATAAATTCCTGGGAATAAACACCTTTGGAATAAGGATGCGCCATGCCATATTTGACCAGTGGTTAAATGAAAATCGCAAGATAGATCACGTCCTGGCCAACTTAAAGCAGGCCAATTTTGATCCTGAGTTTTACACTCGGTACGAAAAAGAAATTTTTAAAAGTTTTAAAGAGAATTTACAGAAAGTATGAGCAAAATAGAACACAATATGTCTCTTACACCAGAGGCAGCGACAAAACTTTCTACCAGGCAAAAACTGGCCAGCGGTATAGGTTTGATTGGGCTTTTCATTTTAGTACTGGCCATAGCCAATGTAAACTTTCCAAACAAGCCCCTATTTTTAAGTTTGTCTTTAGGGCTTATTGCATTGGGGACCGTAATTTTCGCCAACGATTTATATCTGGGCAAACACGCGGGTATCAAAAACGACGGAGTTTGGTTTAAATCACTTAGTGGCCGTGGTTTTTGGGCCTGGGTCCTGGGCATTGTTCTTACGCTTTTTTATGTGGTTTTATATTGGTTTCCGCAGTATCTAGGACTTAATGCCGATGGGCAAAACACAGGGATCATTTCACTTTTCGATCCATTAAGTAAATTAATTAGCGGAAACCCTGCCAGCCAATGGTTTGTATATGGCACACTGTATACCCTGGCTATTCTGGCTTTTGGATATAAGTTTATTTTAAAATATCGCAATAATCGCTACGAAGTAATTCGCACCTTCTCGGTGATGTTCTTTCAGTTGGGTTTTGCCTTTCTAATTCCCGAAATTTTAATTCGGTTAAACCAACCTTACTATAACCCCGCCAATATTTGGCCGCTTAACTACGATTTGTTTACCGATTATAAGATCAACGAATTCCTTTCAGCAGGCAATGTTGGCGTAATTATGCTAGTTTTTGGATTGATTTCCATATTTGTAATCACGCCTATTTTAACCTATAAATACGGAAAACGCTGGTATTGTAGCTGGGTTTGCGGTTGCGGTGGACTTGCAGAAACCGCCGGCGACCCGTACCGTCAACTTTCTGACAAATCTCAACATGCCTGGAAGATTGAACGCTGGGTAATTCATAGTGTTCTAGTATTTGTTACGGTTATGACCATTGCGGTTTTGTATTCATTTTTAGGCGACAGTGCCAATGATTTCTGGCTTACCAAAGATGCTTTTCTTTGGGGAACTGCCGGTTTTCTTACGTTGCTTTTCGCGGTAATTATGATTTTTAAACGTAAAGAATTAGCTAAGGATGCTAAATATGGTGCTATTGGCTATTTGGTGGTAATTTTATCAATTATCTGTATTAATTATTTCAGCGGAAATGGAAATATCTTTTTCTTCGGGGGCTATCAACTTCGGGAATGGTATGGTTTCTTGATTGGTGCCGCATTTTCGGGGGTTATTGGCGTAGGCTTTTATCCAATTTTCGGAAGCAGGGTTTGGTGCCGTTACGGTTGCCCAATGGCAGCGATTTTAGGAATGCAGCAACGCCTTTTTTCAAGATTTAGAATTACTACCAACGGCGGGCAATGTATCTCCTGTGGAAATTGCTCTACCTATTGCGAAATGGGAATTGATGTGCGCGCTTATGCTCAAAAAGGAGAAAATATAGTACGCTCCAGTTGTGTTGGCTGCGGAATCTGCTCGGCGGTTTGCCCAAGAGGAGTGTTAAAACTTGAAAATGACGATATGGAGGGACGCATAAACTCTGAAGAAGTGCTCTTGGGAAATGATGTAAACCTAATGGACCTGGTAAACCAGAAATCGAAGTAAATGCCACAAGAAAATCAAGAATTCCAGGGCAGTCACGAAAAATGTGAGCCTGGCCCAAATTATCCTAAAAACTCTAAGTCTGAAGTAGACTTTTCTTCCAAAAAAATCAAAGTAATTATTCCGGCTTTTAATGAGGAAGAATCTATAGCAAAGGTTATTGCGGAAATTCCGGAGATTGTTCAGGAGGTTATTGTGGTAAGCAATAATTCTACCGATGCTACTGAAGCCAATGCTAAAAATGCCGGTGCCACAGTATTACAGGAAAAAAGAAAAGGTTATGGCTATGCTTGTTTAAAGGGACTGGACTATATTTCCCAACAGCCCTTTGAAAGCCCTAAACCGGATATTATTGTTTTTTTAGACGGAGATTATAGTGATTTCCCCGCCGAATTAACTAAAATAATCGCCCCAATTATTGAAGAAAATAAAGATTTGGTTATTGGCTCCAGGGTTAAAAGATGGAGAGAAAAAGGTTCGATGACCTTTCCGCAGATATTTGGAAACTGGTTGGCAACTTCTCTAATGAAATTATTTTTTAATGCCAGGTTTACAGATTTGGGGCCGTTTAGAGCAATTAAATACCATAAATTGCTGGAGCTGCAAATGCAGGATAAAACTTACGGCTGGACGGTAGAGATGCAATTGAAAGCCTTAAAAAAGGGGTTTTCTTACACCGAAGTGCCGGTACATTATAAAAACAGGATTGGCACCTCAAAAGTTTCCGGCACTGTGAAAGGTGCTATCTTTGCAGGAGTTAAAATATTAGGTTGGATTTTTAAATATAGTTTTAAATAATGGATTTAGCCATTATCATCATATACACACTTGCCCTGCTGTTTATTTTCTTATATAGTATTTCGCAGCTTCAATTATTATTGAATTATCTAAAGGCAAAAAAAAAGGTGGATGCTTCTGAGAAATTCAACCTTAAAAATCCTGTCGAAACACCTTTTATTACCATACAACTTCCCCTATACAACGAGCTATATGTGGTGGAGCGCCTTTTAAAAAATATTGCCAGAATTGAATATCCAGCGGAGAAATTAGAGATTCAGGTATTAGATGACTCTACCGATGAATCGGTTCAAAAAATTAAGGCTCTAGTAAAGCAACTCAAAGAAACCGGACTGGATATTCAGCATATCACAAGAAAAAATCGTAGTGGCTTTAAAGCCGGCGCATTAAAAGAGGGTTTAAAGATCGCCAAAGGAGAATTTATTGCCATTTTCGATTCCGATTTTTTACCAAACAAAGATTGGCTGTTACAAACAGTACCTTATTTTAAAAATCCTAAAATTGGTGTGGTACAAACCCGTTGGGGGCATATTAATCGAGACTATTCTTTACTTACAAAAATCCAGGCTTTTGCTTTAGATTTTCACTTTATCCTGGAGCAAACCGGACGTAATTTTGGCAGGCATTTTATCAACTTTAACGGCACCGCCGGAATATGGAGAAAGGAATGTATTCTAGACGCAGGAAACTGGAGCGGAGACACTTTAACAGAAGACCTCGATTTAAGTTACCGGGCACAACTCAAAAACTGGGAATTTAAATACCTGGAAGATGTAGAAACCCCGGCCGAATTGCCGGTAGCAATAAGTGCGGCACGTTCACAACAATTTCGCTGGAACAAAGGCGCCGCCGAAAATTTTAAAAAGAATTTTAAAAAATTACTAAAGGATAAAACTGTTCCTTTTAGCACAAAATTTCATGCGTTTTTCCACTTACTTAACTCCAGTATGTTCCTGGTGATCCTGGTGTTAGCGGTATTGAGCATTCCCATTCTTTTTATTAAAAACAACAATCCCCAGTTTGGCTGGTATTTTAATTTGGCGGCCTTCTTTTTAGTGAGCACGTTAATTTTCTTTTTTTGCTATTATGTCGCGTATTCAAGAATTCACGGAAGGGATTTTAAAAGCTTTTTAAATTTTATAGTCCTGTTTTTTACCTTCTTTTCGGTAGCTATGGGATTTTCGGTTCACAATTCGCTGGCGGTTTTAGAAGGGCATCTCGGAAAAAAATCGGCTTTTATTAGAACCCCAAAATTCAATGTAAGTTCCCTGAACGATTCCTGGAAAAAGAATATTTATATTCAACAAAAGTTTTCGTTAAGTATTGCGGTTGAATTCTCTCTATGGGTGTATTTTGGTTTCGGACTCTATAGCGCTTTTATGCTGAACGATTTTAGCCTGGCCATTTTTCATCTGATGCTTTTTATAGGCTTTGGCTTTGTGGTTTTTAGATCGGTGAGGATTTAAAAGGCTAAATAGATAATTTCAAATTGTTGTCATCATCATCCTGAACCCGTTTTAGGATCTAACTCGAAAAGAATATTAGAAGCTGAAACAAGCTCAGCTTGACGTATTAAGAAAAGTTAAATGACAGATTTCCTTAAACATCATAAATTTTCCATCCTCCTGATTTTAACAGGGGTTGCATTTTATGGGTCTTTCGCTTACGATTTAAACCGCGCTGATTTTATAAAATTAGTCGGACTTTATACCGGCTTGTTTTTTATTAGTTTTAAGCTTATTCAATTAGAAAAAACTAATTTTTGGATGCTGGCCGGAGCTGCAATTATATTCCGACTCGTCTTTATTGCAGCCACACCAAACTTATCTCAGGATTTTTATAGGTTTATATGGGATGGCCAGCTAATTCTAGAAGGAAATAACCCTTATTTATCGGTTCCTGATAATTGGAAAGAACTCTTGGCCTCGCTAAACCTAACAAAACAAAAACTAATACAGGGAATGGGTAGCCTAAGTGCCGGAAACTATACCAGCTACCCACCGGTAAATCAATTGCTATTTACAATTTCGACTTTTTTAGGAGGAAAAAGTATTCTGGGATCTGTAATTGCCATGCGGTTCTTTATCGTTTTAGCCGATTTGGGTACGCTATATTTAGGCAGGAAATTATTATTGAAATTAAATCTCCCCCCTTACCAAATATTCTGGTTTATCTTAAACCCATTTATCATTATAGAACTCACCGGGAACTTACATTTTGAAGCTGTAATGCTATTCTTTTTCACCTGGGCTATCTATTTATTACATCACAAGAAATGGATTTGGAGTGCAGTATTCCTTGGAATCTCTGTTTCAGTGAAATTGTTGCCATTGTTGTTCCTACCCCTACTATTAAATTATTTTATAAGAAGTAAAAAGATAGAAAATTCAGGTATTCACGCTTTAAATTTCAAAAAACTCCTGGGTTATTATTTTGTAGTTGGACTAACTGTTAAATTTAGTTTTCTTCCTTTTATTTCTTCAGAATTTATCTCAAATTTTTCAGCCAGTATCGCGTTATGGTTTCAGAAATTCGAATTTAATGCGAGTATTTATTATATAATTAGATGGATTGGATTTCAACTAAAAGGCTATAATATTATTGCCACCGCGGGTAAGATGTTACCTTTGGTGGTAACACTAATTCTTTTAGGGCTGGCATTTTTCCAAAGAAATAATTCAACTGAAAAATTGCTAAAAACCATGCTGCTGGCAGTTTCAGTCTATTTTTTTCTATCTACTACTGTACATCCCTGGTATATTGCCACCCCTCTTTTACTTTCGGTTTTCACCAGGTATAGATTTGCGTTGATTTGGTCTTTTTTGGTCGTATTAAGCTATTCGGCCTATAATGATGCTGGATTCCGGGAGAATTACTGGTTAATTGGGATAGAATATATTGTAGTAATTGCGGTTTTTATGCTCGAAATTCTTAAACCAAAGCTACTTTCGAGACTTCCTTATTATAAATAAATTTCGAATATATACCAGGCCTCCAAAAAAGTGTGCAGCCAGCAAAACAGGGTCATAGCGTAAAAGACCATAGATAAAAATAAGGCTGGAGCCTACAAGGCTAATCACCCAGAAATTCCAGGGTAAATCTGATTCCTGATTCTTTTCAGCGTGAATCCATTGATAAATAAACCGGGCTGTGTAAATAAGTTGCCCCACTATTCCCAAAATTATAATCCAGGTAGAAATATTATCGCCTTTCACCAAATCGGCCCAATCTAACCGGCCAAGAAAAATAATATACAGTGCAATAAGTACCGGAAGTGCAATCACATACAACTTGAACATAATACCAGACTTTCCCCATTCCCCCTGAAGCTGAAGGTTTCTAAAGTAACCACCATAAACCAGAAATTGCCCCAACATAATCGCCATATCGTCGCGTAAATAGCCGTATATAAACAGTAGTACAGCGCCCTGCAAACTCAATTTCCAGAACAAACTGGGTGTTTGAATCTTTTGGGTTTTTTCAGACTTAATCCACTGCATAATCAATCTGGCAGAAAATAAAAGCTGCGCTAAAAAACCTATTGCATAAACAAACCAACTACTAGCCATATATATTCTACTATAAAAATGAGCATAAAAAAAGCTGTTCAATAATACATTAATTGTATTACCAAACAGCTTTAATTCCTACTAATTATTTGTTAATTAGGGATAGAGTCTATTTATTTAATTTGTTCATTTTTTCCATTGATGAAAAAACGAACCAAAAAAATCCAGGCTTACGAAACTTTATCTAAATTCATCGTTCAATCCCTAAATTTTAGGAACTCGCCTTTAGAACCAGTCCTTTAAAAACTATTCCGGCGGGCTCAAACAGCCTAAAATTTTACGGGAACTTCACTTCAAATTTTACGATAAATTTTCGGTAGGCCAAAAAATCAATATCTATCCAAACAGGCTAAGAAACATAGAAATCTTTACCACTCAATTATAATAAAATTCCGAAGGACATCCCTGAAAACCTTTAAGACGTTAATGGTTACATATCTAACAAATAAGCAAAAATTAAAGGTGCCACAATGGTTGCATCACTTTCTATAATATGTTTTGGAGTATCTATATCTAATTTTCCCCAGGTAATTTTCTCATTAGGCACCGCGCCCGAATAAGAGCCGTAGCTGGTAGTAGAATCTGATATTTGGCAGAAATAGCTCCAAAAAGGTGTATCGGTACGCTCTAAATCCTGATAAAGCATAGGCACTACACAAATAGGGAAATCGCCGGCAATTCCGCCTCCAATTTGAAAAAACCCTATTCCTTCCTTAGAATTATCGGTATACCAGTCGGCAAGGAAAGTCATATATTCAATCCCAGATTTCATGGTACTTGCTTTTAGCTCGCCTTTAAGCACATAGGAAGCAAAAATATTTCCCAGGGTACTATCTTCCCATCCGGGAACTACTATTGGTAAATTCTTTTCGGCGGCGGCATACATCCACGAATCTTTTAAATCTATCTCATAATGCTCTTCCAGAGCTCCCGAAAGCAGTAATTTATATAAAAATTCATGAGGAAAATAGCGTTCTCCTTTAGCCTCTGCATCTTTCCATATCTTTACAATATGATGCTGAATTCTTCTAAAAGCTTCTTCTTCGGGAATACAGGTATCGGTAACCCTATTTAAGCCACTCTCCATCAAGTCCCATTCTTCTTTAGGGGTTAGATCTCTGTAATTTGGCACACGCTTATAGTGCGAATGTGCTACCAGGTTCATCACATCTTCTTCCAGGTTAGCTCCGGTACAGGAAATGATATGTACTTTATCTTTTCGTATCATTTCTGCAAAGATTTTCCCGAGCTCTGCCGTACTCATAGCCCCGGCAAGGGAAACCAGCATTTTAGAACCGCCTTGAAGTTGTTTTTCATAATCTTTGGCCGCATCCACGAGGGCAGCCGAATTAAAATGCAAATAATATTTTTCTATAAATTGAGAAATAGCTCCTTTACTCATCTTCGTCTTCTTCGTTATAATTTTGATATTTAAATTTGTAGCTCAGCATTTTGTAATACAACTTAGCCGCAAGGAAATCTGATGATTTTTCGTTTTTATTTGGACAAAGTTCCACAATATCAAAACCTACTACATTTTTCTTTTTGAACATCATCTTTAGAAACTCAAGGGTCTCATACCAGAAAAGCCCTCCGGGTTCCGGAGTACCGGTAGATGGTAAGATAGAAGGATCAAAAGCATCTAAATCTATGGTAATAAACACATTGGGTGACATTTGACCAATAGCATCCTCCTGCCAATCTTCATATAGATCGTGTGCAAAATACACCTGATTTTCGTCCATATGTTCTACTTCAGAAACATCCATAGATCGAATTCCAACCTGAACCAAATTATTCTTCTTACTGGCTTCATGAAGTGCACAGGCGTGGTTGCAAGTAGAACCTTCGTACTCTGGCCTTAAATCGGCATGCGCATCTAATTGTACCACTGTAAGATCTTCAAAACTTTCATTAAAAGCTCTTATAGAGCCTATAGAAATAGAATGTTCCCCTCCAAAAAGCGTTACAAATTTCTCCTGCTTAATGTAGTTTTTGGTTGTTTTATACACGGCCTCTACCATTTTTTCTGGAGAAGAATTCTCTGTAACCGGTGGCGCGAGATAAATCCCTTTTTTGTAAACTTCGCTACGGGTTTCTATATCGTAAAGTTCCATATTTTCTGAAGCCTCCAAAAAAGCTTCAGGCCCTTTATCAGATCCTTTTTGCCAGGTACTGGTACCATCATAAGGCACCGGGATTAATACCACTTTCGCATCATCTATTCGCGAATATTTATCGGGTATTCCGGCGTAATTCTTTTTGTTCATTGTAATTAAGTAATTGGTTGTTGGTTATATAAAGTTACTATTTTTTACTTGATAATAGAGATTCACCCCTACAACTATCGGGACTCAGCTGCTTGCTTCGGGTTAGTTTATTTATGGCCATTATAACCTAATATTTTAAGCATATCATTGGCATCTTGCTGCTCACTAAACACTGTAGTCCCAATATTGCCATCTTCGTCTCTATCTATTAACAGGTGTTTTGGCTGCGGGATTAAACAATGATGCAAACCGCCATGGCCACCAATAGTTTCCTGGTAAGCGCCTGTATTAAAAAAGCCAATATATAAAGGTTTATCTTTCTTAAACTTAGGAAGATAAATAGCATTTACGTTTTGCTCTGAGTTATAATAATCGTCGCTATCGCAGGTTAGTCCTCCCAGTAATACCCGCTCATATTCATCGTTCCAACGGTTTACGGGTAACATCACAAATTTCTTACTTATCGCCCAGGTATCTGGTAAAGTGGTGATAAAAGAAGAATTGATCATGTTCCATTTCTCGCGGTCGTTTTGCTGCTTTTGGTATAAAATCTCATAAATGGCCCCGCCGCTTTCTCCCACAGTAAAACTACCGAATTCGGTAAAAATATTGGGCACCTCAACTTCGGCTTCTTCGCAATATAATTTGATTTGATTGATAATCTCATCTACCATATAAGCATAATCGTACTCAAAATGAAGTGAGTTCTTTACCGGAAATCCACCTCCAATATTTAAACTATCCAGTTCTGGGCACACTTTCTTTAAGTTTACATATACCCGTAAACACTTTTGCAGTTCATTCCAGTAATATGCGGTGTCCCTAATACCGGTATTGATAAAGAAATGCAGCATTTTTAATGCTACCTGTTCATTCTCTTTTATCTTTCTATTGAAAAACGGAACAATATTCTTGTAACCAATTCCCAGCCTTGAGGTATAAAATTCAAATTTTGGCTCTTCTTCTGAAGCGATCCGTATTCCAATAGGAAATTTACCGTCTATTCGTTCAGTGAGCAAATCAATCTCTTCGTAATTATCTATTATAGGAATACAGTTTCTATGGCCATTATTAAGTAAACGGGCAATATTTTCTATGTATTGATCGCGTTTAAAACCATTGCAAAGCACATAGGTATCGTTGGTTATTTTCCCTGTAGCTTTTAATTCTTCCACGATATTAATATCGAAAGCTGAAGAGGTTTCTATATGGATATCGTTTTTTAAGGCTTCATTTAAAACATGCTGAAAATGGGAACTTTTTGTACAATAGCAATAATTATACTTTCCTTTATAATCATGTTTTTCCATTGCATCTGCAAACCACTTCTTAGCCCTACGTATATTTTGGGAAATTTTAGGTAAGTAAGTGAATTTTAATGGTGTTCCATAGGTTTTAATGAGTTCCATTAAATCTATGTCGTGAAACTTTAACTCGGTTCCTTCCAAGCTAAATTCTTCCTGCGGAAAATAATAGGTTTGCTCTATTAAATCTCTGTATTTTGTATTCAATTGATAAGTTTATATATTTTAAAGTTAAAAATTAGGCATTAATTTTTCTCATCAAAAAAAATAGCTGGTAAATTAATGTTAAGAAAAATGATATACGCCTGAATTATAGCGCGAACAAAGAGGCTAAACATAAGATTTTGGACTACCAAAAGCCTCGTTTGATGTTAAGATACTAAATGCCCCATAATTGCAAATATGCATGATAAGTTGTAAGTAAACTACCTCGGGGTATTATACCCTTTGGCGGTGCCAATAAAAAAACCGGAAAAGGAATGTCCTAATCCGGTTCAAAAATATTAAAAAACTTAATACGGAATCACTTTTTTTAATGCATCCCTAAATTTATAACTTCCTGATCTGTAAGCCTTCTAAAGCGACCTCTTGGTAAATCCTTTTTTGTAAGTCCGCCAAAGACAACCCTATCCAGCTTTTCAACTTCAAAACCCATGCTTTTAAACATACGTTGAATTACGTGGTTTTTAGTGCTTTTGGTTTCAATTCCAATTTCATTCTTCGGCCTGTCGGCAATAAAACTTATATCCTGTATGTTCACTTTCCCATCTTCAAGAAAAATACCCTTTCTCACCTTATCTAAATGCTCGAATGAAAGCGGTTTAGTTAAGCTTACATGGTATATTTGTCTTATTCCGTTTTTGGGTTTTCCCAGTTTTTTAGCTAAAGTCCCATCGTTGGTAAATACTAAAAGTCCCATCGCCTGGGTATCTAATTTTCCTATAGGATCCAGTTTTGCCCTGGTAGCTTTTGCCATAATATCCATAACCGTTTTACCACCTTTTTCGGTACTTCCGGTCACATAGATTCCCTTTGGTTTGTTTAAAACAAAATATTCAGCTTTCTCCGGGTTTACGCTTCTTCCGTCAAACTTCACATCATCGGTAGGTGCTACTTTATAGCCCATTTCGGTTACTACATTTCCATTAACGGTCACATTTCCGGCAGAAATAAAGATATCGGCATCACGGCGAGAGCATATTCCTGCATTCGCTATATATTTATTTAAACGAATCCCATCAGACTTAGAAGCGGGGCTGGGAGCAGATTGGCTCTTTTTTATAGGTGCATTGCCGCGGGCCATAGACTTTTTGCTCTTGCCACCACCCTGTCTTCCGCTAAACTTCCCGGCTCTAGATTTGTTATCTCTACTCATATCGCTAATTTTTTGCAAAGGTACTCTATTGATATAGAGTGGCATTCTATTTAATTAAAAGTTTTATAATGATTTAGGCTTAAAAAAAGCCTTAATAATCAATTTTATCGCCTTTTGCTTCCCATTTTTGAAAAACCGGCAGGCCTTCTTCCCGCATCATATTTATAAAAGGAATCTTGCGCTGATCCATTTTAAGTGCAATTTCATCGTATACAAACTGATCGTCAAATCCAATCTTAGCGGCATCTTCGCGGCTTAAGGCGTAGTAAACTTTATTAGGTCGAGCCCAATAAATAGCACCCAAGCACATGGGACAGGGCTCACAAGAAGTATAAAGTATGCAATCTTCTAATTGAAAATTTTCCAGTTTTTCACAAGCTTGTCTAATGGCAGCCACCTCGGCATGTGCTGTAGGATCGTTGGTAGAGGTTACTCTATTGCTTGATTCGGCAATTATTTCTCCGTGTTTAACGATTACCGCACCAAACGGGCCTCCCGAACCTTTATCCATTCCTTCTTCAGCTAATTGAATAGCTCTTTTTAAAAAATAGCTATGATCTTTTTCCATAAATAATTTCTGAATTTAATTTCCTTTAAAAAACACGATTAAGCACCTCATCAATATCAATAAGTAAAATACTAAAAACCCCCGCTACAATAATAAATTTTAAAATATTATGAAGCAGTAAAAATTGCCACTTCACCTTACTGAAATATAAAAAAAGTACGAAGAAAATCAGTAAAATAAGGGAGGTATAAAAGTAATACTCCATATAACCGGTATCAAAACGGGTAATTAACAGCATTGTTGGAATCACCGCTAAAATACTTAAGATGGTAAGAAAAAATTTACTTAGCTTTTCCCCATAAACTATGGGTATAGTATGATAATTTTGAACCAGGTCTCCCTGCATATTCTCCAAATCTTTCACCAGCTCCCGCATTACAATCATTAAATAAAGAAAGGTTGCATGAATAAAAATTACCGTTTGAAAATTTTTATAGTAAATAAAAATCACAAAAAATGGGGTAATGGTTAAAATTGAAGCTACCAAATTCCCCAAGAATAAAATACGTTTTAAACGATGCGAGTACAGCCAGATAGCGAAAATATAGACCGAAAAGAAGACCACCGCCTTAAAGGAAACATAGCTGGCAAAAAAGATTGCCAGTAAATTAAGGATAAAATAAACCGAAAGTTTAGTGCGCTGGCTCACAAACCTATCAAGCATTGTTTTTTTTGGCCTATTGATCAAATCTTTTTCACTATCGTAAAAATTATTGATAATATATCCAGAAGCTATTACGGTAGCAGAAGAAAGAATAAGAAAGAATAAATTATCGTCAAAAAAAACTTCTCTTAAGGCAAGTTCGGGTGCTAAAATAAAAGCCGACGTAAGGTATTGGGCTAAGATAAGCACCAAGATATTATAACCGCGAACCACCGAAAACAAACTAAGCATTTTCAGCAATAAGCGCTTGTTAGAGGTAGACGCCATGAAGGTTTTATTTAGAAGTTGTACACCACTTCTAATTTGTAATCTTTAAGGGATTTCCTGGCCTTTTCAATATCTTCTGTAAAACCTAAAATATAACCACCCCCGCCAGAACCGCAGAGTTTAAGATAGTAATCGTTCGTGTCTATACCGTGTTTCCAAAGCTTATGGAATTGAGCCGGAATCATGGGTTTAAAATTATCTAATACCACATGAGAAAGATGCTTTACATTATGAAAAAGCGATTTTACATCGCCTTTTAGGAAATCGTCTACGCAGGCATCTGTATGCTTTACAAATTGTTCCTTAAGCATTTGCCTAAAGCCCTCCTGTTTCATGTTTTCCATAAAGATATTAACCATTGGGCCCGTTTCCCCGGTGCTACCACTATCTAATAAAAATACTGCGCCCAATCCGTTTTCGGTTTGGGAAGGTATACCTGCAGGCTCAATATTATCTTTAGAATTGATTAAAATTGGAATGCTTAAATAACTATTTAAAGGGTCTAAGCCAGAAGACTTTCCGTGAAAGAAAGATTCCATTTCCCCGAAAATCTTTTTGAGTTTTAATAGTTTATCTCGGGTAAGATTTTCTAAAACCGTGATTTTTCCGGTGGCATATTTATCATAAATAGCTGCTACCAGGGCACCACTACTCCCAACTCCATATCCCTGCGGAATGGTAGAATCGAAATACATACCCTTTTCAATATCACTTTTAAGCTTCTCAAAATCAAATTGCACCAATTCAGGATTATTTGCCTGAAGTTCTCCTAAGTAATCGGCAAACCGCTTTAAACTTTGGTTGGAGGCTATTGCAGCTTCAGAAGGATCTTCATCTACTTTTAAAGCGCCATTATAAAAATTATAAGGAATGGATAAACCTTTGGAATCTTTAATAATTCCATATTCTCCAAATAGTAAGATTTTTGAATAAAATAGAGGTCCTTTCATAAGCAATAAGATATTCTTTTTTTAGGTCAAAAAAGAGTAAAAACCAGCAATAATCAAACGAGGCATTTGCCTTTTTAATTAAATCTTGGGGTAAATCCCTCAACATTTAAATCACGTTAATCGAGTAAATTTACAACTTTTCTGCTCCCTTTCCAACCTGGTCACAAATATACTGCCCTTTTTCACAATAGACAACAAGCTCATTCTTAATGAATTCTAAAACTTTTTCCTTACTGTTTTCAGGATAAAGTAGATGTACATTGGCACCGGCATCCAGAGTAAAACATACCGGGATTTTAGTAGCTTTCCTAAATTCCCACACCTTATTAATAATCTCCAGAGTGTTGGGTTTCATCAATATAAAGTATGGATGACTACTCATCATCATAGCATGTAATGTGAGGGCTTCGCTTTCTACAATGGCAATAAATTCTTCTAAGTTTCCAGATGCAAAAACGGTTTTTAGCTTATCTAAGTTTTCATGTGCCTGGGCAAAACGGCTGTCGGCAAATGGATGGCCGTGCATTAAATTATGGCCCACACTGCTACTAACCTGTTTCTGGCCTTTATCTACCAATAAAATTGTATCCTGAAAACTTTTAAAAACCTCAGCAATTTCAAATGGGTATTTAATTCCGAAGAGGTCACTGCTTGCGGGAATATTCTTATGCTCGCCCCATTCAATTAATTCTCCTTCCAGACTTCGGCAGGCACTTCCCGAACCTAAGCGCGCCAAGAATGAAGCTTTTTTATAGAAAAATGCTTCATTGGTAATCCCGGTCACGGTTGAAATCTCAGGGTTCAATTCTTTTTCCAGGCTCATCACACATAAAGCCAGGGCACTCATTCCGCTTGCCGATGAGGCTATTCCACTGCTGTGCGGAAATGAGTTTTCAGTATAAATAGTAAACCTGTAATCTTTTAAAAACGGTGCATACTGCGCTATACGCTCAAAAAACTGTTGAATTTTGGGTTTAAAATCTTCCTTCTTTTCCCCTTCAAAATAAAGTTCAAAATCAAAAGTTGCAGACGGTGCTGCTTTCTTCTGAAACTTCATTCGGGTAGTAGTTTTACAATTCTGTAAGGTAAAACTCACCGAAGGATTAGCCGGAATCTGGTTCTCCTTTTTCCCCCAATATTTAACCAGGGCAATATTACTGGGGGAACTCCAGGTTACCTCCCCATTTTCCAATGTATTTGAAAATTGCTTTGGAATAAAATCCTGTTCGCGCATAGCAACATTTTAATAAAAATACTTCTTGCCTAAGCTTCAAAGCATCGATTAAAAATTTAAGTCTTCATTAAACCGCAAAGATATGTTTTATGTTTTGGGAAATTTCTTTCCCTGTCCAAATAAATTTTTATTTTAGTAGAGGCGGCACCCGATATTAGATTTTTAAAAATGACCCAAAAACTCTTTTTACGAAGTTCTATGGCTATTGGCATTTGTTTGCTTTTTGGCTTTATGGGAGCAATTGCCACACAAGTGGGTCATGAAATCTGGTACCCAAGTTTAAACAAACCCTGGTTTAAACCTCCAGATGTGTTTTTTGGCGTAATTTGGTTAATTATGTATGTATTAATGGGGATTGCCGCCGGTATTGTATGGAGCAAAGGATTTTATCACAAATGGGTAAAAACCGCTTTATATCATTTTGGGTTTCAATTATTAATAAATGGCTCCTGGTCTCTTCTTTTCTTTGGACTACAAAAACCTTTTTTAGCACTAGTAAGTATTATTTTGCTTTTTATACTTATAATTCTCACTATAAAATGGTTTAAAGTGGTAAGCAACACCGCAGCATATCTAATGATTCCTTATGCCATTTGGGTACTATTTGCCATGGCCTTAAATTTTGAGATTTGGCGACTTAACTAGTCTTTGCTCATTGCTTTTGCCGCAAGAAAACCTCCTGTCCAGGCATTCTGAAAGTTAAAGCCACCGGTTATGGCATCTATGTTTAAAACTTCTCCGGCTAAAAACAGGTTTTTATGAAGTTTACTCTCAAAAGTTTTAAAATCGACTTCTTTTAGATTAACACCGCCGGCAGTAACAAATTCTTCCTTAAAGGTGCTTTTTCCATTTACTTTAAAAACTGCATGGGCAAGCTGATTGCTTAAATTTTGAAGTTGATGTTTATTCAAATCGGCCCAGGTGGTTCCTTCTTCTATTTTAGAAGCTAGTACCAAATTTTTCCAAAGGCGCTTAGGTAAATCGAATTTTGCATTTTTCACCACCTGTTGTTTGGCCAGGCTTGATTTAAAATCTTTTAACGCTGTCAAAACTTCTTCTAAATTGAACCCCGGCAACCAATTTACCAGAATCTCAAATTGATAGTTTAGTTTCTCCAAATCCCTGGCGCCCCAGGCTGAAAGTTTTAAAATACCCGGGCCGCTCATTCCCCAATGAGTAATTAAAAGTGGCCCTTTGCTCTCTAAATTTATTTTTTTAGATTTTATTTTAACCTCCGCTTCAGTTGCTATTCCGGGTAAATCCTTAATGCGTTCATCTTGAATATTAAAAGTAAAAAGAGAAGGAACAGGTTCTATAATTTCATGACCCAGTTTCTTTAAAAGATTCCACATTTTAGGATTGCTTCCGGTAGCAAGCATAATTTTTTCTGCCGAAAAATCGCCTTTACTCGTTTTGATATCCCAGAGGCTTTCTTTCTTTTGAAAATTTTGAACCACATGACTTTTAAACACCTGAATTTTCAGGCTTTCGGTTTCCCGTAAAAAACAATTGATAATACTTTGCGAATCGTCGGAAACCGGAAAAATACGACCATCTTCTTCAATCTTTAGTTCAATTCCCCTTTTCTGAAACCACTCCATAGTATCCCCGGTCATAAATCCGTGAAATGGCCCCAATAATTCTTTTTCACCTCGCGGATAGTTAAGGCTAAGTTCTTTAGGAACAAACTCGGCGTGGGTTACATTACACCTGCCCCCTCCCGAAATTTTCACTTTGGTAAGCACTTCTTTACCACGTTCAAGAATGGCAATTTTAAGTCCGGGATTATTTTCGGCTGCGTTTATAGCTGTAAAAAAGCCTGCTGCCCCACCACCTATAATTATAATGTCAAAATGCTGCATTTTTTCTGATTCAAGGCTTTAAATTAAATATTTCACTTGCTTTTTACTCAAAAAGCCTATCGGGAAAGTCAGAAATAATTCCGTCTACGCCAAATTCTCGCATTCGCTGAATATCTTCTGGTTCGTTAACCGTCCATACATTCACACTGAAGCCGGCTTTATGTGAGGCTTTTACATTATCTCTTGTTATAATGCCCAAAGAAGGATGGATTGCAAAGGCATTAAGCAGTTTTCCAAGTTCTATTGCCTCGGTAACACTTGCCTTACTCAAAACTCCCAGTGCAACATTTTCATCTAGTTTTCGCATTTGAAACAATTCGTTTTTCTGAAAACTGGAAACGATAAAATCTTTATAACTCCAATCTCCTGAAGCTATCTTGTTTTTAATAATTTCTGCAGTCGCTGTAGCAGTATTGAGACCTTTTAACTCAATATTTATACTACACTTCCCTTTAATAAAGTCCAGGACTTCGGTGAGCAAGGGTATCTCGAATTGCTCTTCTACCTTTAAAGTTTTGAGTTCGGTTAAAGCCTTTTTAGCGACTTCTCCACTTCCGTTTGTGGTACGATCCAGGGTAAAATCATGAATTACCACCAATTCACCGGTTTTACACCTGTGCACATCTACTTCTATGGCATCAACTCCAAAAGACAATGCTTTTTGTATGCTTGCCAGGGTATTTTCTGCCAAATGCCCCTTGGCACCACGATGACCAATTTTTAATAAGTTCATTTTGCAAAGGTATTCAATTAAGACCAATGAAAGCTCCTAAATAGTAACTGACCATTTACCGAGGCTTTATAAATTCTTATGAGTTCTTAACATTTTATTTAGCCAGAAGTCCTTTACTTTTAAGATAATCTCCAAAAAAACTGAAACATCTAATTATAGGCCTGTAAAAATACAATTATGGAAAAGTGGTTTGAAGCATCCCGGACATCTTTAATAGCAATTACTCTAACGGCAATAGGTATTTACCTCGCAATTATTTTATTTACAAGAATAGCCGGCAAGCGTAGTTTTTCTAAAATGTCAAGTTTTGATTTTGCAATGACAGTTGCGGTAGGTTCTATTATAGCTTCAACCATTTTATCTAAATCTGTCAGTTTATTGCAAGGTATTATTGGTCTTGCGGCAGTATATATTCTACAAATTTCTGCGGCATTTTTAAGACGTTGGCACTTCGTTCAAAAAATCATAGACAATTCACCCTTACTACTTATGGACAAGCAAACTATTTTATATGAGAACCTAAAAAAGGCCAGAGTAACCGAAGGGGATTTACGTTCTAAATTAAGAGAAGCAAATGTTTTAGACCTTTCACAGGTTCGTGCGGTAATTTTTGAGACCACGGGAGATATTTCGGTACTACATACTTCTAAAGAAGACCAGGAGTTGGAAGATTGGTTAACAAAAGATGTAAGGAGATAAAGGGTTTTAAAACAGTAAAATGCTTCAAAGGAAGCTCACAAGTCATTCGTTGGAAACGACTTTTTAATTTCGAGGCAAGCTTAAGAAGCCAAATAGCTATAGGGTTAAATTTCTATTATCAAGTAAAATCTGCAAAGCCTGTTAATCTTATCAAATATTGAATTAATATATTCTTAAACCTTATGGAGCAACAGCTTAGAGGTGGTAGTTTTATATAAAACCATTCGATATTATGATTTCACCCGGAGTAAAACCTATAGTAAAAAAGTGGAAAGCCACTACCAATGAGGCAGTAGAATTAGCTTTTGAGGATTTTGTAGTAACTAAAGACCATCCCTGCGTGATGGCTCAAAGCGTTGTAAAACAAGAACATTTAGTTCTTCACACCTACGAGGAATTTCCCAGCAGGAAAACCGCAAAAAAAATATACAAAGATTTACAGCAGTATATAGAAAGTTATGATTTTGAATCGAATGAATTCTATACATTTATGGCAGTTTTTAAAGAAAAGGATTCATTATCTGAAACCCAATTTGAAACTGCACTCTGGAAACAACTGGAATTTATACATGAAGTAGACAACCAGGAATGGGATCCCGGGGTAAGCGATAATCCCAAAGACAAAGACTTTAGTTTTAGTATTGCAGGCAAAGCCTTCTATATAGTAGGCATGCATCCTAATAGCAGTCGTAAGGCAAGACAAAGCCCTTTTCCGGCCATAGCTTTTAATCTACACTGGCAATTCGAAAAATTAAGGGAAATGGGGGCATTTAATACTGTTCGTGATAAAATTAGGGAACGAGATTCCGCTCTACAAGGTAATATAAACCCTATGTTGAAGGATTTTGGTGAAAGTAGCGAGGCCAGACAGTATAGCGGTCGTAAAGTTGGAGAAGCATGGAAATGCCCTTTTCATAGTAAAAGATAATTTTATGTATCAGCCAAAAAAATACAAAAAAGACAACCCCGATTTCCTCTTTAAATTTATACAACAGCATCCGTTTGCAACTTTTATTCTTAATGGCGAAAAACTTTTAGCTACCCATATCCCGGTGCTAACAAAAGGAAATGCCACTAACTTTGTACTCTACTCACATATAGCAAAGCATAACGAACAAAGTAAGTATTTAAAAGATGATAAGGAAGCCTTATTAATATTCCAGGGGCCGCACGCTTATGTATCGTCTTCCTGGTATAAAGAAAAAGATATTAGCACCTGGGATTATTCGGCTGTACACGTAAATGTTAAGCTAAAGATTCAATCGCGGGAGGAGCTGGAAGAATCTTTAGAAGCCCTGGTTACAAGGTTTGAAGAGCCACAGGAAAATCCGTTGTATTATCAAGATATTCCAAGAAAAATGATTGATGATCATTTAGGTTTAATTACCGGTTTTTGGTGTGAGGTAAAAGATATAAAGGGAATTGCAAAACTACACCAGGGCTATGATAAAGAAGATATTGATTCGATAACTACACATTTGGAAAAACAACATACTATTTTAAATTCCGCACTAAGCGAAAACATTAAAAAAGAGCATACATGCAAATAATTAAAAAACAATCTGGAGCCGCATTTAAATTAAAAAAAGGACAGAAATTAAAGGTAATAGATGCCCATGGCGAACAGGTTAGCGATATGGTTTTATTTAATGCCAAAGACCAAAGAGAAAAACTATCATCGGGAAAGACACTGGATTTCGAAGAATCTATTTTAATAAGCTCCGGAAACTTTCTTTGGAGCAATCGTAGTAATAAAATGGCAGAAATCCTGGAAGACACCAACGGAAGAAACGATTTTTTACTGGCCCCCTGCAGTCCTGAAACTTTTAAAGTTATGTATAATTATGATGCTTACCATCCAAGCTGTTTTGAAAATCTCTATACCAGCCTGGAAAAATTTGAAATTGAGCCAGATGATATTCCCACAGCCTTTAATATTTTTATGAACGTACAATTTGATAAAAATGGCAAAATTAGCGTTGAACCCCCATTAAGTAAAGCCGGCGACTATGTACTATTTGAAGCTAAAATAGATCTCATTGTAGGCTTAACCGCTTGCTCGGCAGAAGATAGCAATAATGGTAGTTTTAAACCTATTCACTACGAAATTTTAGATTAATTATTTCCCCCAAAAAAAAGCTGTCTGAAAAAAGAGTTCTTATAATCTTTTTTCAGACAGCTTTTAATCAAGTTACACTTAAAGGTTTTTTATGAAACGGCTTTAAGCTTATTTATAGTAGATTTATTTAATTTTTCTTCAGCATAATCCCGAGACACCTTAAGCTTACTCTTTCCACTTTCGGGCATTTCAAACATGGCATCGGTAAGAATTGCCTCACACAAAGACCTTAGTCCTCTTGCCCCCAGCTTATATTCAACCGCTTTTTCAACGATATAATCTAAAGCATCGTCAGTTATTTCAAACTCGATATCGTCCATTTCAAACAACTTCTTATACTGCTTGATAATAGCGTTTTTAGGCTCGGTTAAAATAGAACGAAGCGTAGTTTCATCTAACGGGTTCATATAAGTAAGTGCCGGCAACCTTCCAATTATTTCAGGGATAAGTCCGAAATCTTTTAGGTCTTTTGGAATGATATACTTAAGCAGATTGGTTCTTTCTATACTGTCTTCACTTTTTGAAGCACTAAAACCAACCGCCTGCATATTTAAACGCTTACTAATATTACGCTCAATACCATCGAAAGCCCCTCCTGCGATAAACAGGATATTTTCGGTATTTACCTCAACAAACTTCTGATCTGGGTGCTTACGTCCTCCTTTCGGCGGTACGTTAACAGTGGTTCCTTCCAGTAATTTCAGCAAGGCTTGCTGCACCCCTTCACCCGAGACATCCCTTGTAATAGACGGGTTGTCACTTTTACGCGCAATTTTATCTATTTCATCTATAAAAACGATTCCACGTTGCGCTTTTTCAACATTATAATCGGCTGCCTGAAGCAATCTTGTTAAAATTCCTTCTACATCTTCCCCAACATAACCTGCTTCGGTTAGCACCGTAGCATCTACAATAGCCAGGGGAACATTAAGCATTTTCGCTATGGTTTTAGCAATTAGGGTTTTTCCTGTTCCGGTTTCCCCAACCATTACGATATTGGATTTTTGAATTTCAACATCATCACCTGTGGCGGGTTGCAAAAGCCTTTTGTAATGGTTATAAACCGCTACAGACATTACTTTCTTGGTTGTTTCCTGCCCAATTACGTATTGGTCTAAAAACTCTTTGATCACCTTTGGTTTGCTCAACATTAAATCTGAGGACAACTCTTTAGCTTCCCCTTGCTTGAGTTCTTCCAAAACAATACCATGTGCCTGCTCTATACATTTATCACATATATGGGCATCAAGGCCTGCTATAAGCAAATTGGTTTCAGGTTTTTTTCTACCGCAAAACGAGCATTCTAATTCTTCTTTCGCCATTTCTTCAAATTTCAATTTTCAATCTATAAAATAATTAGATGAAAATTAATTCTTATCCTTCTCTCGTTAAAATTTCATCTATCATACCGTACTCTTTGGCTTTATCGGCCTTCATCCAGTAATCACGATCACTATCTTCCTCTATCTTTTCATAAGTTTGCCCGGAATGTTTAGCAATAATTTCGTACAGTTCTTTTTTAAGTGTTAAGATTTCCCTTGCGGTGATTTCTATATCACTGGCCTGTCCCTGGGCACCACCCAAAGGCTGGTGAATCATTACCCTTGAATGTGGCAAACCACTTCTTTTGCCCTTCTCCCCGGCACAAAGAAGCACTGCACCCATAGAGGCTGCCATTCCTGTACAAATTGTTGCTACATCTGGCTTTATAAACTGCATAGTATCATAAATTCCAAGACCGGCATAAACGCTACCCCCGGGGGAGTTGATGTATATTTGGATATCTTTAGAAGCATCTGTACTTTCCAAAAACAACATTTGCGCCTGAATAATATTCGCAACCTGGTCGTTAATTGCGGTACCCATAAAGATAATCCTATCCATCATTAACCTGGAGAAAACATCCATTGCCACCGCATTCATTTGGCGCTCTTCAATAATATTAGGAGTCATCCCTGTAGGAGTCATACTGCTCACTATTTTTTGGTAATAATTGCTATTTATACCGTGATGTTGAGTGGCGTATTTTTCAAATTCTTTTCCGTAATCCATCAATCTTCTTTTTTAAGCTTTTTTCTTAGCTGTCTTTTAAGTGAAAAGGCGTTAACCCAACTGGTTTAACGCCTTAAATATAAGTATAAATTTATAGAAAAAGCTTACTCGTAAATCTCTTTCACAAATTCATCATAAGTAACTTCTTTTTCTTCAAAAGACATTTTCTCTTTATAAAAACCAAGCAACTTCTCATTCATTAACTGCTCTGACATTCTCTTAACCTCATCCTGGTTAGAAAGAATTCTTGCTGCAATATCGTCAAGTTCTTTATCTTCAGGATTCATTTGGCCAAATTGCGCCATTTGTTCTTTAATCTTTTCTTTTGCAAAAGTTTTAAGGTCTTCAAACTCTACTGTAAGCTTGTTTTCGTTTACAATTTTACCTTCAATTAATTGGTAGCGTAAACCTTCTTCGCTCTTTTCGTATTCTTCTTTGGCCTCCTCTTCTGTCATTGGTTTTTCACCAACTGTTTGAATCCACTTTTGAAGAAACTCTTTAGGAAGTTCAAATTTAGTTTGCTCAATAAGCTGCTTGGTCACATCGTTCATTAACTGTTGGTCACTTTGCTGCTTAAATTGCTTTGCTGCATCTTCCTTTATCTTTTCTTTAAGCTCGTCTTCGCTAGTAACCTTACCTTCTCCAAAAAGTTTATCGAATAACTCCTGGTTAAGTTCAGCCAATTCCCTGTGATTGATTTCACTTACCGTAAATTCTACTTCTATATCCAGCTCCTGGGCTTTATCGTGATCAACTCCTAAATGCTGAATTAACTCGTGATCGTCTTCAAAAAGGTTTTTGGTTTTTACACTAAAGGTATCGCCAACTTTAGCACCAACAAACTTATTAAGGTTTCTTTTTCCTTTAAGTTTCTCTAACTCTACTGAAGTTTCCTTCTCTATTCCTTCTTCCTCATTTTTAAAAGTACCGGCAACAATATCACCTTCTTCAGCTTCGTCTTTAGAAATCAGTTTCCCATATTGTTTTCTAATAGACTCGATTTGGTTATTCACCATTTTCTCATCTGCCACAATATTATAATGGGTTACCGGCTTTTCAAGTTCAAGGTTTACGTCAAATTCTGGAGCTAAACCAAGTTCGAACTCAAAAGTATATGCATCTTCATTCCAATCGAAGTTTTCCTGTTCTTTAGGAAGTGGATTTCCAAGAACATCCAGTTTTTCTTCGGTAAGATATTTATTTAGTGAATCTTGTAAAAGTTTATTTACCTCATCTACCAAAACAGCCTGACCGTATTGTTTCTTTACCATTCCCATAGGCACGTGCCCTTTTCTAAAGCCGGGAATATTGGCATTTTTACGGTAATCTTTTAGGATTTTTTCAACTTTACCGGCATAGTCTTCTTTGGCGATATCTACTTTTACCACCGCATTCAATTCATCAATATTCTCTCTGGTAATATTCATCTTGACTTTTTATAAAAATTGGAGTGCAAAATTACACTTTTTTCCTAAGCCAACAAAGTTTCAAATTATTGAATTCCAGTATAGTTCCTAATCTTTTCCCAATATCGAAAATAAAAGAGATTGAAACAGGGATAAAAGCAAACTAAAAATGAGTGCAATAAAAAAACCGCTCACTCCAAAACCTGTCACAAAAGCATCGGCCAGCAGTATAATTACAGCATTAATAACCAGCAAGAACAAGCCCAATGTTAAAATAGTTACCGGTAAGGTAAAAATCACCAAAATAGGCTTCACCAAAAGGTTTAGTATAGCAAGAACCAATGCTACAATAACAGCCGTTAAATAATCTTCTACAACAACACCCGGTAGAAGTTTAGCCAGGATCACTACTGCTAATGCAGTAAGTAAAATTCGTAATATAAAATTCATACTATTATAATTAGATAGTTTCTGAAAAATACAAAAACGCCGGAAATTTTCCGGCGTTTTTATTTTTGTATTTGCAAAAAGCTAATTTTATTGCACTTCGTTACTTGCTGTAACGGTAGCATAAGAACCTGGATTTACTTTAGGTATATCTGCATTATAAGTTTCATTGATCGTGCTTATAATCTCATTAGCGATTACTGCATTCCCACGAGGGGTTAAATGAATGCCATCAAGAGAAAAAGCACCACCTGTAGCAAAAGTGGAAGTAATAGTACCACCATCATAAGGAATTCCGCCATTGGCTAATTGATTTAACATAGCGTTGGCATCTATAAAGGCCAAACCATTTGCCTGAGCCACTTGAGAGATTATCACATTATAAGCATCTACAGTATTTTCAATTATAGCTAGCTCTTCCGGTATTAATGCAAGCTCATCCTGTAAGGGATAGGTGATGCCATTTACCGACAACCTTCCTGCCGTGGCTTGATCCAAACCAGCCTCCATCAACTCCTGCATTCTTTCGGCATTTACTCCTCCAATTTGACTTGACGCAGTAAGTAGAATTCTATCTTCAGAATTCGCTGGTCTCATTTGACCGAATTGCATACCATAAAGAGTGGCAGTTGCCTGATCTAAACCTCCTCCAATTAGAACCTGAGTTAATTCTGCTGATAAATCTGGAATACTCTCATCGTGTACCAGGACAGCACTTCGATCGCTTTTGGAAAACTCAACAATTCTATCTTCCGCAGAAAGAAAAGTAAAAGCCTGATTTAGTGGAGCAAAAGTAGAATTAAGCAAATCTATTTGTGCAGCATAATCTGCTTGATCAGGATCTTCAGGGTCTAATGGGTTAAATGGAACCGTATTAAAAAATGGCACTGAAGTTACATCTGGGATATTAATTAAAACACCTCCACTGGAAGAAGCCGACAAAGCCTGAACCATTTGCTGATAAATAGTATTAAATACTATTGGATTTGTAATATCGTCCGGCCCATACTCAGCAGGATTCATCCCGGTTTGAGTCTCCCCGGTTCCCCCAGAAGTAGCGTATCCTAAAACATCATTGTTCCCTATCCATAAAGAGAAAAAAGTTGGGTTTTGAGCAAGTGCATCTTCTAACACTGTAGCTTCGGGAGAAGAAGCAAAACGCACAAAATATGGGTTAGCAGATTGTGTGGCCAGGTTTTGCACATTACCATAACCAGAAAATCCAAGGTGATAAGATTTAGCTCCCGGCACACCTAAATTACTAAATGGCCCCTGTAAAACATTTCCAACTTCGGTAGTTGGTTGCATTCCGGTATAAACCCTCGGAGAAGGGTCACCATTTGCATCTACAGCTAAAACCAATCGGTTTTGGGTAATTTGGTTTCCAGCCAACAACAAGCCACCGGCATTATCACTCATAAAAGGAATTGTAAACTCCTCAATATCCTGAGTTTTTTCAAACTGCTGCGCAAGGATATTAGGGTAAGCATTTTCCTGCCCTGTAATATATAAGGCATTGTCTGCGTAACCGGCCGTAAGTGAATTCCCTAATGCTACATATCTTGAAAAATCGGCTTCTCCATTAGTATACGCATCTTTTTCATCTACCGGATTGTCAAATTCTGGCTCACAGGAAACAATTCCCAGCGCCATTACTACTATATATTTAAAATAATTTTTCATCTTCTAGTTTTATAATTTGTAGGTTACACCAAGCCCTGGAATAAAGGCAGAAGTTTTATACGTTCCTTTAAAAGGAGCCCCTTCGTAATTTGGAAAATCACCAGGGTTAGGAGCATAAGATTCGTCTACTTCTTCATATCTATTATAAAGGAAAGCAGCATCAATAGAGAACCTATCGTTAATATTTACCGAAAGACCACCGGTAAATCCATGAGCATCATTTCTTGGCGTTTCTGGAGCAAAATATCCAGACTGTACCGGAGACTCATCAAAGTAGTAACCCACTCTTAAAGTAATAGTTTCATTTGCCAAATATTGCATACCAAATCTATAGGTAGATGAGTTTTTGTAATTACGTGGGTTTTTAGAATCAGGAATTTGTGGGTTTGCAAAATCAAGATCTAATGATTTATAGGCGTCCCAGTAAGTCATATTATAGTCGAAAGCAAGAAGCCATTTATCTAAAAGCTTATATGAGACCCCTACAGACAGCTCAGCCGGCATTGGCAGGGAGGCATCAAAATTAGTATCCTGAAACGGTGTTAATGGTGAATTTGGGATATTTTCAAAAGTAGCATCTCCATCTTCGGCTTCAACAATAATTTCACTTCGGTAATTAACACCAAAACGCAAATCTTCAGTCGCATTATACATAGCACTAGCAGACCATCCAAAAGCACTTACACCACTGGCGTCTACAGTTACATTAGATCGATTTCCATCAATATCGGTTAAAGTTCGGTTTAGGTTTCGATTAAAGTTTACAGATCCGTTTACATAAATTGGTCCACCACCCACACTTATTTTATCTGAAATTTTCACCGAAGCTAAAGCCTGTATATATATAGCCTGAAGATCTATATTATTAACCAAATGGGATCCTGCCCAATCTGTTGGCCATTCTACACTACTTCCGTAAGGAGTATAAGCCGCCAAACCTAAGCTTAGCCAATCGTTTACTCGATAAGAACCATATACATAAAAAGGGGTACCCACAGGGCTATCGGTTTCAGAACTGAGCCCAAATTCTGAGTTTTGGTATTTTACATTAGAAAATACTGCACTGGCACCTGCAGCTACATTTATCTTATTTTCAAGATACACAAGCCCTGCAGGGTTAAAAAAAGCAAGTTCAGCGTTGTTAACCACTGCAACTCCTGTGTGCCCCATAGCAAGCGATCTTTGCCCCTGAAGGCTCACCCTATACCCACCGGCATAAGTTACCGCCGCCATTAGGCCAAAAAGACCCAGGAAAAGTAATTTTTTCATAATTGATTTGGATTTTATAAAATTCTAATAATTTCTAGCCTCAAATTTAGCATAAATTACATATTACTAAAGAAAATTGCGATATTTATTATGCACACATAATAAATTCAGAAAGATTTTAAAGAAAGTCTACCAAAACCTTATAGAAGTCGTTCATTTTCTCAGCGTGAACCCAATGACCTGCCCCTTTAATCTCTTTAATTTCTGCTGCCGGAAATTGACTCTTTATTTTTTCTTCGTCTTCTTCTTTAATATAATTCGATTCCCCACCTTTTATAAAAAGGCTGGGATTCTTAAAAGCTTTATCCTGCGGAAACGCCCTGCCAATCTCTTCAATATTCTTTTTTAGGGTCTCTAAATTAACTTTAAGGCAATAGGCACCTTCAGATTTACGCTTTAAATTTTTTAGCAGGAAAAGTCGTACCGGTTTTTCTGAAATAAATTCTGAAAGTTTTTTATCGGCTTCCTGCCTGGATTGCAAATTAGCCTCTTCCAAAGCTGTTAAACCAGCCAATATTTGCTGATGATGCGGCTCGTAGTATTTTGGGGCAATATCTACCACTACGAGCTTTTTCACTAGCTCAGGATAATTTGCTGCAGCAAGCATTGCTGTTTTACCTCCCATAGAATGTCCTAAAAGTATAACATTAGACAGGGCATGTTGTTCGCAATACATCGATACATCTTCGGCCATTAACTCATAACTATGAGCATCTGTATGCGGGCTTTTACCATGGTTACGTTGATCTATAAGATGAACCTGGATTTTCTTTTCCTCAGCAAGTTTATTGCCAATGGTTTTCCAGTTATCACTCATGCCCAAGAATCCGTGGAGAATTAAGAGCGGTTGCCCCTCTCCTATTATTATAGAGTTTAATTTCATGTTTATGTCTATTTCTAAAACAAATTATTTAAGCAGCTCCAGATACTTCTTCACTGTAGTTTCGAGCCCCATATAAAGTGCTTCAGCAATTAATGCGTGCCCAATAGAAACTTCATCCAGGTGCGGCACATTATCATTAAAGAATTTAATATTTTCTAAAGACAGGTCGTGGCCAGCGTTTATTCCCAAACCTAATTTATGCGCTAATTCAGCACAGTTTTTATAAGGTGCTACGGCAGTTTTATCCCCTTTCGCAAATTTAACCGCAAAATCTTCGGTATACAATTCAATGCGGTCTGTACCTGTTTCCACAGCTCCTTCAATCATTTTCTCGTCGGGATCTACAAAAATAGAAGTTCTAATCCCATTATTCTTGAATTCCTGAATCACTTCCTGAAGAAACCCTTTGTTTTTTAGGGTATCCCAACCCGCATTTGAAGTAATTGCATCTTCAGCATCTGGAACTAAAGTTACCTGCGCCGGTTTTGCCTGCATTACCAGGTTAATAAATTTAGCCACCGGGTTTCCTTCAATATTAAATTCAGTTTTTACAAGCGGCGAAAGATCTCTAACGTCTTTATAAGCAATATGCCTTTCATCTGGCCTTGGATGCACCGTAATACCTTGTGCTCCATAAGATTCTATATTTTTAGCAGCTTCAACCACATTGGGAATATTTCCTCCACGGGCATTCCTTAAAGTCGCTATTTTGTTGATGTTTACACTTAATTTCGTCATTTTATAAGCTTTTGTTTAACAAAAATACAAACTTGGGAATGCTCTAATGAATTTTATTTTAATTAATTTGCATCATAAAGGAAACGACATCATGAAGATGGATAATTTTATAATAAACGATGTCTCCATAAGGCATTTTTCTGATAAGATTGGGGAAGTTCAAGACTTGTTCAATCAGCTAACCTATTCGCATTTGCCGGTAGAAAACCACGGTATCTATATGGGTTGTATCTCAGAAAATGATATTCGCTGTTTTGAAGCAGAAAAATCTTTAGAAGATTACCAGTATGCCTTAGAAGGCTTTTTTGTTAGAAACACCGATTTTTGGTTGGATATTTTAGAGCGTTTTGCACAAAATAACACGAATATTTTACCCGTTTTGGACGAAGAAAATCACTATTTAGGTTATGTAGAGCTTAACGAGATTATCGCATTATTTAACGAAACACCATTTTTAAGCGAAGCCGGAAATATTATTGTAATTCAAAAAGGGAGCAAGGATTATTCTTTTAGTGAAATTGCTCAAATAATAGAATCGAACAGCGCCAATATTTTGGGGTCTTTTATTTCAAAAATTGAAAATGATGTGGTTCAAATCACCATCAAATTAAGTCCGTCGGGAATAAATGAAATCATCCAGTCTTTCCGTAGGTATGGTTATAAAATAATTTCAGAGCACAGGGAAGATAATTTCAACAAAAATCTTAGAGACCGCTCTAAATATCTGGATAAATACCTGAATATATGAAAGTAGGTATATACGGTCAGTTTTACCATACTAATGCCGGAACTTATATTGGAGAGCTTCTGGAATTACTAAAGCGCAAAAACATCAATGTAATTATTGAAAAGAATTTCCTGGAACTTATTCATTTAAACAAAACAATTACTGAAGACTATTCGCATTTTAGTACATTCGAAGAACTAAATAACAGCTTCGACCTATTCTTTTGCATTGGTGGAGACGGCACTATTTTAAAATCTATCAACTACATTAGAAACTTAGATATTCCTATTGTAGGCATCAATACGGGAAGATTAGGCTTTTTGGCTACCATGCAAAAAGAGGAAATTAAAAGTAGCTTAGAGACCATACTGCAAAAGAATTTTAGTATTTCCTCACGTACGGTATTAAATATAAGCACAAACCCTCCCAACCATGATCCTGTTTTTAAGAATATCTCTTTAAATGAAATAGCCGTAAGCCGAAAGAACACCACATCTATGATTACAGTAGATACCTGGTTAAACGACCAGTATTTAAACTCTTACTGGGCAGATGGGTTAATTGTATCTACCCCAACTGGCTCTACTGGCTACTCACTTAGTTGCGGAGGGCCTGTAATTACGCCAGATGCAGGTTCTATAATTATCACCCCAATTGCACCACACAATTTAAATGCGCGACCCCTGGTTGTAAAAGACGATACCAAAATAACCCTTAGGGTAACTGGCCGCGAAGAATCTCATTTAGTCTCTATGGATTCCAGAATTGCCACTCTGGAAAATGATACTGAAATTATTATAGAAAAAGCACCCTACACCATAAACCTTGTTGAACTTAAAGGCGATAGTTTTCTCCAAACCCTGCGAAAAAAGCTTATGTGGGGAGAAGATAAGCGTAATTAAGCAATAAATGATTTTAAAAACTGTTTAAGAACATATACAAATTTGCTCAAATTATTGTAGAGCAAACATTATTGTTATATTTGCAAACTTTTGAAAACCTATGAGGTACCTATTAGTTGTAGTAATCTTGCTTATTTTTACTCCAAAAACGCAATCGCAAACATTTGAAGCGGGACCATATATTGGTGGCGCTAATTATATTGGCGATGTAGGCCGAACCAATTTTGTACTTCCCAACAATCTGGTTGGCGGTGCACTTATTAAATGGAATCGTAGCGCACGCCATGCGTTTAGATTTTCCCTTCTATATGCTGAAATAAGTGCCGATGATGCTAATTCTAATGATCCCAGAAGAGCAAAAAGAGGATATTCCTTTACCAATACAATCGCTGAAGCCTCTCTAGGCTTAGAATATAATTTCTGGAGTTTCGACCTTCACGAAGGCCACCCACAAAGCTCACCATATCTTTATACCGGTATCACTTATTTTAGAGCCGACCATTTATTATTAAATGCGAATTTCCCTAATGGCGAACTCGAAAATCAAGGTGCCAACTGGGATTTCTCAATTCCTGTAATTTTTGGTTACAAAGAAAGTATTACACAAGGCATAGTAGGCGCTTTGGAAATAGGAGTGCGTTACACCTTTACCGACAACCTGGATGGAAGCTGGCCCGAAGAAATTTTTGGGAATAGAATGCCTGAAAAAGAATTTGGAAATAGAAACACCAACGACTGGTATGTATTTACCGGTGTAAACTTCACCTTTTCGTGGGGAAGGAAACCTTGCTATAGCCGATTTTAATATGAATTACAAAGAGAATATAGACCTTAAAAAATTACCGAAACACATTGCCATTATTATGGATGGCAATGGTAGGTGGGCAAGGCAAAAAGGCTTTCTAAGAGCAGCAGGGCACGAAGAAGGCACCACAGCTGTACGTGACGTAGTAGAAGCTTCTGCCGAAATTGGGGTTGAGTATTTAAGTCTGTATGCTTTTTCAACAGAAAACTGGAATCGGCCAAAATTAGAAGTAGATACCCTAATGCGCCTTTTGGTTTCCTCATTAAAAAAGGAAATTAAAACACTTCAAAAGAATAATATCAGGTTAAATGCCATAGGTAACTTAAAAACATTGCCTAAAAAGGTATACAAAGAACTTCATGAGGTGATAGAGAAAACCAAAGCCAATAATCGCATGGTCCTTAACCTTGCGCTTAGTTATGGTTCTCGTGAAGAATTAAGCTCTGCTATAAGAGAAATTAGCCTGAAAGTTAAAAATAATGAAATAACTGCCGATGCTATTGATGAATCGGTTATAAATCAGCATCTTTACACCCGAAATTTTCCAGAGGTAGATTTATTGATCAGAACCAGCGGAGAACAACGTATAAGCAATTTCCTTTTATGGCAAATTGCTTATGCCGAATTATATTTTACAAAAATATTATGGCCAGATTTTAGGAAAGAAAATCTTTTTGAGGCCATTTACAATTATCAAAATAGAGAACGACGATTTGGAAAAACCAGTGAGCAACTTAGTTAGCGCATCCATGACGAAAAAAATAGTAAGCCTTCTGGCCGTAGCCTTTAGTTTAATTTTTAGTATTTCTTCCCAAGCCCAGGGCTTACCACTAGCAGATGGAAAGAAGTATGTAATTGGAGATATAAAAGTTACCGGTACCGTTAGTTTTAACGAGCAAACTGTAATTGCTTATACCGGCTTAAAAAAAGGTGAAGAAATCTATATTCCCGGTGATAAAATAAGTAGCGTTATCAATAAATTATGGGATATTGATCAATTTAGCGATATCAATTTCTATATCACCAACGTAAGCGATGGCAATGTAGCCGATTTGGAAATTGAAATCCAGGAAGTTCCTAAGCTTAATAAAGTAAAGGTTACCGGACTTAAGAAAAGGGAACAGGAAGAAATAATTAAGGAGAATAAGCTAAGAGCGGGCACTAAAGTTTCAGAAAACCTTATTACTACCACTAAAAACTATATTGAAAGCAAGTATCGAAAAGAAGGATATTTTAATGCTAAAGCCAAAATTAGCACTAGTGAGGTAAACGATACTACGGCCAACGTGAACCTGGTTAATATGCTAATAGATATAGACCAGGGAGATCGTATAAAGATTTCTGAAATTAGCTTTAGCGGAAATGAAAAATTTTCTGACGCAAAGCTTAGAAGGTCTATGAAAAACACAAAACAGAAGAATATTATTCGCTTCTGGAAAAGATCTAAATTTGTAAGGGCAGACTATCAGGAAGATAAAGAAAGCCTTATAGATAAATACAAAGAAAGTGGTTACCGTGATGCCCGAATCGTAAAAGACTCTTTGGTTGAAATAGATGACGAAACCATTGCTTTAAATCTTAAAATTGAAGAGGGGGATCAATATTATATTGGAAACATCGATTTTCTAGGAAATTCGGTTTATTCAGATGTCCAGTTAGCTAGTGTTCTGGGTATAAAAAAAGGAGATGTTTACAACGGGGTACTTCTAGACAAAAGAATTGCCGATGAAACCAAACCAGATGGGGAAGATCTTTCTAACCTATATAAAAATAATGGTTATTTATTCTCTAATATAAACCTTGTTGAAACCAATGTTTATAACGACACCATAGACTTTGAAATTAGAATTGTTGAAGGAAAAGAGGCTTATTTCAACAATATTAAAGTAACTGGTAACGACAAAACCAAAGATCACGTAATTTACCGTGAATTAAGAACCAAGCCCGGGCAAAAATATAGTCAGGAAGATGTAGTAAATACTGTAAGGGAACTTGGGCAACTAGGTTTCTTTGACGCAGAACAATTAGAACCAAAATTTGTAGACCCCGATCCACAATCTGGTACTTTAGATCTTGAATATTCTGTGGTAGAAGCCGGTGCCAGCCAAATAGAACTACAAGGTGGTTATGGTGGCGGTGGCTTTATTGGTACTTTAGGGCTTTCTTTCAACAACTTCTCTTTATCTGGAATTTTTGATAAAGAAGCCTATAAACCTGTACCTATGGGAGATGGACAAACACTTTCACTTAGGGCGCAGGCAAGTACTTTTTATCAAACCTACAGCTTATCCTTTATGGAGCCATGGCTTGGTGGTAAAAAACCGGTAAGCCTTCAAACGTCTTTCTCTTATACAAGACAGTTCTTATTTGATTATATAAACAGAGAGGCAGACAGGAGTAGAAGTTTTGATATACTTGGTGTAAATATTGGCCTTGCGAAACGTTTAACAGTGCCAGATCCTTATATTACTGTATCACACTCACTAGGTTTTCAGCGTTATAATTTAAACAATTATAACACCGGCCTATTTACATTTGGTGACGGGCACTCTAATAACTTCACCTACACATTTGGCCTAACTAGAGATAATACTTATGTAAACCCAATTTTCCCAATGGGAGGTTCTAAATTTAAGCTTACAGCTAAATTCACTCCTCCATACTCGCTTTGGAATGGTGTAGACTATGCCAATTTAGCCGAAAAAAGGGAATACCAATTAGAAGATGAAAACGGAAATCTAATAAACCAACAAGGTGACAGGGTTACTCCTGAAAACGCAGTTGGTGACCAACGAAAAATAGATCAGAAGAAATTTAACTGGTTGGAATTTTACAAGGTTAAGTTTAGTGGAGAGTGGTATACTCAAATCTACGATAAACTTGTATTGAGAACCAACGCTGAATACGGTTTCCTTGGAGCATATAACAACGATCGCGGTGTACCTCCTTTCGAGAGATTCTTTCTTGGGGGTGATGGCCTTGGCGCTTTTAGTTTAGATGGTAGAGAAACCATTCAATTAAGAGGTTACCCTAATCAATCTGTAGTACCTTTAGACCGCCCGGCTGGGGTTAACGATGATGGTGCCACTATCTATAACAAATACTCTTTAGAATTAAGATACCCAATCACCCTAAAACCTTCGGCATCTATTTACGCCCTTACATTCTTGGAAGCAGGTGCTTCCTACGATAATTTTAGGGACTTTAATCCTTTTCAATTAAATAGATCTGCCGGCGCAGGGTTGAGAATTTTTATGCCTGCCTTTGGCTTACTAGGTATAGATTTTGGATATGGTTTTGATTCTATTGGGGGACAACCCGGAGCCAATGGATGGGAAACACATTTCATAATTGGACAGCAATTTTAATTTGGCACGATATTTTCTATATTCGTTTTAAGTATGCTTAGAAGAACATTTTTATTGATAGTTTTTATTTCACTTGGGTTTGGGACTTATGCCCAAAAACCAATGAATATAGGCTATGTAGATATGGAGTATATCCTTGAAAATGTTCCCGAATATCAGCAAGCTTCAACTCAACTAGATCAAAGAGTTGAAGATTGGCAAATTGAAATTGAGCAAAAACGCAACGAAATTGCCGAAATGAAAAGTAGTCTTGAAAACGAAAGAGCGCTACTCACTCCCGAATTAATTGAAGAGCGGGAAGAAGAAATCGCTTATCAGCAAGAACAAGCTACAGAATATGAACAAAAACGTTTTGGCCCAAAAGGTGATTATATGATCCAAAAAAGGCAATTGATAAAGCCTATTCAAGATCAGGTTTTCGCTGCAGTTCAGGAAATAGCCGAGACCAGGAATTTTGACTTTATATTTGACAGAAATGCTGAATCGGGTATGCTTTTTGCAAAAAACCGTTTTGATTTAAGTGACCAGGTGCTAAGGAGCATAAATAGAGCTGCTAACAGAAGGCAAATTGAAACAAAACAAGAAGAACTGGAACTAGAAAGAGCTGAAGCTCGCACAGCAGAAGAAGATGAAGAATTAAGTGCACGAGAACAAGCTATCCAAAACAGAAAGAACGAACGCGAAGCTTTAATAGAAGAAAGAAGAAGAAAACAGGACTCTATTAAAGAAGCTAGACAGAAAAAATTTGAGGAACGCAGAGAAAGAATTTTAAGAGAAAGACAAGAAAAAAGAGATTCAATTCAAGCGGCACGAACCAAAAAAGATACAATAAACTAAATAATTTTTAACCTTAATACTTAAACAATTAATAGCAATTAAAATGAAACAATTCAAAACACTTTTTATAGCCCTTGCATTAACCATAGGAGCTACTGCATTTACAAGTGCACAAACCAAAGTTGCCCATATCGCAACCCAGGAGTTAGTAGAAACTATGCCTGCTTATAAAGATGCAATGTCACAGCTTCAAAAGTTAGAGAAAACTTATGATGCAGAGATTAAAGATATGCTTACCGAAGCTCAAAATACTATGCAGCGTTACCAATCTGAAGCCGAAACAGTAACAGAAGAAGAAAACGCTAAGAGAGCCAGTGAATTGCAGGCTACCGAAAGAAGAATACAGGAACATAGCCAAAGAGCCAGACAGGAACTTCAAAAGAAAGAAAACGATCTAATTAGACCGGTAATTGAAAAAGCTCGTGAAGCTATCCAAAAAGTAGCCAGAGAACAAGGTTTTGATTATGTATTGGATTCTACCACAGGAACCGGAGTAATCCTTGCCGATGGTAAAGACCTTATGGCCGATGTAAAAGCTGAATTGGGAATGTAATTTTCATTCAACATATAAATAAAGATTAAAAACTGCGCCCCTTTTAGGCGCAGTTTTTATTTTTGTAGTAATGAGTACTACACAACCTATAGGAATATTTGATTCAGGCGTTGGAGGAACTTCCATTTGGCGGGAAGTTCACGAATTACTCCCTTTTGAAAAAACCATCTACCTGGCTGATAGTAAAAACGCACCCTACGGAGAAAAACCCATTGAAGAAATTAAAGATCTTAGCCGGAAAAACACGGAGAAATTACTGGATATGGGCGCCAAAATTATTATTGTTGCCTGTAATACTGCCACTACAAACGCCATAAAGGAATTAAGAAATGAGTACTCCATTCCCTTTATTGGTATTGAACCGGCAATTAAGCCGGCGGCATTAAAATCAAAATCAAAAACCATAGGCATACTAGCCACCAGGGGGACTTTAACAAGTACACTATTCTCACAGACTTCAGATTTTTACGCAAAGAATATTAACATAGTAGAAGTAGAAGGTCGCGGCCTTGTAGAACTCATTGAAGCAGGGGAACTAGATTCTCCCCAAATGAGGAGCCTTTTACTTAAACTACTGGAACCTTTTTTTGTAAATAAAATAGATTACCTGGTATTGGGCTGCAGCCATTACCCCTACCTTATCCCCTTACTAAAGGAATTACTCCCAGAAGATGTAATTGTTATAGATTCTGGCGAGGCCGTTGCAAGACAAACCAAATCTATTCTAAGTTCAAATAACTTATTAGCGAATGAGCAAACAGTAGAAAAGCCAGTTCCGGAGTTTTTTAGCAACACCAATCCCAAAGTATTGGAACAATTAACTGAGGCCTTAAAATATGCTTATAAAGTTTCCTATCTGGATTTTTAATTAACCGCCGGGCATTTACAATTCCACCGTCCCCTACTCTTCCCAAAATCATATCCAATGCTAATTTGATGAAAGCCGTTATTGCTTAAAACCACAGAGTTAAATTGGTATGTAAAAGTATAACCAAACATAAAATTCTTATAATCCAAACCTACAAAAGGAGTAATATACCGCAACTGCTGATTTTTCATTTTATTACCCGTAGCCGTATATTCTGCACCTTCAAAACTATTTCTATAAGAAAGACCGCCCCAAACCTGCCCAATATTTACATTGCGATAAACTTTCATATTTAAATCAATATTCATTTCATTAGTTGCTTCGCGCAATTGGTATAAAATAGAGGGTTCGTAGCTCCAATCGGTAGTGTTTTCAAATACATAACCTGTAGAAAATAGATATTTTCGCTGATTGCTGGGTACTGCATCAGAATAAAAAAGCTCCCTTCTAACTGAAATCATATTCTTAGCGGCCACATGAGCATAGAAATTTCTGTAATAATAAGACATTCCAAGATCCATATTCCCAAAAACATCAGAAAGCTTATTACTGCTTACAATAGGATCGAATATATTAAAACTACTTTGATCTAACCTATGCTGAATAATCCCAGCACTTAAGCCAAAAGACAACTGGTTTAGATCTAATTCACTTCTGGAGAAGAGTAAATGATAAGCTACTGCGGCATAAGCTCCAATTTTAGAAAAATTTCCATTTTTATCATTAAACACAATCCCCCCAACTCCCAGTTTGTCCCCAACCCGACCATTTATAGCTAGTGTTTGTAAGCTGGGGGCATTAGCTACGTCAAACCATTGCTGCCTGGCAGTAAGCCTTATTTGATTTCTATTGGCAGCACCCGCCATAGATGGATGAATAAGAAAAAGATTGTCGGTTTAGTAATCTGAATAAACAGGAATCACTTCCTGGGCTTTGGCCGAGAAACACAGGAAATAGCAAAATAGGATGAAAAAACTTTTTTGGGAAACTATTGTAAGTTGATTAGCTTTAAAACACCTGATAAATAAATATTTAATCTCCATAAGAAAGGTAAAGATATAGATTAACTAAGTTTTCTTTAGTACTTTCGCAAAAAATTTGATATGAGCAATTTTACCGTAAATATACAAGGCACCAACAAACCCGGAATTATAAAATTTGAAACCAATAAGTTTTTAACACGCCACGAAAATTATGAATTTCATAATATAGATGAAGCCGCAATATCCCCATTAGCACAACAATTATTTTATCTGCCATTTGTAAAGACCGTTTACATTGCGCAAAATTTTATCGCGATAGAAAAATATGACATTGTGGAATGGCAGGATGTTCAGGAAGAAGTTGCCGTACAAATAGAAGATTTTCTAAACAAGGACGGTGTAGTAATTAAAAAAGAAACCGACCAAACCAAAAATGTTCCGGTTACTGTATATGCAGAAAGTACTCCAAACCCAGGAGTAATGAAGTTTGTTGCGAATAAAAAATTGGTTTTAAAAACCGTAGAATTTAAGAATATTGATGAAGCTAAAGATGCTCCACTCGCACAACAACTTTTTCATTTTCCTTTCGTAAAAGCGGTTTTTATAGATTCTAATTACGTTTCTATACACAAATACGATGTAGCCGAATGGGAAGAAATAACCCTTGAACTGCGCGAATTTATCACCAATTATCTGCAGGATGGAAAAGAGGTTTTAAAGGCCGAAGCTTCGGCTCCGCAACAAACTGAAGCAGCTACCCACCCGGCCAATCCGGAGGTTAGCCAGGAAATCAAGGATCTTGATGATACTTCAAAGCAAGTGATCGCCATTTTAGATGAATACATTAAACCTGCTGTAGCAAGTGATGGCGGAAATATTCTTTTTGACTCCTACAACCCCGATAACAAAACTGTAAAAGTTATACTGCAGGGAGCTTGTAGCGGTTGCCCTTCTTCCACAATGACTCTTAAAAGCGGTATTGAAACCATGCTAAGAGATATGCTTCGCGGAAAAGTAGATTATGTTGAAGCGGTAAACGGGTAACTGCTAAAGCGTAGATTTTGCTTCAACATAAAATTCACGAAACAGTTGAATTAAATTGAGCGTAGATGAAATAAGGTCTTTAGATTCCAGCAAAAGCCCAAAATACAGTTTGGTATTTTTAGGGCTGCTTTCTGAAGTCCTTATTCGTTTAATTTGTTTCTCTATCAATTCAGAAATCGTATCGAGCAATGCTTGCTTTTCAGCAAGGATAGAGTCTAAACGCTCAAAATCGTGTTCATTAAACGTATATTTTATTTCTGAAAATAACTGTTCCAGCTTTTTATCTATCTTTTTTAAATCCCGAATCTGATTAAACTTGAGGTTTTTATGATTGTTATTTACGTGCTCAAAAGAATTCCGGGTAATATAACGGGTAGAGTTAACCATTTCCTGTAAATAATTCAATAGATGAATATAAAAACGGCTGGCTTCTACCGAGTCTTCATCTAATGATTTAATAAAATAATAAACATTCCCTTTAAGCTCGTCTACCTCCCGCTCTAATTCACTTACTTTTTTATTATTTTTCTTAAGCTTGCCCAGATCGTGATACCCCAAGTTATCTACAGTTTTGGTATATCTTTTCTGAATCCCGGAAATCACTTGAGAAATATTTACCGAGCTTTCAGAGGTAATTTCATTAATGGTAATAATATCTGTACGTTTATACTTTTTTTGCTGCTTCTTGGCCTTTGTTTTCCTGGCATGTGCAAGGGTATTTTTGATAACAAAAAAAGCAGTTATGCACATCAAGATAGTAATAGCTACAAGCCCACCAAAATAGATAAGCAAAGCAAATAGCGCGGCACCCAGAAAAGCCACCAGGGCAGTTACAAACCAACCACCAATAACGTTAAGAACACCTGCAACCCTGTAGACAGCACTCTCCTGATTCCAGGCCCTATCTGCCAACGAAGTACCCATAGCAACCATAAAAGTTACATAAGTTGTAGAGAGCGGAAGCTGTAAGTTGGTTCCCATAGAAATTAAGACACTAGCTACCACTAAATTTACAGAAGCCCTAACCAAATCGAATGCGGGTGGGGCAATCTCCCTTCCTGGGGTTTTCGTTTTAGGGGTTTCAAACTGTACATCTATTTTTTTTCTAATTTTATCAGGAATCACGTCTGATACCGCACTTCCAAACATCATGGAGTACCTTACTATAGTTCGAGATAAATAATTGGCTCCAAAACGTTCTGAACCTTCATTTTGCCTGGATAATTTTACACCGGTATCTACCACTGCTTTAGCTTTTCCGGAGAACCAAATGGTAAGTACCATAACGCCTCCTGCAAAAATCAAAATAATTTCAGGAGTGGGAACACTCCCAGCCAGGTCGCTCATTAATAATTCGGAAGCCGCTACACCAGAAGCACTCCATATTTCATAAGACTGCCAGGCGGCGATGGGCACACCTATAAAATTAACAAGATCGTTTCCTGCAAAGGCAAGAGCCAGGGCAAAAGTTCCAACAACCACAATAACTTTAAGAATATTAACCTTAAAAAAACTGATTAAGACTTTTGAAAGGATTGTAAAACCTATTAAACTAAAAATGATAATCTCTATACGGTTATTATGAACATCCTCTACAAAATGATCAGACACAAAAGCCAAACTGTTTAGGCCTTTAATTAGGATAAAATAGAAAATGGCGGCCAGGGAAACTCCACCAAAAATAGCTCCGGTATATTTCAGTCTCTTTTCATATTTAAAAGAAAGTACCAGGCGTGAAAAATATTGCACCAATGCACCGGTTACAAAGGCTATAATAATGGCCAGCAAAATCCCAACAATAACTTCAGAGGCCTTTTCTACATTTATAAAATCTACTAAACTGGAGAGGTCTTTATTGGTAGTAAAGATTTTCAGAAGAGCAATACTAACAGCCGCTCCCAGTAATTCAAACATAATTGAGACCGTAGTAGATGTTGGCAAGCCAAGGGAGTTAAAGAAATCCAGCAGCAAGACATCGGTAAGCATTACAGCCATAAAAATGATCATGATTTCCTCAAAAAAGAATTCCTGCGGAAGAAAAATTCCCTTTCTGGCTACTTCCATCAATCCGCTAGAAAATATCGCACCTACCGCTACACCAAGACTTGCAATAATTAAAATAGAGCGAAGGGAAACCGCTTTGGAACCCACAGCAGAATTCAGGAAATTAATAGCATCGTTACTCACCCCAACCACTAAATCTGTAATAGCTAGAATAAATAAGAGTCCAAGAATTATTAAGTAAACATCCTGCATGTGAACAAAAATCATTTCAACTTGCAAAATTCAGCGATTTTTTCATATTATCAGCCTTTTGAAGGTTATTAAAACTTTAATTAAATCGTAGATGAATAATCCAGCTTTTGTGATCCTAAAAATTCAACCTAAAAGCTAGTATGGTTTAACAAGTTTCATTTTTAATTGCTTTCAAAGTTTTAAAACTTCTAAAGAGTTTCCAGGCTTAAATTTCAGCAACTGATATTAGCACAGACAACTAGTAAAATCCCCCGCTTTTTAAAAAACCAGCATCCCATACAAAAATCTGTTTATTTTTAATAGTAAACTGATTTATAACACTCTAAAACTAAAAGTCATGTCTATTATAAAAGTAATTGAGATCCTGGCCAATTCAACCGAAAGTTGGGAAGACGCTACCAAGAAAGCTGTAAAACACGCATCTAAGACAGTTAAAAATATAAAATCTGTTTATGTTAAAGAGCAAAGTGCACTTGTAAATGGAGAAAACATTACCGAATTTCGGGTTAATGTGAAAATCTCTTTTGTAGTCAATTAATTTTTACTCAAAAATATTATAGACGCTCCCTGGGATTCCGGGGAGCGTTTTTAATTTTAAAAATAGTATATGGCCAAACCTAAATTTACCAATAAACTAATTAACGAAACAAGTCCTTACCTACTACAACACGCCCACAATCCAGTAAACTGGGAAGGCTGGAATACACAAAGCCTGGAAAAAGCGCGCAGGGAAAATAAGCTCCTACTCATAAGCGTGGGCTATTCTGCCTGTCACTGGTGCCACGTAATGGAACACGAAAGCTTTGAAGATGAATCTGTTGCCGAAATTATGAATCGGCATTTTGTAAATATAAAAGTTGATAGAGAAGAACGCCCCGATATAGACCAGGTTTATATGAATGCTATTCAAATAATGACAGGCACAGGCGGTTGGCCAATGAATATTGTAGCATTACCAGACGGCAGACCTGTTTGGGGTGGCACCTATTTTAGAAAAGACCAATGGAAAGATGCTTTAAAACAACTCTCTACACTTTACCATACTAAACCCAACGAAATGAAAGACTATGCCGTTAAACTGGAAGAAGGTTTAAAACGGCTACAACTCATTGAAACTCCCAAAGAAGAAACCCCCTTTGCTCCTCAATTTTTGGATAATATGCTGCAAAAATGGAAAAAAACATTTGACCTTAAAAATGGCGGTTCGCAGGGAGCCCCTAAGTTTATGCTTCCGGTAAGCTTGTCTTTTCTATTCAGATATGCCGTGCAACACGATAGCAAGGATGTCTTTGAACATTGTATACATAGCTTAAACAAGATTTCATATGGCGGGATCTTTGACCATATTGGCGGTGGTTTCTCAAGATACTCGGTAGATGAGCGCTGGCATGTACCCCATTTTGAAAAAATGCTTTACGACAATGCTCAACTGGTAAGTCTCTACAGCAAAGCTTTTGCTTTCAAGAAAAACCAATGGTACAAAGAAGTGGTTTACAAAACCCTTAATTTTATAAAAGAGGAATTAACAGCTAATAACGGAGCCTTTTATTCTGCTTTAGATGCAGACAGTAAAGATAAAAGCGACAACAAAAAAGAAGGTGCCTATTATGTTTGGGAGAAAGATGATTTACAAAAGTTACTTCAGCAAGACTTCTACATATTTGAAGCCTACTATAATATAAATTCGTTCGGGAAATGGGAAGAGAACAATTATGTGCTTATTCGATCTAAAAGCGATAAAGAGATTGCCGAGACATTTAAACTCAAACCATCAAAACTAGAAGAAAAGAAAAAACACTGGACTAAAATTTTAAAAAAAGAACGTGACAATAGACTAAAACCCGAACTGGACGATAAAAGCTTAACTTCCTGGAACGCCCTTATGCTAAACGGATATGTAGATGCCTATAAAGCTTTTGGAGAACCAAAATTCCTTGAAAATGCATTAAAAAATGCAGCATTTCTTCAAGAACACCAGTTAAAAACAGATTATAGGCTTTGGCATAGTTTTAAAAATGGTAAAAGCTCTATAAATGCTTACCTGGAAGACTATGCCCTTTGTACCGAAGCCTTTCTTAATTTATATGAAGCCACTTTCGAAGAAAAATGGCTTGAAATAGCAAAACAATTAATCCTGGTTTGCCTTGAAGACTTTCAGGATAAAAAATCGGGAATGTTCTATTTCACCTCTTGTAGAGATGAAGCTTTAATTACCAGAAACTATGAATTGAATGATAATGTGATACCCGCTTCAAATTCAGTCATGGCCAAAAATCTATTTAAACTTTCCTGTATAACAGGAAATAGGGAGTATTACGATTTATCGGAGAAAATGCTGAGAATAGTTCAACCTCAAATAGAAACCCATCCGCAGTCTTATGCAAACTGGCTGGATTTGATGCTAAATTTTACCGAGTCTTTTAATGAAATAGCGATTATGGGCAAAAATGCACTTTCTATAAAAAAGCAACTCCAACAAGAGTTCCTTCCAAACTGTGTTTTTGCAGGCTCTACAAGGACATCAGAAATTTCAATTCTAAAAAACCGATTTAGTGATAATAAAGACTTAATTTATATCTGTAGCGGCGGAAAGTGCGATCTTCCTTTAAACTCTGCTGAAAAAGTCATTGAAAAACTAAAATGATTTTAACAAAAATTAAACAAGAAAAGTTCTTTTAAATGAAAAAATATTGGTCAATTTGCCTTAAAAATATTTTACCTTATGGAACAACTTGACGATTGGGGCGATATCGCAAAAGAATACGCAGACAAATTTATTGACTATCTACCTACTTTAATAGGCGCTTTAGCGCTCCTAATAATTGGCCTTTGGGTAATAGGTTTAATTGTAAAGTATGTAGAAAAGTTATTCAAAAAGAAAGATTACGATAAAACCTTAGAAATTTTCACTTTAAATGCGCTAAGGTGGGGACTTAAAATATTATTATTTGTTCTCTTTATCACACAACTTGGTGTACAGAGCGCCTCTTTGGTAGCCGCGCTTGGTGCTGCTGGTTTAGCCATTGGTCTAGCTATGCAGGGATCACTCTCTAATTTGGCCGGTGGTGTTATCTTAATAATTTTAAAACCTTTTAAAGTTGGAGATTGGATAGAAGTACAGGGGGTTTCTGGAACCGTAGTTGAGATATCGTTGTTTTACACCAAACTAGATACTTTCGGAAATCAGCGGGCGGTAATTCCAAATGGTGAATTAAGTAATGATAATATTATTAATTACAGCTATAATGGTACAAGAAAAGAAAATCTAAGTTTTGGAATTTCTTATGATGATGATTTAAAGAAAGCCAAGGAAGTTTTAAGAAACCTTGTAGAGGAGCAGGAAGATGTACTTAAAGATCCGGCACCGCAAGTTATTGTTTCTGAACTGGGCGCCGATTCAGTTAATTTTTCAGTAAGGTATTTTGCTGAAAACAGTAAATTCTGGGATCTACACTGGTATATGATTGAAGAAGGAAAAATAAGACTGGAAGAAGCCGGTATGACAATTCCTTATCCCCAAAGAGATGTTTATCTTTACGATCAAACTAAAATGAACGGTACGGTAGAAAAGAGGTCCAAAAACAAGGCCGATTAACCGGCAATAAAATCTTTTAAATAATAAGGTTCAAAATAAGCGACATCTTCGGTGTCGCTTATTTTGTATTTAGCTTCTGCTAATGAACACATTTCTTTTGCCGATGGTAATTTATCTAAAATAAACCTGGCATTGGGATGGGTACAAATTGCTTTAAATTTCTCTACCCCATTTCCTACAAATACCGTGGTATTCTTTTCAAGAAAATGACTAAAAGAATTTTCATCCAGGACTTCAGCTTTAGTTTCTCTTAGTTCATCCAGATTTTCATCAAAAACACTGGCATAAACTTCCATTCGGCGTGCATCTAACATGGGAACAATAAAGCCTTTCTCAAGTTCAGCTTGCGCAGCCAGCGAATTTAAGGTAGGAATGGCTATTAAAGGAATACCCAAAGAAAAACATAGTCCTTTGGCTGCAGAAACCCCTATTCTCAAGCCTGTGTAAGAACCAGGACCTTTACTAACGGCCACTGCATCCAGATTCTGAACGCCTAAATTGTTTTCATTTAAAATTTCATCTATAAAAACGTGCAACTTCTCGGCGTGCGAATAATTATTGCTTTTATCTTCTTTTAAAGCTAATAACTGCCCATTCTTTGAAAGTGCGACAGAGCAATTGGTGGTAGCGGTTTCCAGGCAAAGTATTAAAGCCATGTTTTTTGTTTTCTTATTTCTTAATTACCTCAACATCATCGCCTTCTTTAAGGCTTTTGGTTACGGTATTATAGGGTCCTGTAATTACGGTTTCTCCTTCGGTTAAACCTTCGGTAATTTCAATATTACTATCATCCTGAATTCCGGTAGAAACCTTTCTTAGTTGAGCTTTTTCTCCATCTTTTAGAAAAACGGCCTCGTATTTTTGTTCTTCGCTTTTGGTCTTTGTAGTATCATTTTTTATTACAATTGCACTAATAGGAACCCCTATAATAGCATCTTTTCTATTGGTAATAATATCTACTGTAGCGGTCATACCGGGTCTAAAAGGAGAATAATTATCAGGTTTTTCTTTTAAAAGCTCTTTATAAGATTCCTCTAAAATACGAACTTTCACTTTAAAATTAGTCACCTGGTCGGTGGTAAGTGCAGCATCGGCCGAATTTGAAATTTCGGTAACAATCCCTTTAAACTCTTCTCCTAAATAAGCATCTACCTCTACAATAGTAGAATCGCCTACCTCAACCTTTACAATATCATTTTCATTTACGTCTACTTCTACCTCCATGTTGGTAAGGTTGGCTACCCTAAGAATTTCGGTACCCGCCATTTGTTGGGTTCCAACAACCCTTTCACCCAATTCTGCATCTAATTTTGAAATGGTACCGCTCATAGGTGCGTAAATATTTGTACGCCCCAGGTTATCCTGAGCTTCCTTTACAGTAGCCGATGTACTTTGCATATTGTAATAGGCCGATTCTTTATTGGCTTTCGCTACTTCATATTCTGAAACAACCCTATCCCACTCAGCTTTCGAAATCACTCCCTTTTCAAAAAGACTTTTGTTCCGGTTATAATTTGCTTCCGCTTGTTTTAAACTTGCCTGAGCCTGAGCATAATTTGCACGAGAAGTTTCAAGGCCTGCCTGTGCCCTATTCACGTTAGATTGATAAATGTCTGGGTTTACCCTAACCAATAAATCCCCTTTTTCTACAGCCTGACCTTCTACCACAGGAAGTTCTATTATTTCACCCGAAACTTCCGAAGATAATTTAACTTCAATCTCAGGTTGAATTTTTCCCGTAGCCGATACAGTTTCTACAATATCTATAGGCTCTATTTTGGTGATCTCTACTTCTTTAAAATTACCGGTTTTTCCAAACCAGCCTGCTTTTTTTCCCACTATTAGCAATAGAATAAGTGCTACAGCAATTCCAATAATTATAAAAAGCGTCTTTTTCTTCATGATTTAAAATTTAAGATCGGTCACCGGTACTCCAAAATATAGTTCAAGTACTTTTAGTTTAAAAATATAATCGTATTTGGTTCTAAGCACTTCACTTTGTGCATTTTCATACCTTAATTTTGCCTGGCTAAACTCAAAGGCATTAGAAATCCCTACATCAAAACGCTGTGTAGAGTATTCAAAAGCCTGTTCTTGTGCATATGCTGCAACCAAAGAAGCTTCATAAGCCTCAAAAGCTCCTTCGGCATCTACATACGCCTGATACACATTCGCTTCAAGATCTAATTCGGCCTGCTCTAATTGATACTCGGCCCGTTTTGCATTTACCTGGCTTCTTCTAACTTGGTTTCTTGTAGCTAAGCCATTAAAAATTGGCACACTAACCTGAACACCATAACTTATACCATCGTTGCGCTGTAATTGCTCAAAAAACGGCAAAGGACTTCCAATAGTTGTTAAAACATTGGGAGCAACTACAATATCCCCGGTGCTTTCAACTACCCCTATTTCACGAGTAGGATCGTTGGGATCTACTTCTGCCCCTACAACTCTTCCCTGACCAGATTCACGGGTATTATAATTAAAGAAGGCGCCCACACTTGGGTAGTAAGCTCCTTTAGCAATTTCTACATCTTTTTGGGCTATTTCCTTATTAGCTTCTGCAATCTTAATTTCAGACCTTTCTTCTTTGGCCCGCTCTACTATATCTTCTACCGAATTGTCTAAAATTTCGGTTCCAAAAATATCGTAACCCGATTCTACGATATCAAAATTCTCGTAATCTTTTATTAGCAGCGTTTGTGCTAAACTAATAAGTGAAATTCTAATATTGTTTTGAGCCACAATTATACGCTGTTTCTCATCGGCAAAAGTAGCTTCAATTTCAAGAAGATCGCCTTTAGGCAAAGAACCGGCTTCTACCAGTTCTTCTGTGCGCTGCATTTGCTCACGGGTAACCTCGTTTTGCATTTTAAGAATCTCCAGGTTCTGTTTATTAAAAAGCACTTGTAAATAGGCATCTGCAACAAAAAGGGTAATATCGTCCTTCATTTTATCAAGCGCATACTGGCTGGCCAATTTAGAAATTTTTGCCCGTTGTAATTGCTTGAAGTTTCTTAGCCCGTCAAAAAGGTTTAGACTGGCGGTAATCCCCGCAGAAAAGTTTCGGGTAGTCTGGGTTTGTAACACCCCGGTGGTTACATTTTGTGTAAGCCCTGTATTCCAGGAATTGGTAGCCGAAGCATTTACATTGGGCAGGAAGTTACCAAACGCATCTTTTTTTCCTAATTCGGCAAGTTCTACATCCAGCTCGCTTTGTTTTACTGAAATATTATTCTCTAATGCGTAGTTTACGCATTCCTGAAGTGTCCATTTGTTATTTTCCTGAGCTTTTACAAATAAACCAGAAAATAACAGTATGACTAATAAGTTATATTTTTTCATAATCGGGATTGTGGTTGATGAGTCTGCGAAATTCTTAACTTGTTACATTTTGAAGTAAAAATCTATTTTCCGGCGAATTCAGGTCCGGGTTGCACCTTGTTCCAAACCTTAATCTTATCGTCTTCAGAAATTCCTTCTTTCACCTCTACCTGAATCCCATCACTAATTCCCAACGTCAAATCCCTTCTTTCAAATTGCTGATCTCCGGTCTCTACTTCCACGAAAGGATCCTGAGTTTTAGGATCGAATTGAACAAGTGCTTCTTTAATGGCCAAAACCTCATCTGCCCTATCTAAAATAATGGAAGCATTGGCACTTAAACCGGCTCTAATAAAAGTCGTATCGGCTTTATTTAGGGTTCCTTTTATCTCAAACTGAATGGCTCCATTTTCATCTACACCTTTTGGGGCTATATAATCCAAAACAGCATTAAAAGTTTTATTCTCTATAGCACCTACTGTTACTTCTAAAGGCAAACCTTCTTTAATTTTACCTACTTCGCTTTCATCAACTTTCCCCTCAAAAATCATTTCGTTCACATCGGCCAGAGTAGCCAGAGTAGTACCGTCATTAAAATTATTACTTTCAATTACCTGGTTCCCTACTTTTACAGGAACGTCAAGTACCATTCCGTCTACCGTGGAGCGTATAAGTGTATTAGCCGCACTCCCTATACCACTGGTAGTTCCTGTTTGTACAATTTCAAAGTTTTGTTGAGCAGAACGGTAATTTTGCTGCATTCTTTTATAGTTGGCTTCGGCATTATCGAAATCGTTTTGAGAAATCACACCTTTTTCAAATAAGGATTTCTGCCTCTCAAATGATTTTTTCTCATTATCTAAATTGATTTTAGCTGTAGCTACCGCATCTTTTGCACTTTGCAATGAATTTACATTTGGAATAACCCTTATTTTTGCGATAAGGTCTCCAGCTTTCACCTTTTCTCCGGCCTCAATGTATATTTCATCTATAATCCCGGAAATATTAGGTTTTATAAGCACTTCTTCCTTGGGTACGATATTACCGGTAGCTACGGTTTTTTTAACAATGGTCTCTACATAAGCCTGTTCGGTTTCATAAACCCTGGGATCTTCCTGGTTTTTCTGAAACAAATAGTATAATGCCCCGACAAAAACCACGGCGATCAATACTAAAATTGAAATGGTAACTGTTTTTTTCATTTTTTGATTGTATTTATCTTCTTTTCTTTACTCAGTTCTTAACGCATCTACAGGCTTTATTTTAATTGCATTTTGAGCCGGAATAAGCCCTGCCAACAAACCTGAACATACCAAAATAGCAAGGGCAGTAAGTACAACTCCTAAATCTACACTTGGGTTTGCAAACATCATTTCGGAAGTATCCATTCCACTTAAAGCATAATTTACTGCCGCAATTATTCCGGTAGCGAAAATAATACCGGCCATTCCCGAAATAATAGTCAGAAAAATAGACTCCATTAAGATTTGCCCCCTTATTGACCATGGAGTGGCACCAAGAGCACGTCTCACTCCAATTTCATTCGTTCTCTCTTTCACTACAATTAGCATAATATTGCTAATTCCTATTATACCGGAGAGCAACACCAAAACACCTACAAAGTAGGCCACTGCCTTAAGTGCTACAAACAAACCGTTTACCCTATTAAACTCTTCATATAAATCGAAGTTCCCTACCGCTCTGTCATCTTCAGGGTGAATTGAATGCCTGGTTTTTATAAGATCTAAAATGCTGGATTTTAAACTGGTAATAGAGTTTTCATCATTTGCGGTAATCGCCATCCAACCTACGGTATCTCCCATATTAAAAGCCTGGGAAAAAGCTGTAAATGGAACATAGATCTGTTTTTGAGCTTCTTCTACGTTTCCGCCTCCACCACCTTTTTTCTTGTAGGTTCCAATTACCATAAAATTTACTCCATTAATTTTAAGATAAGTACCTAAAACTTCTTCATCTTTCTCATAAAGTTCCCGTTTTACGCCTTCTCCAATAATGGCTACTTTACGCTTCTCCTGAATATCTAAATAGTTTATAAACCTTCCGGAAGTAATATCCATGGGCTCCTGTTGAATAATCTCAGGATAATCGCCATAGACATTAAAAGCACCGGTTTGAAGACCTCTAACTACATTGTTATTTCCCCCAAAACCACCTAATTGATTCCTTGGAGAAATAAATCTAAGACCAGGAACATTCTCTCTAAGCGCTTCTATATCTGCTGTTTTAAAATTGTACCTTCTTCCTTTAGGCAAACCTTTATAAGGTTTAGAGGCTGTTTGCGTCCACATAAACATGGTATTTGTAGCTATGCCCCCAAAACCTTTTTTTACACCATTTTCAAGTCCCTTTCCTGCCGCCAATAAAATTACAAGGATAAAAATACCCCACATTACGCCAAATGCGGTAAGGATTGTTCTAAACCAGTTAGAGCTTAATGCTTCAATTATTTCACTCCATTTATCCCTGCTAAACATACTATTCGTCTCTTAGTGCTACAATGGGTTTAATTCTCGCAGCCCTCCAGGCAGGAAAAAACCCTGCTATGGCACCGGCAAGTATCAAGATAAAAACGGTGGTAAGTGCTACATTAAAATTAACGGCAGGATTAGCAATGTAGGGAGTTTCTATAAGCGGGCCAACAAACTCCAGCAATAGCAAACTGGCTATCAAACCCACAAAACCGGCTATTGCAGTTACAAAAATAGACTCGTGCAAAACCATTCCCACAATAGAGAGCGGCTCTGCCCCCAGGGCTTTTCTGATCCCTATTTCCCGGGTTCTTTCTTTTACTATAATTAGCATAATGTTACTTACGCCCACCACCCCGGCAATTATGGTACAGATCCCCACCCCCCAAAAGAAAAATTTTATCATATCCATTAAATCGTAAAAACGCTTGGCATTTTCCAGGGAGTTATTAATACTAACAGCACTTTCGTCATCTGGGGCTATGGTATGAGTTTCTTTTAATTGATTTTCTATATCTGCCGAAAAACTACTGGAAGCAGCAAGTGCCTTTTCAAAACTCTCTTCCGGCTGCAACGTAAAAGCCATATTGGCAATATTATTCGCACCTCCAAATACACGTTGTGCGGTAGAAAGGGGCATAAACACGCGACTCTCTTCCCTTTCTCCACCAGGATCGGTATACACTCCAATAACCTTAAAATTTACACCTGAAATCTGAATATACTCCCCTATTGGTTGCTTATTGTCTTTAAAAAGATCGTTCCTAACCTTATTGCCTACCACTAAAACTTTCTCATAATTATGATAATCTTTATAATTGAGAAAACGGCCTTCTACCATCCCACTATTTTCAAGAAATTGATAATCTGGATAAACCCCTTCTACCCGATAAGAGCCCGACTCCTTCCCGTAGTTAACTATACCGTTCCAAATTCTAAAAATAGAAGATTTATACTCTAAATCATCCTGATGTTTTAATGAGGCATAGTTGAAGTCTTCATTCTTCATTTGAATTCTCCTACCGGGATTTAGCCCCTTGTATTCTTTCGAGGTAACACCTGTGTAGACATAAATAATGTTAGCAGCATCTCTTTTGAATTCCTGGGAAATACCGTTTCGCATCCCCTCCCCAATTCCCAAAAGAATTACTAGAATAAAAATCCCTGAAGCTACCGAAAGGCCAGTTAAAAAGGTTCGTAATTTATTTTTACGAATGGTATCAAAAATCTCTTCCCAACGTTCTAAATCAAACATTTTCCAGTGCTCTTATTTGTTTAACCCTGGTGTCCTGGATTATCTTACCATCTTTTAAATTAACGATCCTCTTGGTCATGGCAGCAATATCGGGCTCGTGGGTAACCACAAGTATGGTTCGACCCTCATCGTTAATTTCCTGGATTAGGTTCATTACTTCATAAGATGTTTTTGAATCTAATGCCCCGGTAGGTTCATCGGCTAAAAGCACCTTTGGATCGCTGGCCAGCGCTCTTGCAATAGCAACCCGCTGTTTTTGACCTCCAGACAATTCATTCGGTAAATGACCACTCCAATCAGCAAGACCCACCTTTTCCAGATAAGCCATCGCCTTTTCCATGCGCTCGCCCCGATTAATCCCCTGATAATACAAAGGCAGAGCCACATTATCTAAAGCACTTTTATAAGAAATAAGATTAAATGACTGGAAAATAAAACCCAGAAATTTATTACGGTAACGAGCAGCTATCTTTTCATTAAGATTTTTAATAGGTACGCCATCCAGGGTATAAGAGCCTTCATCTAATTCATCTAACATCCCTAAAATATTTAGAAAAGTAGATTTGCCAGATCCAGACGACCCCATAATAGAAACGAGTTCTCCTTCGGCAACGCTAAAATTAATCCCTTTTAAAACGTGTAGCGAACTGCTACCCATCTTATAAGACTTATGAAGATCTCTAATCTCTATCATTGAAATAAAATTACGGGTTACTAACTTTTAGAAAAAGCGTTACCAATAAGACTCTATCACAATGAAAAAGTTACAATATTTTTAAGAAAAAAAATTAGGCTTTCTTAAACTTTCTGAATTTTCTTAGCCTTTTTTCTAGATCGGTAGATAAAAAAACCTAAAGCACCAACCAATAAATATGGAAATGCCATAAGGTAAAGGATACCATTATTAATACCTTTAGCTGCGCTTTGGTCGGTATCACTTTCAAGAACCGCACGACACATAGAACATTGTGCATTGGCCATCTCGGGCACTAGAATTAGCAGGAAGATAAAAATTAAAAACTTAAGTTTCATAATGGTAATTTCAGACTACAAATTTAAGAATTTTCACAAACAACTGTTTAGTACAGCTGTTAAGACTTAATTTCTTCAAGAAGAAGATAGACTACTAATAATAGGGAAACATAAAAATATATACCAATACCCCTGTAATTGCTACATAAAGCCAAATAGGGAACGTCCATCGGGCAATTTTTGCGTGCTTTTCATATTCTCCTGTTAAACCTCTGTACATTGTAAAAAGTACTAATGGTACAATAATAGCCGAAAGTACAATATGCGTAATAAGAATAAAGAAATACACAGGTCGCAAAATACCCTCGCCGCCATACGGGACAGGATCATTACTTATTTTTGAGATCACATAGCTCACCAAAAATATAGCTGAAAGCACAAAAGCAGTAATCATAACATTACGATGTAGCTTATACTCTTTAATATTCATAAAGAAATACCCCAGCATTAACAGAATGGCGGTAGACCCATTTAATACCGCATGGAAAAATGGGAAAGTGCCTGCCTGGATGCCAAATATATTATAGCGTTCAGGCAAATACATTAAGACAAGTACCAGGGCTGGAACCAATATAGATAAACCAATTATTACCGGTACTGCGATTTTATCTACTTTTGTTAGTGTTCTTTTCACAATAGCTTTTTAATATCTTCGATTAAAATATCAATTTGAGGCTCTTCCTCACCCTCTACTACAGATTTATTCCTTTCTACAGATCCACGATAATAAATTATAGGATTTCCAAACCTATCCAGTCGCGATCTAATATAACCCTCCTTATCTACCAAGGCAAACAAGCCCTGATGGGCAAAACCACCGGGAACTTCACTATTTTCTCCTGCATAAATATTAAAACCACCATTGGCAAGCCCATAAATAGCTTCTCTTTCGCCGGTCAATAAATTCCAATTAGGATGATTTATCCCATAGTTTTCTGCATAAGATTTTAAAACCTCAGGGGTATCATGTTTGGGATCTATAGAAAAGGAAGCAATTCCGAAATCATTTTTATTTTTAAATTCTTCCTGAATTTCAACCAAATTTTGGTTCATTATTGGACAAATTGTAGGGCAGGTAGTAAAAAAGAACTCCGCCACATATACCTTCCCCAGGTAATCTTTATTGGTTATGGTATCTCCGTCCTGATTTATCAATTGAAAATCTGGTGCTTTTTTCTTTTTACCGTTAACCTCTATATAAGTTAAGGGTTTACTGTTATTAGATGTCTTGTCTGCGCCCTTCACATTTAACCTATCGGCCTTCACCACTTCATCCCCGGCAATAGTACTTACAATTTTAGGAATAAAAATAATCCCAAAGATCAAAATAGTTAGGGAAAGGCCTATGTAAGAATATTTTCTCTTCATTTTTAATTATTTTCTCTATCGGCGTTATTCTTTTTTAAAGCTAACCTATATTCAGCAAGAATCACTTTAACATCATCATTCATTTTATCGCTTAATTCTGCAACAGACCTTGAATCGTATCCATAAACTTTTCCAAAATCTTCATCGTCATCCCTGCCTCTTAAATTAAATTCTTTATCCACAATAAAAACATAGGGAGTATAAGTGCCTTGTAGGGTATGCGGAGTCTTAAAGCTATTAAAGGTTTCTTTTATAGCCTTAGGTGTACCAAAAACAAACCTCCATTTTTGAGTTTCTGAAATACCGCTGAATTCTTCTTTAAATTTCCTGGCCTCTTCACGCGCTACCTCGGGAAGCACTACAATAAATTGAAAATCGTCGAATTCGTAGTATTTCTCGAGTATTTTTTGATCAAGATTAAAGGTATTCCCTTTTAAGTCATCGAGCTTTTCACCAAAAAAAGCAACGATACTAATTTTATCTTTGAAAGTAACTGTGTTTCCTTCCAGATCCTGAAATTCAGAAACGTCATTAACCTCTTCGGTTAAAACAGGCAATTTCGCAAAGTTATTTTGCCCTGAAGCAAAAAACATATAAGCAATAATAGGTAATGCAAAGAGTACCAAAAGCACAAAAAACTTTTTCATATCCTATATTTAAAAGTGGCACAAAAATAAAAAGACGGTTTAACAAAACCGCCTTTCTGTACTTTTTTAACTTTTAAGTTCTTTGTCCTAGAAATCCCAGGATACATAACCATTATTAAAGACCTCATAAATATAATCCCCTTCGGTTAAAAGGATAAATATAAGGTAGCTAATAAGAAAAACTGCCGTCCATACTATAGCTCTTCGCAAACCTTTAGTTTCTCCTTCTAAATGCATAAAAGACCAGGCAATATAATAGGCTTTATATATAGTTAGGATAATAAAAATCCAGTTTAGGAGCGACATGCTCAAAAAAGAAGTATCTGTTAGAAATTCGGGTTTAAAAATCCCCAGAACAACTTCAACAATTGTAACTATGGAAAGTATTACAAATACCGTCCAAATCCTTTTTGTGTTAGATTCGTGTTGATGTGCTGTATCGTGTGCCATTTTTATTTATTTCTAAAATTAAACCAGGTAAAAGAATGTAAAAACAAATACCCAAACTAAATCCACAAAGTGCCAGTAAAGACCAACCTTTTCTACCATCTCGTAATTCTTTCTACGCTCGTAAGTACCCAAAATAACATTAAAGAAAATTATAATGTTAATAAGCACTCCTGTAAATACGTGAAAACCATGGAAACCGGTAATAAAGAAAAAGAAGTCTGCAAACAATGGCGGGCCATATTCATTACGGGTAAGGTTAGCTCCCTCTATTACACCTACAGCTTCACTGTTTAACTTGGCAATAGATTCCTCACGAGAGAGAATGGTTTTCTCACCCTCTTCGTTCATTATTTGTGTTCTTATAAGAAGATCTGAATTTTCTCCAAAGCCTGCTTTCACTTCTTCTATAGAGTAAGATGGCAAAGATTTTTCGCTCTCAAACCAAACCCCGTTTCTCGCCTCATGCTCTACTCTGGGTGAAGCCTGAGAAGCAGCTACATCAGAAAGTGCTACACGATGGCCCTCACTATCTACAAACTGCAGTATATTACCACCTTCTGTATAAACAGCACCATAAGTACCATTGATAAAGTTTTTCCATTCCCAGGCTTGAGAACCAAGGAAAATAACACCACCAATAATAGTAAGAAACATATAAAATGTAACTTTTCCTTTCTTGAGTTGATGACCAGCATCTACTGCCAAAACCATAGTTACTGACGAGAAGATAAGAATAAAGGTCATTAACGCCACATAATACATTGGAGCGTCTACACCATGTAAAAAAGGAAAGTGATTAAAAACTTCATCGGCAATTGGCCAAGAGTCCATAAATTTAAATCGGGAAAATCCATAAGCTGCAAGAAAACCAGAGAAGGTAAGTGCATCAGAAACGATGAAAAACCACATCATCATTTTGCCATAGCTAGCTTTTAAAGGCTCATTTCCACCACCCCAGGTTTTACCTTCGGTGCCTGTTCTAACAACAGTAGCTTCCATAGAAGAGTTTTTAATTTTTAAGTATTGCGCAAAAATACGCAATTTTATTATTTAAAGAAATATAAAAATACAAACAGGTATATCCACATAAGATCAAGAAAATGCCAAAAAGTGCCACCTAGCTCAATACCAAGCATTTGACCTTTTTTATATCTTTGTTTAAAATGGTTATAAATTACCACTAAAAGCGTGATTACACCTACAGCCAAATGCACTAAATGCACTAAAACAAGCACATAAATAAAAGAAGTGGTAATACTACTTTCGCTTCCGGTAAAGTAATAGCCTTTAGCTATAATCTCAGAAAACCCATTAAATTGCAGCACCATAAACAGCACAGCCAACACCAGGGTGCCAATCAACATCGCCGAGGCATTTCTTCGGTTTCCAGACAAAATGCTTTGTTTTGCCAGAATAAACGTAATACTACTCAAAACTATTACAAGGGTACTCCAAAAAAAAGCAGATGGCAATTCGAATTCTGTTAGCCAATCTGGCCTTGTTTTACTCACAACATAAGCACTTGTTAATCCACCAAAGGTCATGATCATGCTTATTATCCCAAACCAGAGCATCATTTTCTTAGCCCTGTCATATTTATGTTTTTCTTCACCTTGAGTTAAATCCATTGTCTTATAAATTTATCTAAAACATATACAATTTGTAGCAGCGTAATATAAGATACACTCGCAAACATTAACTTTTTTGCGGCCTGGGCAGTTTTTTCTTTATACAACCTTATCGCATAATACAGCATTCCCAAACCAAGTAAAAGAATAACGACACCTGCGACGGGAGTTAGAAAAAGTTTATCTGTAACCCCAAATACCGGAACTAATGACACTAAAACAGTCCATACTGAATAAAGAATAATCTGTATAGCCGTTCCCTTATCCCGCTTTCCGGTAGGCAACATAAAAAAGCCACCTTTTTTATAGTCGTCGTACAACCACCAACCAATTGCCCAAAAATGCGGAAACTGCCAAAAAAATTGAATCATAAACAAAGTACCCGGCTCTATACTAAAATCTCCGGTAGCAGCAACCCAACCCAACATAAAAGGAATTGCCCCGGGAATAGCTCCTACAAATACAGATAATGGGGTTTTAGTCTTAAGAGGCGTATAAACACTTACATATATAAAAATACTTATTGCTCCAAACATCGCAGTCTTTGGGTTAATAATATATAAGACTACAAGTCCGCAAATAGTAAAAACACTGGCAATTAAAAAAGCAGTACTTACCGACATTCTTCCACCCGGAATAGGACGATTTTTAGTACGATCCATAAGGGCGTCTAAATTACGCTCTATAATCTGGTTATAGGCATTTGACGCTCCAACCATAAAGTAACCACCAACAGCCAAAAGGAAAACGGTCACAAAATCTATATTATCGGCTCCTAAAAAATATCCTGCTACCGATGAAAAAACAACGCTTACAGCAAGCCTTACTTTGGTAATCTCTTTAAAGTCTGTTACGATAGAAGCCGAGGAAGTATGTACGCCGGTGCTGCTCAAAAATAGTTTTTTAAATTGGCGCAAAGATACTCCTTAATTAGGTTTTGGCAAGGGGGCAAAAATGTTAATTTTAAGCACTTAGGGATTTGCTAAAATATTGAAAGATAATTATCACTGAGAACTTCCGATAGTAAGTTTAGATTTACAAGAGAAATCAGGTTTTAATAATCGTAGTACCAGTTAAAAATATCGGTTCTTATACCAAAGTTTAACCAACTTGTGGTATTGTCAAAATAAGAAGCTGTATCTAAACGAGGATTAAAAGAACGATATATAAAGCTCCCGTATAATTTTAAATTCGTTGCCGGATTCACAATATAACCGGCTTCAATACTACCAAACAAAGATTTAGTGGTATTTCCCTGGCCAACTTTCACTCCAACATCAAACGGACGTTGCCGTTCACTACTATAAATATCACCACCATAAGCCTGCGCATCGGTATAGTCGAAACCGCGTTTACCATAAATCACTTTAGCATTTCCATACCACCTGTTTTTCTTATAACGAGCAATAGCAAGTATTTCCCTAAAATTAGCACCCCATAAATGAGCCATAGATTGGTTATTATGGCCGTAATTTAAAACTCCGGTATTATGCGAATATGTATAAGGACGCACCTGGTTATATTCAAGCTGAAGATAAAGCCCCGGCACCTTAAACGCATCAAAATATTTGACCCCCAGTTGGTAACCAAGTTTATTCTTCCAGCTTTGCTGCCCTCCGAATACATCGGAAGTAGAAAATTCGTCTATTACAAATTGGCCATACGCGTTTATAGTGTTTGAAAACTTATATTTTGAAGAAAGCCCAATAATAGCATTTCCACCCCTGGCACCGGTAGAAAACTCAATAGCCCTATAAAAAATTACCGGGTTCAAATAATTTAAATCGAAGCCCCGGTTGTTATCATTTTCCCAAACCACAGATTCAAACAAACCAATATTAAGCCTTTTGGTAACATTATAGCTTAAATAATGACTTGCCATATATTTTGTCCTAAAAGAACCACTGGCCGTAACTTCTGGCCGCACATCTCGCAAAGACATCCAGGTATTGGTATATTTCAGCTTCCAAAATGTAGTATTCAGTTTAAAATATGGATAAGGCGAAGCATTATCGCTCATTAAAAGCGACCTATAGCCATCCCCTATAAAATTCTTGCCGTGCCCAAACTGCAAATTAAAAAATTTATTGGGCGTGTAAGACAAGTATCCTTCGGCTACAGGATAATCATAACCTTCATCCATAAAAGGTTTAGCAATACCTCTACCGGGAATTATAGCAGGATCTCCCCCATCTGGCCTTAAAGATTCTGCAAAACGATTATAATAGTCGGCAAACCTACCTTGATTCTCGTAAGCAACGGTGTAAAAATTAAGCTTCTTACCTAACCCACCCTGAAAAACTAGCGCCCGGGTATTATTATAGGTAAAATCGAAGTCTTTTTGCTGAAAATCTTTACCTAACTGAAGATCTAAAGCAAAATCTAAAGTAAACCAATAATCTTCGGTTTGAAATTGCGCCAGATGCTCATTAAGCAATTTGCGACCTAACCATGAATTTACCTTCTTAAGCTGAGTATCTTCTTCCTTTTTGAAATTATAACACTTAGAAACCTCAGAAAAAAGTAACGGTTTTGAAGCAGCATGTGTATTGACGCCAATCCTATTAAATTCAGCATCAAAACGACTATAATACTCATGAGAAAGCGGGATATTTATCTGGCTCTCATATGTAGGCCGTGTAAATTTGCCGGGTTGAATTTCATCATATTCATTATCAATGTCATTATCAGTCTGAAATAATACCGATTCGCTTTTATGATTCCCTTTATAAGCCTGTTGAAATTGTTCCAGGTTTAAAGATAGTGGAATTTTAACCGGCATTCTAAACTGAGCAAAAACAGGCCTGGCGTTGTAAGTAGCCGGCTGTATTGTAGGAAGCATATTAAAAACACGCTGCATCTCTTCTTTCAACTCAACGTAGGCCGCATCTAAATAAAGTACCTGAAAAGCACCAAATTTATCAACTTCAAAAACCACCTTCACCTCTCCCCTATAATCCTCATCAATCACTTTAGAAGGAACGGTATAATTAGCAAGGATAAACTCGCGCAAAGTATTCTTAAAGCAAGCTTCTTTATTTTCAAAATCTACGGTGGAGCATTGCGGAAATTCAGGAAAGCGCTGAACATTGCTTTGAGCCTGGAATTTAAAATTATTTATAATTAATAAAACCAGAAGAAACAAATAGCTCTTCATACTCAAATTGAAGAAAGGTTGGTTAAACTCTGGAAATATACATTTTTTTGGATAGAGTAAACCGGTATAAACAAAAAAATCCCGGGAACAAGCCCGGGATTCAATATCAAAAAAAACTTTATTTAGTCCTGTACCTGGAATACAATAGGTAGCGAGTACATAACTCCAACCGCTTTTCCTCTTTGTTTCCCTGGTTGCATTTTCGGTAATTTATTAATTACTCTTGCAGCCTCACGTTCTAATCTTGGGTGCGGTGCACGAGACATTACGTTAGTAATATTTCCCTTTTCATCAATTTTAAACTGAACAATCACTCTATTTACACCCGAAAGACCTAGCTCTGCACCAAGATCTGTATCAAAGTTACGGTTTACAAACTGACTGATTTTTTTACTCATACATTGTTTGCGCTCTTCATTATTTTTCAGGTTTTCACAACCTGGGAAAATTGGCACATCTTCAATAACAGCAAAAGGTACATCTGCCACTTCTTCTTCTACAGGAGCCTCAACAACTTCCTCTACTTCAACAATCTCTTCAAGATTTGTTTCAGTAGATTCAATCTCATCTTCCTCAACCTCTTCTTCATCCTCTACAACCTCAATAATCTCTGGCGCTGGAGGCGGCGGAGGTGGTGGCGGAGGTGTATTCTGCATCTCGGTAATTGGGATTTCTTCATCGTCTAAATCGTCCATACTTAACTGGCCGGTATCAATGGCTTCCTTGTCATAAGTCTTCCATTCAATAGCACGCCAGGTAATTAATAGGACCAGGACAAGCCCCAATTGGAGAAACAGCACGCTCTTTCTCTTTAAATCGGCTTTTGGATTTTTCTTTGGTTCCATAATTGGTTATTGATTAATAAGGATTGCTAAAATAAATATTTTTTCTAAAAAACTAAATTAATCTTGCTATTTAACCTTTTTAGACTTCTTTCAAAGAAAAGAAAGATAATAACAGCAAGCAAAACACCAGTGGTATTAGCCAAAATATCAAACCAATCTGGTTGACGATAACTGGTGAGCACTCCTTGTAAAAGCTCAATTAACATACCAAACAGCACTGCAAGGCCTGCAATTTTAAAAAGGTTACTCTTATAAGTATTCTTAGGTTTATTTTTCAACATAAAATATACCTTCCACAATACCAATAACCCAAAATAAGCTACAAGGTGTAAAAGTTTATCTGTAGGATTAAAACTTCCAACGCTAATTTTACCAAGTTTCACCAAAGACGAAACCGTTAGTAAAACTGTGTAGGAACAAGCTACAAATAAAGCAATTCTAGTTACCAAGAATTTCTTTATAAGCATCTGCGCTTAAAAGTTCTTCCAACTGAGATTCATCAGAAAATTTCACTTTAATCATCCAACCTTCTCCGTAAGGGTCTGAATTCACTTTTTCAGGCTCGTCTTCAAGACTTTCATTAAATTCAATAATCTCTCCAGAAATTGGCAAATACAGGTCTGAAACGGTCTTTACCGCTTCTACAGTACCAAACACCTCTTCTTTATCAAGGGTCTCATCCAGGGTTTCTACTTCTACATAAACGATGTCTCCCAATTCGCTTTGAGCGAAATCTGTAATACCTATTGTAACAGTATCACCTTCTACCCTGATCCATTCGTGATCTTTGGTATACTTTAAATCTTGTGGAATATTCATTGGTTCTATTTTATATTGGAGCAAAGTTAATTTTTTAAAGCAATACTTCAAACAAGGCTCAATTAATTTCCAAAATTATATCTAAGTGTAATCCCCGATCTTATAGTTGTTTGCGGGAAAGCGGTAGAAACAGCGTATTCAGAGAAATTATGCTCATAATAAAATATGGCTGTTAAGTTGCTGGAAATGGCATAATCTGTAGTAAAATTAAGGCGCCAAATATCCTGCCCGGCAATCACCTGGCTGGTTTCCAAATCAAGGTACCTAATAATACTTTTATTCCTTCTAAAAGAAACATCAGCTTTAAAGTTAAGGTCGCTGCTTAAAATTCTATTTCGCCCACCAAGGCCAGTTGCGATTTTTAGATCCTTTATTCTGTAGCCTGCGCCAAAAATATATTCATTTCCGGTAGTTTCAGTAAGCAGGTTATTATCAAAGCTTAAAGAAAGCATTCGGTCTTTCCTAACTTCGGCCAACAATTGAATGGCATTTTTAGTTTCCAGGTCTAACCGAAATAATGGTGTAAACAATTCAGTTAAAACAATATTTGAATACAACATAGGGCTTTTAAAATCCCCTGCCTGGTTAGTATCAAATTCGTTATCCGGGTCATAATCTAAATTGGTTTGAAACTGGTTAATAGTATGATTGGATTGGTAACCGTGATTTATTGAAAACCTTCTAAATTTATCCCTAAACCAACCAATACGCATTAACCCGGTATACTTTAGATTCCAATTTGGCAAAGGCATATCCCTAAATGCACCTAATTTAACATCTTCAGGATCTTTACCCGCGTAAGCTGAAACAAAAGCAGGAAGCAAAACAGCCTGGCTTTTTTTTCCTATTCCCTTTGGAAAACCATCTTCATCTACATCGTTAGGATCTAAACCACGTTCCCTGGCTATTCTTCTTGCAATGGTCAAACGATTTTCCCTAAAGTTTTCAAATGTTGCTGAAGATTGCTCGTTAGATTGATTGAATGCAGTTTTTATAAGAATTGTAGAAATATTAAAGTTCCCATAATTATATGGTGTTAAGGGAATATATTCAAGCGTAGTTGGATTTACCCTATAATTTTCTGAATAATTTTCTGAATAATTCCTACTCGCACTAACATCTACAGTAAGGTCTGGGATAATATCAAGGGAAGCCTGCACATCTAATTGCTCGCTCTTTAAAGTAGAATACTGCTGATTAAAATTTTGGAATAAGGTTAACCAACCTCTTCTAGCAGCATTGTATCTAATTTCGTCCTGCCAACCAAAAGCAAAACCGGCACTGGGTCGTAAAGTTCCCATAAAGCCAACACTAGGGGTATAGCCGGGAAGAAAAGTACCTTCATTTTGCCTATAGTTTATTTGCAACCTACTTAACACCGTTACAAAATCTACAAAAGTATTAAAGCCTTTACTTGTTTTTTTAACCACTTCAGCATTCTGCCCGGCCTGTCTATCTTGAGGCGCCCCATCTAAAGTAGGCACACCTGCACTACGCTGCTTTATGGTCTTGTTACCCCTGCCTTCTTTCTTTTCAAGCCCTAAATAAGAATACAAAGACTCCATATCAAGATTGGCATTTATTTGATGGGAACTCGAGTTTTGCACACTATTCCCTATATCAGGAATATTTTCCAGGTTTTCGTAAATACGGGAACCACGTTGCCATTGAAAATCACCCGTATAGGAGTATGTTGCATTTATAAAATCCAGTACCGGAATTTTATCAAAAGGAAGGTCATAATTTACCTGTAAATTTTGGTAATGTAAATCTGGAGTACCTATGCTGAAAAAATTATCCCAAACCCCAATAGTGTTATCGGCAAAACCTTCTTCGTCTATGTAGTTTCTAACAATTCTATTATTTGAGGCATTAAAAGCAAAATTTAATGAATTTGTAAGGTTGTAGTTTATACCATACTCCCAGTTAAACAAATAATTTCGCTGGTAAAGGGTAGGAATTCCTAAATCTTCATCTGAAAGCTCCAGCGATCTAAATTTCTGCTCGTTGTACTGTCTTAAAATGGTAGAACTTGCATTTATGTTAGACGGCAATAAATTCACATTAAAATCTTTTACCAAAGAATAATAATCGCTACTATCTAATGCCGAAATATTTTTAAAAGGCTCTAATTGTTTAGGCTCGAAGTTAAACTCGTAAGTAGCCCCTGCACGTACATTCTGACTTAAAGATTCTTCTATTTCAAAATCCCTGTGATCTACCTGATTGTAAGAAGTTGTAAAAGCAAAGTTTTCAATATCATAGGGCATAGGCTTTGCTTCGCCCGTACGTTCTTTTCGCAAGCCAATAACATTTATACTTTGGCGTTTTGTATAGGTTTGAGATTGTTTTTTTACGCGCTCTCTTTCTGCTGGATCTACAATATCGGCCAGGCGGGTTTCCAATTCTAAATCCAAAAATTCCTGATCAAATTTTGGTGTAACCAGCTCCTCGCCCCTACTGTAATTAAAAGGAATTTTAACTCCCCATTTTTCCGGAAGCAATTGGCCAACATTAATATTGGTAACAACATCGTACTGCTGCGAATTTTCCCTGCTTCGCTGATTTGGCCCCTGCTCTATGGTTCCAAAGCCTACGGTGCTTTTTCTACCCGTAGCGGCCAGCGTTGCAAAATCGGCCAGGTTTGTATCCATATTAATTATGGTTGCCCAGCCTCCTTCATTATCAAGATCTGAAAGCCTTAACTCATTAAACCAAACTTCTCCACACAAATCCTGTACCCCACTGGTCGGCGTCCCATTTTTTAGTCCTAACATTAGCACCCTAACATTTCCAAAACTAGGATTTCCTTTTATACCTAGACGAAGCTTATCCATTTCATACGGATCTTCTTCATCTACCAGCTCCAGGCTTTCTGAAAAGAAGTTTAATTTGCCGGCATTTAAAGCAGGGTCGCCAAGCACACTGGTTTTTACACGTTGCAATAAATCTAAAGGCAATTCCATTCTATTACCTTCAGGCCAAATTTCTTCGGCTGTCGTGGCTCCAAAAACAGTAGGGCTTAAAGGCACTTCAATCTGATAGTAATTATCGGTAAAATCGGTTCCCATTCTAATAAAAGCAACCAATTGGCCGTCCTTTAAAGGCGTCTTGTTCGGTAAAGATTCGGCGTGCAAAAACATTTCCAGTTTTTTATATTGCCGCATATCCAGCTGAAAGTTCTTATAGACCGCCCTGGAATCTTGTGGCTCTAGATCACAAACCCTAAGGGAAAGAGATTGTTCATTTTGCCTAATATTAGTATTATTCTCAAAAAGTTCTTCTCTAATCACCCCCGGAGGCAACACATAAGGTATGGGCTCCCGGTTTTCATTTTCTTCAATATTTACCGCTGAAACTTCAAAAAGGGTATTCTGATTTTCAGGAAGTACACTTCTATCCCTCAAACCACGATTATACCGTCTATAGTCTCCACGCACCAGCTCCATAGTTCCAAAACGCAATAAGGTCTTCTCTTCAAACCCACTAAGGAACATTCTCATAAACCGTATAGACCTATAATCTGCAATTCCCCCTTTAGCATCTGTTGGCTCGTATATTGGTATTTTAAACTGAAGCCAGCGCACGGGTAGTTCGTTTCCATTTCTAAGGGTAGTAGTAAGTTCTTTTTCGTCGGTTATATATTGATTATTTTCAACACCCATACCTGGAAAAAATGGTATTTCATACTCAAAATAACTATCTATGGTATTCATCGTGTTATCACGATTTACATCTTCTGTAGTAGGCAAAGTGGTGTTTCCCCTATTGGTATTCCCAACTTCCGGCGGTGAATTTCCGTCGGGACCATTATACCTTTTGTAACGGCTAACAATATCTCCAGTGGTATTTAAAAAATACTCGTAGTTATCGACTGCAGGATCAGGGAAATTACTAAACTCAGGAAATTTCGCGGCTTCCTGTTCATCTGAAAGCCCATCGTAACCTACATCCTGATTTCGACGCTCTTCGCCTTCAGTATTAAACGCATAGATTAAAGATTGGTCTGCAGGAACTTTGGCCACCTGTGTTTCTATGGTATTCTCCGATCCACCACTGGCCGGCAAGCCATTTTCAAATTGCTTTCTACCATCTTTTAAAACATCTTCAGAAATATTCCCTAAATTAAAATTGATAGTTCCGCCAGAATTGCCATTATTTTCAGCATAAATATAAGGGTCCATCACCCAAAACTCTATAAACTCAACATTGCTCTGCTCAAAATTCGTGATGTTTATTCCACGCATTATTCCTCCAAAATTTTGAGAAGGATTTGGCAAGTCTCCCTGTGTTGCCAGGGGATTAAAATTGTAAGGACCACGCTCGGTTGGGAAATAAGCCAGGTCCATAGTATATACCACCTGGGGTTGCCCCTGCACTACATCGGTATTTGGGAATATCTCACTGAGTGCTACCCTTCTTGTGGCGTAATTTGAAATATCGTTATCTGTAATTCCGTCTGGCCGTCTACTGCTATAAAATATAGGATCTATGGTATACCAGGCCAAACTTGCACGTCTATAGCCTACCTTAGCATCGCCATTAGCTAGTTCGCCACCAAAACCAAGGGGCACACTACTTAACTCCCAGCTAAGGGGAGAGCTAATATCTATGGTAGTTTGTGAAGCTTCAAAATCGTCTATATAAGTTGTCGCCTCTCCCTGAAAGTCGTTAACTGCGGGTGCTCCTGGTTGCAGGTATGCAAACTCCCCGGTAACAGAAAAATTAGAGGGGACATCGGTATCTACATTTGGCAATTTATTCACCAGCCTGGTAAACAAAGGAACTTCAGTAGAATAATTTATATTGAAACCAAAAATAGAATTGTTTATAGGCTCATAACTATAATTCGCTTTTTGGGTAAGTGGCCGTTCTTTTAGATTTAAAAACGTTGCTCCTACCAAAAAATTTTCATTAAACTGATGTTCTACATTTATACCTGTAAAACGTTTGGTTTGTTGCCCAAACAAAGCATTATTTTCGGTATTTACCTGAATAGGAATATCTGAAGCCAATAAAGCCTCATCCAGAATTTGCACTCTTCCCAACTCGTAATTTACCACATAATCTACCCCTTCCTGCAAGACCCTTCCACCTGCAGTTACGGTAACCGATCCGGGCGGAAGATTAAAACCAATTGGTATTCCTTCAACTTCCCCCGATTTATACCTCCCTTTTAACTGAAATTTATTTTTATCGGCATCTTCCTGCTCAGCCTGAGTCTTTGTGGTTCGGTATAAAGACCTAAAAACATATTTTTGCTGGTTAGCATTCCAGGTTTCGGGAATATTATAATCTTCGGTTCCGGAGTTTGGCGAATTATCTAATTTATCAAACAAATGTTTCCCAAAAGGTTCTACCGTAGTAAAAATAATATTCCCACTTTGTGGATCTATTGTTAAACCGGGCACATAATCAAAGAAACCATCGCCACCGTTTATGGGGTCGTTGTTATTATTAAGTTTATCTAAATTAAACACACGAAGCAAAGACGTTTCGGTGACATCTTCCGGGAGGGCCACTGCTCCATCTCCTGCAGGCTTTATATAATTTAAAGGCTGCGGATCTGTATACAGAATATTCAACCTAAAATCGTCCCGCTCTAACTGATACGCACCAAGACTATAAATATTCTTCATCATTAAATCCCACACTGGCTCATCTACATTGGTAATGGTGCTTTTAAGCATTTTTACCACAAGGTTTTGGTTTACCCGTTGGTTTGCACCGGGCTCGCCACCCGGGTTTTGTGCAGGATTATTATCTCCCGTGGCATTTACCCCGTCGTTAGCAAACTCCCCTACCTGATAAACTTCACCATTTACAGTATATTGGAATGCAACCGCTAGAATTTCGTCGTTGCTTAATCTCTGATTTAAAGATATGTATCCTAATTGAGGATTTAAGTTATATTCATTAGGTTGTAATTGCCGTGCATTTTCCAGTTTTACGTAATCCAAACCTTCTGAAACCTGCACCCCTCCAAAGCCATTATCTACCGTAGCCACATCGCGAATAGCCGGAGTTAAAACCGATTGGGCCGAACCATCTATCCCAAAAGGATTGAAATCGTTATTGGCATTATCTGGAAAGCTTCCAGCCGGTTGGTTAAAAAATCCGGCAGGCACGTTGTTAAGTCCGATGTTTCCGGAGATATTGGTTTCTCCAAGATCTTGAATCCCTACAATATTTCGGGTATCGGTAAGGTTTTGAACATTATTGGTTCGATTAGTTACCCAAACCTGAACTCTTTTAATTTGAATATTTGCGTTGATAAACGGATAATCTTTGAGGGCTTCATCATAATGATCCCTAAAATAATGAGCGAGGAAGAAGTGTCTATCCTGATCGTAATCCAGGGCAAATTTTTCAAATTCTTCCACGGCAGCACCCCCTTCAACATTTACAGTACGACGCTCTGATTTTTGTTCAGAAAACACCCCCGTAATCCTGGTTTTCCCAAACTGCAATTCGGTTTTAAACCCAAATAAACTTTGTGCACCCTGCATTAAAGCATTGTTGAGCGGCATATTCACATTACCTACTTCTATCTTTCGCACTATATCATCTTCAGTAGGAGTATATTCAAGTTTTAATTGATTTTGAAAATCGAAGGTAGACTGAGTATCATAATTAGCAGTAATTTGCAAACGCTCCCCAACCTGCCCTAAAAGACTAAGGCTTATTCTCTGATCAAAATCAAAAGTGAGATTACTTCTATTTCTTGGGGAAAAAGCCGGGTTATCCTGTTTGGTATAAAGCAACCCGAGATCCATTTCTACGGTTCCCTGCGGAACAATATTAATTTCTGAACCCCCAAAAATACTTTCAAAGAAGTTATTGTTAACATAAAAATCGGGCAATAAATCTCGTTGTATTTCTTCGGAACCTTCTTTTCGACCTGCTTGCGCATCTATCTTCTGCTTAAAATAATTGCGCATTTCTTCATCCAGCACAAGATTTTCATACTCCTGAGGAGTTAAAATAAGCGGAATTGAAAGATCTATATCCCCTAATTTTTCCCGGTAAATATAACGGTCCAGAATAGGATCGTATTCATAAAAAGATGAAATAAGCTGTGAATCTGGCAGGGAAATTTCACTAAGAGTGTACCCCGTGTCAGTTGTATCCTGAGGGGTTTCTTGTGCATTGGAACTCAATGAAATTATCAATGACAACAACAAGCTGAGTCTAACCGAAGTTGACAATTTCAAGTAATTGTACCTCAATTCTTTACAGATTTTTTAAAGCCATTTTTATAATAGATTCTACGGTAGGGGCTTGAGAATCTTTCATGATTTTATCTACTACCCTGGTAGCCTGCTTTCTCGCAAAGCCCAGAGTCTCTAATGCAGATAACGCTTCTTCTTTTATTGTATTGTCCTGAGGAACAAAAACTTCGTCTTCCCCATAGACTTTTAATATTTTGTCTTTTAAATCTAAAATCACCCTTTGAGCAGTTTTAGCACCAATCCCCTTAACACTTTGTATAGTAGGCACATTGGCGTTAGCAATCGCTTCTTTTACCTGATTAGGCTCTAAAGAAGACAACATTGTTCTTGCCGTACTGGTACCTACTCCCGAAACCGATATTAATAACCTAAAAATATCCCGCTCTGATTTTTGATAAAAACCATATAACGTGTGGGAATCTTCCTTTACATGCAAATGGGTGTAAATACTTATATTTTCGGAATCTGGAATTAGCGAAAAGGTATGTAAGGATATATGCACCATATACCCGACACCATTGCATTCAATAACTAAGTAGGTAGGATTCTTCTCTATTAATTGCCCCTTAAGATGATGAATCATATAATTTTAACTTAAGGATTCAAATGTAGTAAATAAAAGTTAAGCCCGAAACCTTTGTCCCGGGCTTAAATGCTATATTTCCACCTTATTTTACTCGATAATCGAGATTTATCCCTATAATTAAATTATCGGGACTCCGTGACTTGTCACGAAACACAAAAATTCTTCCTATTTATTACTTCGTTGACTCCCCACGAGGTTATTTACTTTTTTTGTTTCTTTTCCTTTTCCTGAGCATCTACAACCGTAATGGCCGTCATATTTACAATCTCTTCTACACTCGCCCCAAGTTGAAGAATATGTACCGGCCTGCGCATTCCCATCATAATTGGGCCAATAGAATCTACGTCATTCAACTCTTTTATAAGCTTATAAGTACTATTGGCAGAATCCAGGTTTGGATATATTAAAGTGTTTACCTTTTTTCCGGCCAATTTTGAAAATGGAAATTTATTCTGAAGCATTTCACGATTAAGTGCAAAATCTGCCTGTAATTCTCCATCTACATTTAAGTCTGGTTGGTAACGATGTAGGTAAGCAACAGCATCTTTTACTTTAACAGCATGAGGATCTTTGGATGAACCAAAGTTTGCATAAGACATCATGGCTACCACCGGCTCTATCCCAAACAATTTTACTGTTCTGGCCGTCATTTGTGCAATTTTAGCAAGGTCTTTTGCAGGAGGATCTATGTTAATAGAAGTATCACTAATAAAAAGTGGACCTCGAGAGGTGTTCATAATATTGGTAGCCGCCACTCGAGTTACACCGGGAGCCATTCCAATAAGCTCAAGCATAGGTTTTACAACTGTTGGGTAGGCTCTTGAATAACCAGAAAGCAAGCCATCGGCATCTCCTTCGTTAACCATCATGGCTGCAAAGTAGTTGCGCTCACGCATTAATTTTTCAGCATCATACAAGGTAACCCCACTTCTACTCCTTGATTTCCAATATACCTTTGCGTATGCTTTTCGCTGATTTTCCTGATCATCAGCCTTAGGATCTATAATAAGAACATCTTCATTGAAGTCTATTTCTTGCATCAATTCTTTAATCACCTCACGTCGGCCCAGTAAAATAGGAATAGCGATTCCTTCATCCTGAACTATTTGCGCTGCCTTTAGTACATCTAAATGATCGGCTTCCGCAAAAACAATTCGTTTAGGGTTCATTTTAGCCCGATTAAGCAATAACCTGGTAATTTTATTATCACTGCCCATTCTTTCAAGTAGCTCTTCTTCATAGCGCTCCCAGTCATGAATGGGTTCTTTTGCCACCCCACTTTCCATTGCTGCTTTCGCAACGGCCGGCGGTACTTTAGCAATTAATCTTGGATCAAAAGGTTTGGGAATAATATAATCTGAACCAAAATTAAGCCTGGTTTCACCATAAGCAATATTTACCTGTTCCGGCACAGCTTCTTTGGCCAGCTCGGCCAGAGCTTTTACCGCAGCCATCTTCATCTCCTCATTTATTTTAGTAGCCCTAACATCTAAAGCTCCACGGAATATAAAAGGAAAGCCAAGTACGTTGTTCACCTGGTTTGGATGGTCACTTCTTCCCGTGGCCATAATAATGTCCTTACGCGTATCCATAGCCAATTGATAATCTATCTCCGGGTTCGGATTTGCCATGGCAAAAACAATAGGACGTTTTGCCATGCTTTTTAGCATTTCGGGAGAAACAATATTGGCAATAGAAAGGCCTACAAAAACATCGGCACCCTTCATGGCCTCTTCAAGTGTGTCTATTTTTCTGGAAGTTGCAAATTCCATTTTTTCTTCAGAAAGTCCCGGACGGTCTTTTCTAATTACGCCTTTGCTGTCTGTCATTACAATATTCTCTGCTTTCGCTCCAAAGGCTTTATAGAGTTTTGTACAGGAAACCGCTGCTGCACCGGCACCACTTATCACGATTTTTGCTTTTTCTATCTTTTTCTTAGACAGCTCTAGTGCATTAAGCAAGGCTGCAGCCGAAATAATGGCTGTTCCATGCTGATCGTCGTGCATTACGGGAATATCAAGTTCTGCCTTTAATCTTTGTTCAATTTCAAAAGCTTCAGGAGCTTTGATATCTTCAAGGTTAATACCACCAAATGTAGGTGCAATGTTTTTTACGGTTTCTATAAACTTATCTACATCTTTGGTATCTACTTCAATATCAAAAACATCTATATCTGCAAAGATTTTAAAGAGCAAACCTTTTCCTTCCATAACCGGCTTAGATGCCTCAGGGCCAATATCACCAAGACCCAAAACCGCAGTCCCGTTAGAAATTACTGCAACAAGGTTGCCTTTTGTGGTATATTTATAAGCATTTTCTTTATCCTTTTCTATCTCGAGACAGGGCTCTGCAACTCCGGGTGAATAAGCCAGGGACAAATCTCTTTGGGTGGCGTACTTCTTGGTTGGTTTAACTTCTATTTTTCCTGGTTTTGGCTTGGCGTGATACACCAAAGCCTCTCTTCTTTTTCTAGGATTATTACTCATAATTTATTTTTTCTGCTAATTACAAAGGTAGTAAGCTTAGCTTCAATATTGTGTTTCTTAAGACAAAAGAAAAATAAATTTAGAAGAAAAGCCCCCAACTTAATTTTTTATGAAAAATCAATAATTGAAAACTGGTTTCTGTAAAATTATATGCGAAAAATAAAAGTTTTTAAATACCAGGTTAAATTCCAAAAACTAAGAATTAGCCTTTTAAGTACTGAATATTTCTCTTTAGACCTTCAAATTTTGTTCGTTTAACAGCTGATTTCCTGAAAATCTCATTAAAGGTTTCTTTGGTTAATTCTTCCCAGCCCTTTTTATCTTTTTCCAGCAATTGGGGGTGTGGGTTAAACAAAGGTTCGTTATGAGGTTTTGAGAATCTATTCCAGGGGCAAACATCCTGGCAAATATCGCAGCCAAACATCCAATCTTCAAACTGGTTTTTATAAGAATTGGGCAATTCGTCTTTAAGCTCTATGGTAAAATAAGAAATACATTTGCTGCCATCTACCTTATAAGGGGCTACAATAGCATCAGTAGGGCAGGCATCTATACAGGCGGTGCAACTTCCGCAATGATCGGTAACCGGGGTATCGTATTCCAACTCAAGATCTACAATAAGTTCTGCGATAAAATAAAAAGAACCTGTTTGTTTAGAGAGTAAGTTAGAGTGCTTTCCTATCCAGCCCAATCCGCTTTTGGCCGCCCATACCTTATCCATAACCGGGGCAGAATCTACAAAAGCCCTTCCGTCTACCTCTCCTATTTTATCCCGGATAAACTGTAAAAGTTGCTTAAGCTTATCTTTAATCACAAAATGATAATCTCTACCGTAAGCATATTTACTAATTTTATAAGAACCTTCTTTTTGTTTTTCCTCAGGATAATAATTAAGCAGTAACGAAATAACACTCTTAGACCCCTCCACAAGTTTGGTGGGATCCAGGCGCTTATCAAAGTTATTCTCCATCCAGCGCATTTCACCATGCCGATTTTCATTCAGGAATTCTTCTAAGCGCGGTGCTTCTTTTTCTAAAAATTCTGCTTTAGAAATCCCGCAAGATAAAAATCCGAGGCGTTTGGCCTCCTCTTTAATTAAACTCGTGTATTTAGAGCTATTTTGAATCAAATTTATCGGGATAAAAACTTTAAGAATGCATTTTTAGGCTTAAGTGTAATTAATGGTTGTATTTCAATTTCAGAAGTTTTGGGCTCAATCTTATAGCGAGAGATCAGTTCTGCAATTGCAATAATCATCTCGAACATAGCAAAATTATTTCCGATACATTTCCTGGGTCCGGCACCGAAAGGAAAGTATTGGGAGGAATATTTTCTCCCTCCTTCAGCAAAGCGTTCCGGTTTAAATTCATCTGGATGTTCCCATAGGTCTGGATGGCGATGAACCTCGTAAAGGGAGAACAACAAATTTGAACCGGGTTCGAAATATTTTCTTTCGAATTTATCTTCTTCCAGGTTAACACGATCTATAAAATATGCCGGCGGATATAGTCTCATAGACTCTTCAATCACCTGCTGAATAATCTCGCATTTGCCTACATAGCTCATTAAATCCAGATCCTGTTTCTTTAAGGCAGATATTTCTTCGTAGATTTTCTCCTGCCATATAGGATTAAATGCAAGCAATTGGGTGGTAAAGCTTAGGGCATTGGAGGTAGTCTCGTGACCGGCCGTAAAAAGAATCAGTATCTCATCGATAAGCTGTTCTTCGTCCATGTAATTACCATCATCATATTTTGCGTCCAACAGCATGTCTAAAAGATCGTCATATCCTTCTTTTGAATTCCTTCTTTCCTGAACAATTTTACTTAGAATGCTCCGGGCTTCAGCGGTAAGCTTAAGATAACCATTTATCTTCCCGCTTGCTTTAAACCACCATCCCAAATAGGGTTGTCGTAGTTCTTTTACAAGCATTTTTTGAGTTTCCTCGGTAATGTATTGAAGTCTATTGATTTCATTCTGATTGGCAGCACTACTAAACAAAGATTTGACCACAGTTTGAAAAGCAAGGTCATTAAAAACAGGAAAAATATCCAGTTCTTTATTTACTGTTATCTTTTCATATTCCAGTAATATTGCCTGTTTTATAGAATCAAGCAGATTGGCAAGTTGCTTTTTATGAAAAGCAGGTTGAATTAATTTTCGCTGTTTTTTCCAATGCTCCCCTTCTGAGGTAAGCAATCCTTTCCCAACATATTTAACCAGATCCTTAGTTTGGATCTCAGATTTTACGAAATTCTTCTGATTCTTTTGAAGTACATATTCCACCAGTCCGGCATCTCTGGAAAATATTACCGATTTTCTGAATCCTATGTTCAATCGAAAAGTATCTCCTTTCTCTTTAAAATTATTATGATGAAACGGCAAAGGATTCTTTAAAATATTCGTAGAATGTTTCAGGAATTTCAGAAGAGAAACTTCAGGTATTTTGGCAGAATCTTTCATAAGTTTTGTTTAAAAAAGTCCGCCCTGAATATCTCCTTTTGTCCTTCCCAAATGTTTATATGCTGCCTGGGTAACTTCCCGTCCTCTTGGAGTTCTATATATAAATCCCTGTTGAATTAGAAAAGGTTCATAAACTTCTTCAATGGTTTCTGCACTTTCACTTACAGCGGTAGCCAAAGTGGTTAAACCTACAGGACCTCCTTTAAATTTATCGATAATAGTTTCCAGGATTTTGTTGTCCATTTCGTCCAAGCCGTGTGCATCTACATTTAAAGCCTTAAGCCCATATTTTGCAATCTCCATATCTATTTTGCCATTACCTTTAATTTGCGCAAAATCCCTAACCCTTCTAAGTAAAGCATTAGCAATTCTAGGAGTACCCCTACTTCTTCCGGCAATTTCTATTGCAGCCTCAAGGTTAATAGGCACCCGAAGAATTTCTGCACTACGTTGTACAATATCTGAAAGTAACTCGGTTGAATAATATTGTAAGCGACTGGAAATACCAAAACGCGCTCGCATAGGTGCGGTAAGCAAACCCGAACGGGTAGTAGCACCAATAAGGGTAAATGGGTTTAAATTAATTTGTACGGTTCTGGCATTAGGCCCGGATTCTATCATAATATCTATTCGGTAATCTTCCATTGCCGAATAGAGGTATTCTTCTACCACCGGACTTAACCTATGAATCTCATCTATAAATAAAATATCCCTATCCTCCAGATTGGTAAGCAAACCGGCCAGATCTCCGGGTTTATCCAAAACAGGACCCGAAGTTACTTTTATCCCCACACCAAGTTCACTGGAAAGGATATGAGCTAAAGTGGTTTTACCAAGACCGGGTGGCCCATGAAAAAGGGTATGATCTAAAGCTTCTTCTCTTTGATTTGCCGCCTGTACAAATACTTTGAGATTCTCCAAAACCTGATCCTGGCCTGCAAAATCATCAAAGCTAAGGGGGCGCAAGGCTCTCTCTATATCAAACTCTTCGGGCGTGAAATTCTCTCCGGAAGGATCAAGGTTTTCATTCATAAATCATTAAAGTTATATCGCTATTTATTCAGCAAAGATAATTAAAATACCTTGGAGGAGTTTCAATAGAGGTCGTTCTATAAGCAAGGCTTCAAACAGGCCTAAAAACGAAAAACCTCTCGTGAAACGGAGAGGTTTTTTATTGATATTCTATTAAGTTCAGTGGTTCAACTCTTCCTCATGATCCTGAAGTGGAACCGTTTGAGGAACAAAATCCTGACCAGGAATTACATAATCTGTTCCATCAAGATTCATCTTACTATAGTCATAAGACCAACGATAAACCGAAGGAATTGCACCAGGCCAGTTTCCGTGAATATGCTCTACCGGAGTAGTCCATTCCAAAGTAGTGGCATTCCAAGGGTTTTGTGTAGCCTTCTTACCAAAGAAAATAGAGCTAAAGAAGTTATATAAAAATACAACCTGTATCCCTGCAGTTATAATTGCGAAAATGGTAATAATAACATTTACATCTGCAAGGTCATCGAAGTATGGAAATGCCGTGTTTGTATAATAACGTCTTGGTAAACCTGCAAGGCCTATAAAATGCATCGGGAAAAACACACCATAAGCACCTACAGCCGTAATCCAAAAGTGAACATAGCCCAGATTTTTATTCATCATTCTACCAAACATTTTTGGGAACCAATGATAAACACCCGCTAAAAGTCCATAGATCGCAGATATACCCATTACCAGGTGGAAGTGAGCAATTACGAAGTAAGTATCGTGAACGTTAATATCTAATGTTGAATCTCCTAAAATGATACCTGTTAAACCACCGGTAATAAATGTTGATACAAAACCAATTGAGAACAACATAGCGGGGTTCATTTGCAAGTTACCTTTCCAGAGAGTGGTAATCCAGTTAAATGCTTTTACTGCAGAAGGAATAGCAATTAATAGGGTTGTAAATGTAAATACAGAACCTAAGAACGGGTTCATTCCCGAAACGAACATATGGTGCCCCCATACAATTGTTGAAAGGAATGCAATTGCCAAAATAGAAGCAACCATGGCACGGTAACCAAAAATTGGTTTACGTGCATTTGTAGCCATAACTTCAGAGACAATACCCATTGCAGGTAAAATTACAATATACACTTCGGGGTGACCAAGGAACCAGAATAAATGCTCAAACAAAACTGGCGAACCTCCCTGGTGACTCAATACTTCACCCTGAATATAAATATCACTAAGAAAGAAAGAAGTACCAAAACTTCTATCCATAATAAGTAAAAGTGCTGCAGAAAGTAAAACCGGGAATGAAACTACTCCAATAATAGCAGTAATAAAAAACGCCCAAATAGTAAGCGGCAGCCTCATCATAGACATCCCTTTAGTTCTAAGGTTCAATACAGTAACAATGTAGTTAAGCGAACCTAAAAGCGATGAAGCAATAAAAATAGCCATTGAAATCAACCAAAGGGTCATACCCATTCCGGAACCTCCAATAGCCTGTGGCAAGGCACTTAGTGGCGGATATATTGTCCAACCGGCAGAAGCAGGACCAGACTCTATAAACAATGAGCTAATCATAATTACACAAGAAATAAAGAACAACCAATAAGAAAGCATGTTCATAAATCCTGAAGCCATATCCCTTGCACCAATTTGAAGCGGAATAAGCAAGTTACTAAAGGTACCACTCAAACCAGCAGTTAACACGAAGAAAACCATAATGGTTCCGTGTATAGTAACCAATGCAAGGTAAATTGAAGGAGTCATAACCCCTTCAGGAGCCCATTTATCGCCTAAAAGCCACTCAAAAATCATAAACGACTGCTCTGGCCAGGCTATTTGCAAACGGAAAAGTACGGACATCATAATCCCTACAATACCCATTAAAATACCTGTTATAAGATATTGCTTGGCAATCATCTTATGGTCTGTACTAAATATGTATTTAGTAATAAAAGTTTCTTTATGATGATGTCCGTGATCTTCGTGGTGATCGTGAGCCGGTGCTGTTGCTATTGCTGACATATCTAAATTATATTCTTTTTAGTTCTGTTATTCTTGTGATTCCATAACGGTAGCAAACTCATCCTGTTCGCTTAACCATTGGTTATATTCTTCTTCGCTTTCTACTACAATCTTCATTTGCATATTATAGTGTGCGTCCCCGCAAATCTTATTACAAAGCAAGAAGTAATCGAATTCATATGAGTCCAATGGTGCTTCGCCTTCAGCCATTAAAGCTTCGCTATTCTCTTTTCTTATCTCATTAATGGTTTTAACCTTATCTACCATATACTCTGAGTTTCTCATTTCTTCGGTAGTAATATCCGGGGTAAAGGCAAATTGTGTCACCATTCCGGGAACAACGTTCATTTGCGCCCTAAAATGTGGGAAGTAAGCAGAGTGCAATACATCTTGCGACCTAAATTTAAAAAGAACCTTCTTTCCTACAGGAAGGTGAAGCTCTGTAGTTATCTTATCATCATCTGCATAGCTATCGTTCACATTAAGACCAACCGTATTTATACCCTCGATAAAGCGAACATTGGCCTCTCCAAGCGTATTGTCTTCACCTGCATATCTAGCCTGCCAGCTAAATTGCTTTGCATATATTTCAATTACAATAGGGTCTTCATCTTCCCCAATATTCATAATATCACTCCAGGTAAAAAGACCATAAATAATTAAACCTGCAAGGGTAATTACCGGAATAATGGTCCAAATAAATTCCAGTTTGTCGTTATCGGCAAAGAACAGCGCTCGATTGCCCTTTTTTCCTTGATATTTATAAGCGAACCAATGCAGTAATGCCTGTGTAATTACCTGCACTACCATAATGAGCCCAATAGATATAAACATTAAAGTATCTACCTCATTACCATGTTCAGAGGCCGATTCAGGAAGATATAATTTACTCCAGTGCCAAAAACTATATGCCATCCCAATATAAAGGAATATCATAAACCAAAGCATAAGCTTTGCTTGCTGCCTATTATCATTATCATTAGCTATCGCCGAACTTTCGGCACCAGGGCCTTTGGAAAGCTCAAAAATCTTAGACATTTGCCAACCGGTAACGGCCAATAGGGCTAGTACAATTATTACTAAAAATACGGTCATTTTATAATTTCTTCTTTAAACAATCTTTTATTAATAATGGAAATGTTCACTTTCCTTAATATATGGGTTACGTTTAGCCAGCAATGGAGCTTTGGTAAGCGCATTAAAGATTACAAAAGTAAACAATCCTCCAAAGAAAAACACTGCACTAATTTCAGGCAAACCTATAAACCAGGATTCTCCCACCGTTGCCGGCATTACCATTGTAAAAACATCTAAATAATGTCCAACAAGTATAATAATACCCGTCATTACAACAAACCAGTTCATTCTCTTGAAATCGCTGTTCATTAATACTAATAGTGGAAAAAGAAAGTTTAAAGCTACCATACCAAAGAAAGGCAAGCTATAGTTCTCAATTCTACTAATAAAGTACACTACTTCTTCAGGAATATTAGAGTACCAGATAAGCATAAATTGTGAAAACCAAAGGTAAGTCCAGAAAATACTTATTCCGAACATAAATTTAGCTAAATCGTGAATATGACTATTATTCACAAAAGGCAGATAGCCTCTAGACTTAAGGTAAATACTAACCAAAGCAATAACAGTAATTCCAGAAACAAACATACTTGAGAATACATACCATCCAAATAAAGTACTAAACCAGTGCGGATCTAAACTCATAATCCAGTCCCAGCTCATCATAGATTCAGAAACAAGGAAGAAAACAAGAAATCCTGCAGAAAGTTTGAAGTTCTTTTTGAAGTAAGCATTATCTGTAGCTTCATCAAGCTTTCGTGAATTTTTAACAAGAAAATGTCTAAACAAAAACCAACCTCCAAGGAATATAGCAGCTCTTATAAGAAAGAAAGGTACATTTAGGTAAGCCGTTTTGTTCTGAATAATTTCGTCGTGTGCCACTACTTCCGGATCCATCCAAACGAATAAATGGTTTAAGTGGAAACCTGAAAGTGCCAAAAGAACAAACATAATAATACCACCAGGAACAATATAAGCTGAGATAGCTTCCATTACCCTAAACAATACCGGAGACCAACCTGCTTGTGAAGCATACTGCAAGGCATAAAATGCCAGGGCCCCCAATGAGATCATAAAGAAAAAGAAAGCAGCTACATAAACAGCGGCCCAGGGTTTATTTTGCAATTGATGCAACTTATGCTCCAAATGTTCTGCATCGTGTGAACCGGCAGCGTGCGCATCATTTACCATACCTTGCTCGGCATCAGCAAAATTTGCTTCAGCTTCTTCATGGTGAGATGTTTCACCGTGATGCCCTTCAGCGGCTATTATTTCCTTAACATCATCCAAATTTGATGGCGCCTGTAGAAACCCAATTACAAGTCCAATAGCACCAACAATCATAAAAATAATTGCTGTTAATTTTAATTTACTGGATAGCGTATACATATTTATAGATCTAAATGCTTTGTTCTTAATTATTGTTTTCTTCCTCTACGGTTAGTGCAGCTCCTTCTCCCTGAGCTTCCTGTGCATTTTGCTGTGCTCTATCTACCTCTACTGGATTTGCTTCAGCAACCGAGGCTTCTTTTACTTCTTCAAACGGGATTTCCTCGCCACCTTCCAGCTCATTTTTTAAGTTCATTACATAATGGGTAATCTTCCAACGTTCCTCTTCACTGGTTTGTACAGCATAAGAACCCATAGAGTTTAATCCGTAGTAAATTACATGATAAACACTTCCTTCTGTAATGGCACGTCCTACATCATCATACGAAGGAACCCCAAGAATTTTTTCACGTTCTGTTAAAATTCCTTTACCGTCACCATTATCCCCGTGGCATACGGCACAATAAATAGTGTATAACGCCTTCCCTTCGTTAAGGTTATCTTCAGTATATGGAAGAGGATTATTTAGGTTGGCTTTAGCATTAGCCAGTCCTTCTGGTGAATCCTCATAATCATAAGGCATCCATCCCCTTGGAATAGTTCCCTCTACCGGAAGTTTGGCTTCCTGGCCATTTTCAAAAATATCATACTCTCCATAAGTCTCGTATCCTACCGGCTTGTACATATCTGGCATGTATTGATAATTAGGTTTGTCGCTATCTGCACAAGACATAACAACTCCTCCCACTAAGAACAATACTATCGCTTTATAGAACAAATTTTTCATTCTGTCTATTTATTATCTATTAATTTAATTTCTGCAGCCCCGGTATCATAAAGAAATTTAGTTAATTCCTCTACATTGTTATTTGCAACATCAACTTCCATTAGGAACATATCATCAGTTGTTCTAACGTCTGGGTTCTCTGCTTTTTTAAATGGCCAAAGTTTACTTCTCATATAAAAAGTAATCACCATAAGGTGTGCTGCAAAAAACACAGTAAGCTCAAACATAATCGGTACGAAGGCAGGTAAATTTTCTAAAAAACTAAAACTAGGTTTTCCTCCAATATCCTGAGGCCAATCCTCTATCATTATAAAATTCATCATAGCAATCGATACCGCAAAACCTACAAGCCCGTAAAGGAAAGAGGTAATTGCCAATCGTGTAGGTGCCAACCCCATGGCTTTATCCAAACCGTGAACGGGCATTGGGGTGTAAATTTCACCAATATGATAACGAGCTTCTCTCACCTGCTTCACACCTTGTAAAAGCAAGTCATCATCATTATAAATAGCGTGTATAACTTTTGATGCCATCTTAATTACTTATTTTTTAGTTCAGTTGCCTGTGCTACCCAGTCTCCTCTCATAGAAGCATTAGGGAAGTTCTCTATTACTTCATCAAGCAATTCAAAATCGTCTTTGGCAAGTTTACTTACCTGAACATAGGTATAAAGCCCCAATTGATGCAAACGCTGTTCAAGGAAAGGACCTACTGCTTTTAGTTTTTGTAAGTTATCTGCAGTTTGATTCTCAGGATTAAAAGAGCCTGTTCTACCTAACATTGCATCTATTCTGTCTTTTTGTACTTCAGTAAGTACTAAAGCATCAGCATTCACGGTATCATTATGCTCAGTATTACCTTCTGCATTAGGCGAATCGCCATTTTCAATTTTCTTATCAAGCTTGGTAGCGATATTTTTCTTAGGCTCCCCAATATTAACCGGCGTATAGTGCTTTACATCGTCTCCGTGCTCAGCTCTTAGTTTCTTATACTTATCTCCGGAAGATTTAAGTATGGTTTTAACCTCTGCTTGCGCAATAACCGGGAAAGATCTTGCATACAAAAGAAACAACACAAAAAAGAATCCTATTGTTCCAATAAAAATACCAATATCAACAAAAGTTGGAGAGAACATTGTCCAGGAAGATGGAAGGTAATCACGATGTAGTGAAGTAACAATAATCACAAAACGCTCAAACCACATTCCAATATTCACAACAATAGAGATAAAAAACGAGAACATGATACTGGTTCGCAATTTCTTAAACCACATAAACTGTGGAGAAAATACATTACAGGTCATCATGGCCCAATATGCCCATGCATAAGGTCCGGTTGCCCTGTTAAGAAAAGCATATTGTTCATATTCTACACCAGAGTACCAGGCTATAACCAGCTCTGTAATATAAGCTACCCCAACAATAGAACCCGTAATCATAATTACAATGTTCATCAATTCAATATGTTGTACGGTAATATAGTCTTCAAGATTAGATACCTTTCTCATTATTATAAGAAGAGTATTCACCATAGCAAACCCGGAGAATACCGCTCCTGCAACGAAATAAGGAGGAAAGATAGTGGTATGCCAACCAGGAATTACCGATGTAGCAAAGTCAAAAGATACAATAGTATGCACCGAAAGTACTAAAGGCGTCGCCAAACCGGCAAGAACCAAAGAAACTTCCTCAAAACGCTGCCAATCTTTTGCACGTCCACTCCATCCAAAACTTAAAATCCCGTAGATCTTCTTATTGAAAGGAGTAATTGCACGGTCACGAATCATTGCGAAATCAGGTAGCAACCCTGTCCACCAGAAAACTAACGAAACAGAAAGATAGGTTGAAATAGCAAATACATCCCAAAGCAGGGGTGAGTTAAAGTTCACCCACAATGAACCAAATTGATTTGGAATTGGAAGTACCCAATAAGCCAACCAGGGTCTCCCCATGTGAATTAAAGGGAACAAACCGGCCTGCATCACAGAGAAGATAGTCATCGCCTCTGCAGAACGGTTAATTGCCATTCTCCATTTTTGCCTAAACAACAATAGTACAGCAGAGATTAGCGTACCGGCGTGACCAATACCTACCCACCAAACAAAGTTAGTAATATCCCAGGCCCAGCCAACAGTTTTGTTAAGTCCCCAGGTTCCAATACCTGTGGAAATAGTATAAATTATACAACCTACACCCCAAAGAAAGGCAATAAGGGCAATTGAAAAGACAATCCACCAGGATTTATTCGCCCTTCCTTCTACCGGTGCCGCCACATCCACAGTAACATCGTGGTAGGTCTTATCCCCGGTAACTAAAGGCTTTCGTATAGGTGCTTCGTAATGAGACATATCCTTATTAATTGATTTCTTTATTAATTTATTAAGCTTCTGTGGTATTTCTAATTTTCGTCTGGTACATCACATTTGGCTTTGTACCTAAATATTCCAATAAATGATACATTCTATCATCTTCCTTCTTATCTCTAATCACAGCACCTTCATTGTTAATATCACCAAATGTCATAGCCCCCTTATCACAAGCTGCAGAACAAGCAGTTTGGAATTCACCATCTTCAACTTCACGTCCTTCACGTTTAGCATCAAGAATGGTCTTTTGAGTTTTCTGGATACACATAGAACACTTCTCCATAACCCCTCTAGAACGCACAGTTACATCAGGATTAATAACCATTCTACCAAGATCGTTGTTCATATGATAGTCAAACTCCTCATTTTCGGCATAGTTAAACCAGTTAAAACGGCGTACCTTATAAGGGCAGTTGTTTGCACAATATCTAGTACCCACACAACGGTTATAAATCATTTGATTTTGCCCCTGTCTTCCGTGAGAAGTTGCCGCAACAGGACATACAGTTTCACACGGAGCGTGATTACAGTGCTGGCACATTACAGGCTGGAATATCACCTGAGGATTATCTGCAGGCTCCTCCAACTCTCCAAATTCAGATAGCGAACTACCTAAACCAGATATATTCTCTTTCTTATCTAGATCGTCTATAAAACTATCTTCAGAAGAATAATACCTGTCAATACGCAACCAATGCATATCCCGGGAACGTCTAACTTCACTCTTCCCTACAACCGGAACATTATTCTCTGCATGACAGGCTATAACACACGCACCACAACCGGTACAAGCATTAAGATCTATCGAGAGATTAAAATGATGACCAACACTACGATCAAAACTATCCCACATGTCAACTTCAGGAGAAGTCACAGGCTTTTCAACGTGATCTAACGAAACCTGCGGAACAACATTCCATTCCTTTGCATCTTTCGTATTAAAAATCTCTAAAGTAGTTTCTTTAATAATATCTCCACGCCCCATTAAAGTACTATGAAGCTGAACACAAGCAAATTCATGAATTCCAGGAGCTTTCTCAATGCTTACAGATTGAACTGCGCTTAAGTTTTTATATAAAGAATAGGCATTTACACCTACCTGCATTTCCTTTTGTATTGCAGCTTTCTTTCCATAGCCAAGAGCAAGTCCTACCGAACCTTTAGCCTGACCAGGCTGAATCATCACAGGCACATTTTTAACTACAACACCGTCTAAAGTTACATTAGCGTAACTTCCATTTAAGCCACCATTAGCTACATTCTCATTCTCAAGCCCCATTGCATCTGCATCGGCTTTTGAAACAGTAAGGTAGTTATCCCAGGAAGCCCTTGTTAACGGATCTGGCATTTCTTGCAACCACGGGTTGTTGGCTTGCTGCCCATCACCCATAGAAGGCTTAGTGTAAAGCGTTAACTCCATTCCACTAGCCTCAGAATCACTAGAAAGCTCACTTACAGCTCTAGAAATATCTACAGATTCAGATTGCGAAACCCCTGCTTCAACAGGAGAATTAGCTTTAAAAACACCATCGTGCAACGCAGTATTCCAGGAAGAAATACTACCGCTCCAGGTTTCTTTTATATACTCGTGATAAGATTTATCATTTCCAGACCATTTTAACAAACAATCCTGAAACTGCCTTGTATCAAATAATGGTCTAATAGTAGGCTGCATCAAAGCAAAATCTGAAGCAGTATACTGAATATCCTGCCAACTCTCTAAATAATGAGGAGTTGCCGCCACAAATTTACAAAGCTCAGCGGTTTCATCAGGTTTCATACTAAAAGCTAAAGAAACATCCACACCAGCTAATGCCTCAGTGAATTCCTTAGCGTTCGGCAAAGAATAAGCCGGGTTTACACCCGCCATCAATACCGCTCCAAAAGCACCAGACTTCATATCTTCAACTGCCTGCATCACCTCTTCAGCATCACCCTGACGAATCATACGAGGATTATCAGTATGCATCACACGACTTCCAAGCGCCTCGTTAATAGCCAGCACTATAGCCTGAGCATTCACATCTGGAATACCAGAAACAACCACAGCCCCACTTCCAGCTTTTCTCAATTGACTGGCTGCTTTCACAACAGCATCATCTATTTCGGCCGGTAAATTACTGGTAGAAGAACTTCCAGAAACATAGCCATATAAAGCCGCCAACACAGCTTTTTGCTGCGAAGGGGTAACAGGGTAACGCTTATCAGCATTCGCACCTGTTAAACTCATATTAGATTCAAATTGGATATGCCTTGACATCTTACCCTTCTCAGGAATACGCCCTTTTGCATATCCAGCATCATAACCACCCCCCTGCCAATCACCAAGGAAATCAGCACCAATAGAAACAATGGTTTCCGCTTTAGAAAAATCATAATTCGGTAATGCACGCATCCCAAATTTGGCCTGATAAGCATTCAAAGCATCACTTTCAGAAACAGTATCATAAACTACATGACGTACATTAGGATACTTTTCCGAAAATTCATTAATCAATTTTGTAGTTGAAGGACTTGCAAAAGTTTGAGTTAACAACAAGATATCTCCAGAAACACTATCAAGAGCAGATCCGACCTGGCGATCAAACTCCTCCCAAGACACATTCTTCCCTTCAATCATTGGGCGTCTAACCCTATTAGAATCATACATTGACAATACCGAAGCCTGTACACGAGCATTCACCCCTCCTTTAGCTTTCGACAAGTCATTATTTTCAATTTTTATAGGCCTACCTTCCCTTGTTTTTACTAACACACTCGCAAAATCAAAACCATCTGCAATTGTAGAGGCATAGTAATTAGCAACCCCGGGAACAATACGCTCCGGCTGCACAACGTAAGGTATAGATTTAATAACAGGCCCTTCACATGCAGCCAGTGAAGCTGCTGCCGTACTAAACCCAACATATTTCAAGAAATCCCTTCGTGAGGTTTTTGAACTCTCAAGCGAATCTTTATCCCCAAGGAATTCATTAACCGGAATTTCTTCAGCAAATTCTTTTTGTTGGAGCGTCTCAACAACAGAGCTGTTTTCATTTAGCTCTTCAACACTTTTCCAGTATTTTTTGTTTGATGACATATATATCTAGATATTAACTTCTTTATTAACCCCGAACAACCGGGAAAAAATTTTTAGTAATGGCATTTAGCACATTCAAGACCTCCCATTTGAGCAACAGTAAGTTCTTCTACACCGTATTTCTTAGATAACTCTTCGTGAATTTTCTCGTAATACTCATTACCCTCCATCCTAACTTTGGTATCACGATGACACTCTATACACCAACCCATAGTTAGCGGCGCATCCTGATAAACCACTTCCATCTCCTCGATAGGACCGTGACATTTTTGACATTGTATTCCACCAACAGTCACGTGTTGTGAGTGATTAAAGTAAGCAAAGTCTGGCAAATTATGAATTCTAACCCATTTCACAGGCTTTTCTTCCCCTGTATAATCTTGCTCGGCAGGATCCCAACCAACAGCATCATACAACTTAGCTATCTCACCATCATAAAACTCCTTTGAATACTCAGCAGTAGCAGTCTCCGGAGAAACCTCTGAGATAGTCACATGGCAATTCATACACACATTTAAAGATGGGATTCCAGCATTTTTAGAGGTTCTAGCCGATGAATGACAATACTTACAATCAATCTGGTTATCCCCAGCATGTATCTTATGGGAATAATGAATAGGCTGAATTGGCTGATACCCCTGATCTATTCCAACCTGCATAAAGAAACCATAAGCAAACCATCCAATTACCAGCAAGCCAAAAACAGCACTCACCAGAACCAGAAATTGGTTCTCAACAAAAGACTTCCAAATTGGCTTCCCTTTTGTTTTTTCTGGAATCACAACCCCACTTGCCTGAGCAAAGTTCCTTAGCGTCTTGTTCACCAAAAACAACACAGTAAGCAACATTATCAAAACAAAAACCAGGATACCTAAAATAACATCTACCGAAACACCACCACCTGAAGACTGCCCTCCAGCACTTTCAGCACCAGCCTGCGCAGCTTTAGGCTCCGGCTTAGGCTGCTCTACATAAGCAAGTATATCATCAATATCTGCATCTGACAGTTGAGGGAACGCCGGCATAGCCGTTTGATTATACTCTTCGTATATCGCAACAGCCTCATCATCTCCAGAAGCGATTAACTCCTGACTGTTCTTAATCCACCGGTACAACCAATCCATATCCCTCTTTTCGGTAATCCCATGAAGGGCCGGACCAATAGAAGCAGAGTAAGGCTTGTGACATGCTGCACAAAGTGAATTAAACAGGGATTTCCCATTCGCGGGATCCCCAAGGTCTGACATAGCAGACGAATCTCCTGAAGATTCATCAGTTTGCTCCTGGCCTTCAGAAGAAGCGTCTTGTGCAGCTTCCTCCTGTGCAATTCCCAAAACACTGAATGAGATAAAAAATGCTACACTTAAGAGCAATAGTCGCGAAGTTGAATGGCGGTATTTCACCTTTTTCATATTATAAGTTGAATTAACGTCTTAACTTTGGTACGATTTTTAAAGGCTCAAGCCTTAATAATATTAACATTTCGCACCTTTAAATTCGGCAACAAAAGTAATACTTAAAGTCGATTTTAGGAATGTTACATAAGTGTTAATCGGTAATTTATACTAGTTCTAAATAATAAAACACATCTTGTTTAAGTTATTAAATTATACTTTTGCCATAAATAAATAACTATGAGAAAATTAAGCTTAAACAAACTTCTATTAAGTTGTTTTGTCTCAGGCATTTCTTTGCTAAATTTAACAGCACAAGAGGGCCAGGTGAATATTACTGAAGACAACAAAATAACTAAACTCTTAGAGTTAAAATCTGAAATGAGCAGTGATAATGAAATTGGAGACCGCTATAAAATCCAACTTTTCTATGGCAATAATGGCGAAGCTAATGAAGTGATTAAAGAGTATCGCAGCAAATTTGAATATCCTTCTATTATAGCCTATGAAGCCCCCAACTACAAAGTATGGGTTGGAAATTTCAGAAACAGGCTGGAGGCAGACAGGGCCCTTTTAAAGATAAAAGAAAATTTTCCCTCTGCATTTATACCAAAACCCAGACGAAAATAAGCCAACAAGAAAGGCTTCAACAAAACCAGCTATAAAAAAAGCGGCTCACAGCCGCTTTTTTTATTAAAGATTAAAACCAAGTTTATCTCAGTTTCTTTTTAACCTCTACTTCTCGGAAGGATTCTACTACATCTCCTTCTTTAATATCATTGTAATTCTTAATCTGAAGACCGCAATCATATCCTTTAGAAACTTCTTTCACATCATCCTTAAAGCGCTTCAAAGAAGCAAGCTCCCCGGTATAAATAACAACACCATCTCTAATTAAGCGTACACCAGAGTTTCTATAGATTTTCCCTGAAGTAACCATACATCCTGCGATGGTTCCAACCTTAGAAATTTTAAAAGTCTCTCTAATCTCTGCCGTACCCGTAATCTCTTCTTTCAGCTCTGGAGAAAGCATTCCTTCCATCGCATCTTTTAGATCATTAATAGCATCGTATATAATAGAATAAGTTCTGATATCAATTTCTTCCTTATCAGCTACCTGCCTTGCGTTTCCGGCAGGACGAACATTAAACCCAATGATTACCGCATCTGATGCCGAAGCAAGTAACACATCACTTTCTGTGATAGCCCCAACTCCCTTATGGATTATATTCACCTGAATTTCTTCAGTAGACAATTTAAGGAAACTATCGGTTAAAGCTTCTACAGAACCATCAACATCACCTTTAAGGATAATATTAAGCTCTTTAAAGTCACCTAAAGCAATTCTACGTCCAATTTCATCAAGTGTAATGTGACGCTGAGTCCTAACAGTTTGCTCACGCTGCAACTGAGTTCGTTTAGCTGCGATATCCTTAGCCTCACGCTCATCTGTCATCACCTTAAACTTATCTCCTGCCTGAGGCGCACCATCCAGACCCAAAATAGAGACTGGTGTTGAAGGTCCTGCCTCCTTCACCTCATGACCACGCTCATCGTGCATAGCTTTCACCTTACCGCTGTGGCGACCTGCCAATACATAATCTCCAATTTTTAGAGTACCTGCCTGCACAAGAATAGTAGCTACATATCCCCTTCCTTTATCAAGGAAGGCTTCCACTACAGTACCAGTGGCTATTTTATTAGGGTTAGCTTTTAATTCAAGGATCTCAGACTCCAATAGAACCTTCTCCAAAAGATCTTCAACCCCCATTCCTGTTTTAGCTGATATATCGTGAGACTGAACTTTACCACCCCAATCTTCCACGAGCAAGTTCATACTTGCCAGCTTTTCTTTAATCTTTTCTGGATTCGCCGTAGGCAAATCGGCCTTATTAATTGCAAAAACAATAGGAACACCTGCAGCCTGGGCATGTGAAATAGCCTCTTTGGTTTGCGGCATCACATCATCATCGGCAGCAATAACAATAATTGCTATATCAGTTACCTGAGCTCCACGCGCACGCATTGCCGTAAAGGCTTCGTGCCCCGGAGTATCCAGGAAAGTCATTTTTTGACCATTCTTAAGCTTTACACCATAAGCTCCAATATGCTGTGTTATACCACCGCTTTCCCCTGCAATAACATTTTCTTTACGAATATGATCTAACAAAGATGTCTTACCGTGGTCTACGTGCCCCATTACAGTAACAATTGGCGCCCTAGTTTCAAGATCTTCGGGGTTCTCAGGAACCTCTTCTACAACCTCATCAATATCTGCTGTTACAAAGTCAACTTCATAACCAAATTCATCTGCCACAATAGAAAGGGTCTCAGCATCTAAACGCTGATTCATCGTTACCATCATTCCAAGAGACATACAAGCCGAAATTACTTTCGTTACCGGCACATCCATCATCGTAGCAACTTCACTAACGGTTACAAATTCTGTAACCTTTAAAGTTTTACTATCTGTCTCCTGCTGAGCAAGATCATCTTCTGAACGTTGACGGTGTTGATCCCTTTTATCTCTTCTATATTTAGCTCCCTTACCCTTACCGGATTTACCCTGAAGTTTTTCAAGGGTCTCACGAACCTGCTTTTGCACTTCTTCTTCGCTAGGCTCTTCTTTAGCAATAGGTTTAGATCTTTTCCTTGGATTTTTCTTACCTCCCTGGTGAGCCCCTCCGGGCTTCACATCTTTACTAATTCTACGCCTACGTTTCTTGCGCTTATCTTTTTCCTTTTTATCCTCGGCAGCCTTCTTGTCATCTTTTTTCTTTTCCGGCTTTTTAAATTGAGAAAGGTCAATTTTCTTCCCGGTAAAATTAGGCCCATCAAGCTTAGTGTAATTGGTCTTATGAGTGGTAGACTCAACCTCTTTTACTTCTTCCTTTTCAGAAGATCCGGCTTCGGTCTTCCCAGGCGCCTGAGGCTTTTGCTCTTCTTTAGGAGAGGTTTCTTCTTTTGGTTTTACAGCATCAGACTTATCTTTCCTGACTTCTGCTTTCTTAACTTCAGGGGTTTTGGCTTCAGGCTTCTTGGCTTCCTTGGGCTGTTCAGGCTGCACTGGCTTTGGCTTTTCTTCTTCTTTTTTAGCTTTTGGCTTTGGCTTAGGCTCCAAGTCAATCTTGCCTACTTTTTTCGGACCAGCCAATTTTGTTCTTGAAGAAACTTCTGTTTCTTCTTTACGCCGCTCATCTTCTTTCTTCTCCTCGGCCTTGCGCTTTTCTTCAAGCTCTTTTTCTCTTGCTAAACGCAATTCTTCCTTCTCCTTTCTCTTTTCTTCACCCACCTCTTTAGACTCAACTTTCTTGGATTTGTCGGTCTCAAATTCATCAGAAAGCACCTGATAAACTTCGGATGAGATTTTAGTAGTAGGACGTGCTTCTATATCGTGACCTTTAGAATTTAAAAATTCTACAGCCCGGTCTAACGAAATATTGAATTCACGTAATACTTTGTTTAGTCGCATTGTTTTTGCTTCAGCCATAAATTGCCCTCTAAATTAACCTCTTTTAATTATTTATATTCTAATGAATATTTTACTACTCCTCAAATTCTTCTCTTAAAACCTTCACCACTTCACGAATGGTTTCTTCTTCTAAGTCGGTAAGCCTAATAAGGTCTTCCAATTCCTGTTCCAAAACACTTTTCGCAGTGTCCAGTCCAACTCTTGAAAACTCCTTAATCACCCAACTTTCAATTTCATCAGAGAATTCTTTTAACTCTACATCTTCTTCAACTCCTTCTCTGAAAACATCTATTTCATAACCGGTTAGCTGCCCGGCCAATCTAATATTATGCCCTCCACGACCAATAGCTTTAGACACCTCTTCAGGCTTAAGCATTACCTCAGCGGTTTTATTTTCTTCATCTAGTTTAATAGATGTTATTTTCGCAGGACTTAAAGCCCTGGTAATATACAATTGGTCATTATTGGTGAAATTAATCACATCTATATTCTCATTCCCCAGTTCACGCACAATACTATGAATTCTAGATCCTTTCATCCCTACACAAGCTCCAACCGGATCTATTCTATCATCATAAGTATCTACCGCTACTTTTGCCTTTTCACCAGGGACACGAACTACATTCTGTATAGTGATTAAGCCATCAAATACCTCAGGGATTTCCTGTTCAAACAATTTCTCAAGAAAAACCGGAGCGGTACGCGAAAGTATAATGGTTGGCTTATTTCCTTTAAGCTCAACGCTTTCTATTATTCCTTTAACATTATCTCCTTTTCTGAAAAAATCTGAAGGAATTTGCCGGTCTTTTGGTAAAACAATCTCATTCCCCTCGTCGTCTAACAAGATAATCGCCCTATGCCTAATATGGTGAACCTCTGCAGTGTATATCTCACCTTCAAGCTCTTTAAAATGCTTAAAAATATTAGTGTTATCATGTTCGTGAATTTTAGAAATAAGGTTTTGCCTTAAAGCTAAAATAGCACGACGCCCTAAATCTACAAGTTTCACTTCTTCTGAAACGTCCTCTCCAACTTCAAAATCAGGCTCAATTTTCCTGGCCTCGGTAAGAGAAATTTCCTGATTAGGATCCTCTACCTCTCCATCGGCAACCACAACCCTATTTCTCCAAATCTCGAGATCTCCTTTATCTGGGTTTACAATAATATCAAAATTATCGTCTTCACCATACTTTTTCTTCAACGCACTTCTAAACACATCTTCAAGGATGGCCATAAGCGTTACACGATCTATCAATTTGTCATCCTTAAACTCCGAAAATGACTCAATCAAGGCGATATTTTCCATATCAATTTTGAGGTTAAAATGTTATCATGACTTTAGCACTGGTAATTTCAGAATAAGGCAAAACCAACTCTTTTTGAACGGTATGTTTTCCTTTTCCTACAGGTTTTGGCTCTCTGGCTTTCCAGTTAAGCTTAATCCCATTCTGATCTACTTCAGTTAAAGTCGCTTCAATTTTTTCGTTATTGGTAGTCACCTCTAGCTTTCTGCCAAGGTTTTTCCGATACTGCCGCTCCAGGTGTAAAGGCTCAGAAACTCCCGCCGAGCTAACTTCCAAAGAAAAATCTTCTTCATCCCTGTCTAGATTATGCTCAACCTTTCGGCTTACTGCTATACAATCGTTAACAGAAACGCCATTATCACCATCTATCACTACAGAAATCTTGTTGTCTTTAGAGACATTAAGGTCTATTAAAAATAATGAATTATTTTCCTGAAAAGCTTCCTTCAACAAATTTTCTACTTTATCCTGCAACATAGCTTATAAAAAGAGGGGACTTTATGTCCCCTCGCTGTACTTTTTTAGTTTCAACGCTGCAAATATAATAATAATTTCAGAGAAAGAAAACCAGACTTTAAATGAAATTTTATTCTTAACTTTAATAAAGCAATCATTTTTAATCTCTTAGAAACATTTATGAAAAAGATCCTCGTTCCAACCGACTTCTCGGATACCGCTGAATATGCCTTAAAAATTGCCGCTCAATTGGCAAAAAAGCACCATAGTGAAATCTATCTTTTACATATGCTAGAGCTACCTATGCAGCTTATAGACCCTGTAGGTAGCGGCAATAACCAAAATTTACCGGAATCGTTGTTTTTTATGAAGTTAGCCCACCAACGGTTTGCCAAGCTAATGGCCAAACCTTTTTTAAAAGATATAAAAGTTCACGAAACGGTAATGTTTCACCAGGCTTTTGATGGTATTATGGAAGTAAGCGAAGAATACAAGTGTGATATTATTATAATGGGTTCCCACGGCGCAAGCGGATTTAAAGAAATGTTTATTGGGAGCAATACAGAAAAGGTGGTTCGCTCTTCTAAAATCCCTGTTCTTGTTATAAAAAACGAACACGAAAAGTTTGAAATACAAAACTTTATTTTTGCTACCGATGCAGACACTTACAGCCGAAGCACCCTGGAAGCCGCTTACGATTTTGCAATATTGGCCGAAGCTAAATTTCACATACTTTTTATAAACACTCCTAATAATTTTATTACAAGTAACGAAGTTAGGAAGCGAATAGAAAACTTCGTTTCAGGCACCAGGGTAAAGGACTACAAAATACATATTTACAACGATATAAGTGTAGAGAAAGGAATCCTAAATTTTGCTTTAAAAAAACCAAAAACCTTAATTGGAATTGGCACTCATGGCCGCAAAGGTTTGGCCCATTTTTTTAATGGCAGCATTAGCGAAGATTTGGTAAATCACGCAAACATGCCAGTGCTAACTCTCAAAATTTAGATAAAAGATTTTAAAGCACCATTTCTAATATTTTTCCACAAATAATTCCAAAAAGACCTGGTTTGATCCCGTTGGGTTTTAATATCTCTCTGCTCTTTCTCTGCTGAAGTAGCCTTGTTATTAACAATTAGGTTTGCTAAAGCAGAAAGGAGCTTATTTTTTTCTTTTCCGTCTTCCCGAAGCACCTCAACTTTAAAATCGTTGTAAATCAATTTCATATCACCTGTGGCACTTTTATTATCTCCCACGAAATTAAATCGCATATTTTTAATTCCCCCCTGCGCCTTTACGTTTAAAGCCGGCTGTAAAAATTTATTAATCCCTTCACTTGAGATATTATCTAACTGCCCAGAAATTGCAAATGCATCTACAGCACTGGAAATATCAAAATTCCAGTTTACAGTAAGATTAGCCTCCCCCATAAATTGAGTTTTCACATCAATAACTGTTTCAGGAAAATCATTTGCATCCATCCCCATATTGGTAATATTATAAATACTGGCATCTAAATTTTTAAAACTAACCTTGCCAGCACCCCTTTTTGCCTTTACCAATTCTTCATAACCTACATTCAAATTCCGCACTTTAACAGTATCAAGTTTTAATTTAAAAGGCAACTCCCTAATCATTTTACTATACATAGGTTTTCGCCGGGTATCATCCTCTATTCGTTTATCGCGATAAATTTTTATATCGCTATCTTCTATTACAAGTTTATCACTAAGAAAGCTTAGAGAATCATTTTTAAGGTTCCAGTTAAAAGAATGAAAAGTAAATTCATTCAAAATTAAATTGAACCTATCCTTCTCATACGGAATTTGCTGTTGAAATTCCTGCTTACTATATAGAGGCTTAATCCTTAATTTACCAAAATTAAGCGAGTCTCCCTGCATTTCTATTTTCTCCACAAAAAGGTCATGTTCTTCATTAAGATTAAAGAATAAACTATCTGAGACCAACTGAAGGGATTCATAATCAAAAGGAAGCCCCGTTTTTAAAGATTTTCTATCTACGCTCACACCACTCATTTCAAGTGATGGGATGCGAGAAAAAAACTGCTCCTTAAGCGAATTTTCCTTAGTCATTTTAAAGCTACCATCAACAATCTTCAGGGATTTAATAAGCAATTGCTGTTTTACCGAACGCCCTTCCTCCAAACTATCTTCTTCCTTCCCGCTAATTGCGTCTGTAAAAATTGTTACTTCGGGCTTAATAATTTCTAAGCTAGTAACTTCTACATTTTTATTGCTTAGGTACTCCAGAATATCTACGCCCTCTATTCGCACCTCCCTGGCAGTAATTATTACTTCTTCATCGCGATAAACCGCCTTGTTTAAGGAAACACTTCTACTCAGCATACTCGCATTCAAGTCCTTATAATTAAAGGTAGCTTTTTTAAGACTTTCTTCTAGTGATGTTTTTATTTTATGCTCTATAAATAAATTACCTCCAATAATAATGGCCAGGAACATTAAAAGAACACTACTAACACCAAGAACTATTTTAAACCTTTTCTTCAAATTATCATTTTTTTATAATTGAAATTTACAATTTCAAAACACGCAGCGTCCCTGTTTAAGAGTTTTTAACTTAAAAATTTAACCCCAAAGTTTTCTTTGCGTTAAATTTTAGTAAAAGGCCATAAACATCAAATTTTCAATGGTTTTTGATTGTATATTTGCTCTTCAATCCAGTAAAACTCATGATTTTAAAACTAAGCATCAAAGTAATATTTATAGCCGTAGAAATATTTCTGGCGGTGTACAGCTTTACGCTTAGCGATAGTCTGCTTATTAAATTTTTATTTTTTGCAGTAACAGCAGTAATTATAGCTTTTTCTCTAACTAAAATAACTAATAAATTACTCCCTTTGGATAAGGATTATATTTCTTCTGAAGAAAAAAATAATTAGAGCATTTCGGTTATTGCCGATTAAAAAGTTTTCAAATAAATTAGTTGTTTTTCAGGCCAATCCCATTGCTACGAACATAAAGCTTTTGCTGAATTAGAATCTAAAGCCTGGAATTAGAATACAAATTTTAAAATCTTTCTAAACAGCTCCTTTTCATTATATTCATTTTTATGAAGCTAATTTGTATTTCAGACACCCATAACAAACACGAACAAATTTCAATTCCCGATGGCGATATATTAATTCACGCAGGAGATATTACCGAAGGTGGTACCGAAAGAGAGGTTCGTAACTTTCTGGAATGGTTTGCTTCCCAACCACATAAACATAAAATATTTATAGCTGGAAATCACGACTTTTATTTTGAAAAAGCCTCAGATAAGGAAATTAAAGAAATCATACCAAAAAATGTATCTTATTTAAATGATAATACCGTAAGTATTAACAACATTAAATTTTGGGGCTCACCCATAACTCCCGGAGACGGCACCTGGGCTTTTAATAATAAACAAACGCAGAGTATAAACAAACATTGGGAACAAATTCCAGAAGACACTCAAATTCTCATCACCCACACTCCCCCCTACAAGATTAAGGATATTTTAAAGAATGGGCAGCATGCGGGTTGCGCCTCTCTTTTAAAAATCCTGCAAAAACGCCAAATAAAGATTCATATTTTTGGACATGTTCACGATTCTTACGGTGTCACTTCTATTACAGGAACCAAATTCATTAATGCATCTTGCCTGGACAATAAGGACAGGCATCTACATAAACCTATAGATATCTTAATTTAAGCAAACTACCTTGAACATTCGTTACAAACAATGTTTAATTTCGAGGTTAGCCTTGGGTTATTACACCCCCTTTTCGCTGCCAAGAAACACAAAAACTTCTTTTAATCGCTATAGAGAAAGATCTTCAATTCATATGTAAGGCAATTCTTTCATTTGAAACTATTTAAGGTTTAATTAAAAGTAAAAAACCTACTTTAGTCGTTAAATATTTGCTAATCACAGGATTATTAAATGTTTTTTAACAGAGATAAAGAAATCTAAGTGTAATTTAGCCAACGCTAACACCTATAATACCAATAACTATGAAATTAAATCCTAATCCTGATACAACTCTAGATGATTTTAAGAGCTTAATTTCCCATAGTATCTTTCACCTTAAATCAGAAAAAAATTCAAATTACACAATATTGCACCGTGCCATTATTAAAAAATATTTTGACGCCAAAAATGTTCAAATTAATTATAAAAAGCACACGGTAGATTTACAGATACCTGTAGGAAAAAGAAAATATACAGGAATTACTTTCGAATGCCAGGATTTAGAACGTTTTCTAAAATCCTGCCTAAAGAAAGATAAGAAAAGTATTCTATTTTATCAGGAGGCATTAAGTCATTACAACATATACCGGGCAGCTTAGCATTATAAGCTCCCACACCCCATAAGCCGTCTAAAACGTGTATACCTGTCAAACTGAACCGAATTCAGGATGACAATTATAAAATCTTTTAGACGGCTTTTTTATTCGGTTATTATTAGCCACATAGCTTAGGCCTGTCTCACATAAATTGGTTAATTTTGAACTTTTTCAGTAAAAAGCCACAATTCAAACACTTTTGCAGCGTTAATCAGATATTATGAGCAAAAATCAACAACCTACAGATCATAAGAAGTACTTCATTTTTGAAAAAAAGAATTATAAATTTATGTTTATTGGGCTAGCAGTTATTAGCCTGGGGTTTATATTAATGGCAGGTGGCGGTAGCGAAGACCCCAATACCTTTAACCCCGATATCTATAACTTTCAACGCATTAGATTGGCACCAGCCTTAGTGCTTCTTGGCTTCGCCATAGAAGTATATGCAATTCTTTTAAATCCAAAAAAATAATACATTGAACGAATTAGACGCTGCCATTCTTGGAGTCATCCAGGGGCTAACCGAATTTTTACCTGTTTCCTCAAGCGGGCACCTGGAGCTCGGTAAAGCATTGTTAGGCGATAATAGCATACCTAGCGAATCTCTACTATTTACTGTAATTCTCCACGCCGCAACTGCTTTGAGTACTATAGTGGTATTTAGAAAAGATGTGATGGAAATTTTAAGGGGATTTCTAAAATTTAAATGGAACGAAGAGTTTCAGTTTTCGCTCAAAATTGTACTTTCTATGATTCCCGCAGCCCTGGTTGGACTTTTCTTTGAGGAGCAATTAGAAGGTTTATTTGGCGGAAATATAATTTTTGTTGGTTTCATGCTTATCGTTACGGCACTCCTACTATGGCTGGCAGACAAAGCCAAAAACACCAACAAACCGGTAAGCTACAATAATGCCTTTGTTATTGGTGTAGCCCAGGCCATTGCAATTTTACCCGGTATATCCAGAAGTGGTGCTACCATCTCCACATCGGTGCTATTAGGTAACGATAAAACCAAAGCCGCAAGATTTTCTTTTTTAATGGTGGTACCATTAATATTAGGTAAAATTGCCAAAGACCTTCTAGACGGTAATTTAATGGAAAGCACTACCTCTTTTCCGGTACTCGCAATAGGTTTTGCAACTTCATTTATAGCAGGACTTGCAGCTTGCACGTGGATGATTAGCATTGTAAGAAAAAGCAAACTTTCCTATTTTGCGATTTATTGTTTTATAGCAGGAATTGTTTCTATAGCCGTTGCATATTATAATTAGAAACCTCAAACAGCCTTTATGACTACCGCAAGTAAAAAATTTACTCCCGATGATTTTAAGAACGGCCAGATTCTCGTTTTTAATAAACCCCTGGAGTGGACTTCCTTTCAACTGGTAAATAAAGTACGTTGGTTAATTAGAAAAAGCTTCGACATAAAAAAAATTAAGGTAGGTCACGCCGGCACTTTAGACCCCCTGGCAGATGGGGTTTTGGTAATATGTACCGGAAAATTTACAAAAAAAATTCCCGAATTACAGGGAACCGAAAAGGAATATACCGGCACTTTTACCCTGGGAGCCACCACGCCATCTTTTGATATGGAAACCGAAGTTGACAAAACTTTTGAAACCAAGCATATTTCTAAAGAAAACATAGAAGCGGCTGCTCTCCAGCTAACCGGCGAAATTGAACAGGTACCTCCTGTTTTTTCAGCTTTAAAAAAAGATGGAAAACGCCTTTACGAATATGCCAGAAAGGGAGAAGAAGTTAAGGTTAATAGCCGACCTGTCACAATAAAAGAATTTGAGGTTGATGCCTCAAGGTTCCCTCAAGTAGATTTCAGGATAGTTTGCAGCAAAGGCACTTATATAAGAAGCATAGCAAACGATTTTGGCAAGGCACTTCATTCCGGTGCTTATCTTTCGGCATTAAAAAGGACCCGGGTTGGAGAGTTCAACATAAAAAGTGCTTTAGACCTTGAGTCTTTTGAAAAATTATTACCTTCAGCATAAAATAAACCAACTCAGGTTTTGTTTTATAGCAATGGGTTTTTTTGAAAAACATAAAGCACTTATTCTTACCCTACTTTTTTGTTCGGTTCTAATCCTTGGACTTTATAATTTCAACCTCTCTCAAAAGAAAGATTTTGAACAACAAATGTTAGTAGACCTGGAAGAATATATTAAAGCCAAAGAACCTAAAGAAGAAAGCCCAAAAGAAGATCCCGAGCCAAAAACCAACCAGAAATCACCAGAAACTCATAGAGCTTTTAACGAAAATCAAAAGGCTAGAGAAGAAAATTTTAACCGGGAACTGGACAAGATTTTAGAGAAAAACAGCCGCAACCAGGAAGAAAGTTCAGAAAAAGAATCTTCATCCAACACAGAAGGAAGCATAGCTACCGGAGAAAAAAAGGAAAACAAAAAACGATCAGACGGGGATGATTCTTCCAGAAACATTTCAAGCCAATCGGGAAGTTTAAGAAATAGTTCTATCTCGTTTTCCCTTCGTGGTCGAAACGCGATTTCTATTCCAAACCCTATATATACCTGCGATACCCCTGGGAAAATTGTAGTAAATATCACTGTAAATACCCAGGGAAGGGTAACCAGCACTGCTATAAACAAAGCAAGTTCTAGCTCAAACAATGAATGCTTAACCGAAAAGGCATTATCCTATGCTAAAAATGCTGTATTTTCGAAGTTAGCGGGCCGAAATGCACAACCCGGCACAATCACCTATAATTTTAAACCCTAATAATGAAAAAACTAAACCGCTGCGGATGGTGTGAAGGCGATGCTCTTTATGAAGCATATCACGATGAGGAATGGGGCGTACCCATATATGACGATGCTACTATTTTTGAATTTCTTATACTCGAAACCTTTCAGGCCGGTTTAAGTTGGATTACCATTTTACGAAAACGCCAAAATTTCAGGAAGGCATTTGATGATTTTGATTATAAAAAAATTGCAAACTATTCCGAAGAAAAAATTCAGGAATTACTTCAAAACCCTGGAATTATACGGAATAAACTAAAGATTAGGGCTACCGTAACCAATGCTAAGGCTTTTATAGAAGTTAAAAAAGAATACGGAAGTTTCAGCAAGTATATTTGGGGGTTTGTTAATGAAAAACCTATTCAGAATACACTAGAAAATTACAAAGAAGCCCCCGCAACTACCCAAATTAGTGATAAATTAAGTAAAGATCTAAAAAAGAAGGGGTTTAAGTTTACAGGACCTACAGTAATATATGCACATATGCAGGCTACGGGAATGGTGAACGATCACGAAACCTCTTGTTTTAGGCATTCAGAGGTAAAAAAACTGGGAAAATGACTCTATATCTTTATCACTCTTATCTCAATTCGTTGGTAACAGTATAGCTATAGTCTACTAAAACAATTTCTCCTGAACCATCTGGGTAAACCGCTTCTTCATATTCTTCATCAATTTCCTGAATATCTTCAAACTCTTCCACACAGGTTCCACCTGCTACAATTACGGGGCAGTGAGCATCTTCCCCATACTCAAGAATACTCCAGGTCATTTCATCTTCCTGCCCTTTATAAGCTAAATTTACCCGAGAATAACCTTCCACATCAAAAGAAGAATTATTAGTATGCGTAACCCTATAACTTAAGGTTATTGTACCTTCGTATTCATCTCTTTTATACTCAAAATAATCTAATTCAGATATAATATTAACCTGTTCAGGTTCTTTAGGCTCATTATTAGAAGGTTCACAGGCCAATATTGTTATTAGAAATAGGCAGCCAAATATTTTTTTCATTTAGATATCTTTTTATCTATAAATTTATGAAGAAAAACCTAAATAGCTAAGAAATTCATCTCGCGGAATTTCTTCGGCACCCAGGCTTTCTAAATGCCTTGTATAAACCTGGCAGTCTATAAGTTTTACTCCCTCTTCTTTTAACTTATTAACCAATGTAATAAAGCCGTATTTAGAGGCATTGCTCACCCTGGTAAACATACTTTCACCACAAAACACATTTTTATCTTTCAGGTAAATCCCATAAAGACCGCCAACTAAATCCCCGTTCTCCCAAACTTCTACAGATTGCGCTATATTAAGTTTGTGCAAACTGTTATAACTTGCTATCATCTCCCGGGTAATCCAGGTACCATGCTGACCATCACGCCTTATTTGAGCGCAGGCTTCTATTACCGCGTTAAAGTGTGTATTAAAGCTTACTGTAAACTTCTTTTTTCTAAGCAACTGTTTCATGCTTTTAGAGACTTTTAATTTTTCAGGAAAAAGCACCATTCTAGGATCCGGGCTCCACCACAGCAATGGCTGTGAGGCATCATACCAGGGAAAAATACCATGATTATATGCATAGATTAATCTTGAAATACTTAAATCTCCCCCAATAGCCAATAAGCCCTGTTCATCTGCTTCAGTAATGGGTGGAAATTTTTCGTTTGGCTCTAAATAATGCAATTAAATGGTTTTATAGGTTTGTGAGGAAATGTACAAAAAGAAAAAGCTTAGCCCTCTTAATAGGATGCTAAGCTTTTTATAATTGGAATTGTTCTGCTTTGATGTTAAACCTTAAAAAATAGAATCTTTTAAGATAACCTCATTAATTTTCTTTGAAGAAAATCTCTAGAATGGAAGATCGTCATAATCTTCTTCATTTAGATTATTTGCCGGTTCAAAATTATCTGGTGGTGGCACATTTTGCCCTCCGGTTGGCTGCTCTGCCTGTAAATTCTCTATTCTCCACCCCTGGATAGAATTAAAATATTTTGTTTCTCCTTGTGGGCTCACCCATTCTCTACCTCTTAAGTTAATTCCAATTTTTACAGGCTGCCCCACCTGAAAATTGTTAAGCAAGTCTGTCTTGTCCTGTACAAACTCCACCATAAGATGTTGCGGATATTGCTCCTCGGTAGTCACTACCACTTCTCTTTTTCTAAAACCGTTATTCCCAAAGGTTTTGGTTTCCCCTATCAATTTAATTTTACCTTGTACTTCCATCTTAATCTGTTTTTGCTAATAATAATTTCCAGGCAGCATCAACATTGTTCTTTTCTAAAAACAACTGTGCCTGTGTATGAATATCTTCTTTGTTGCTGGTTTTTACCAAATCTGCCAAATCTTTATTTTCGGCTATAAAACTGTCAATTTGCTTTTTTTGAGGAAGGGCTTCTACATTACCCAGTTTCCCTAAATCGTTCCCGGTTAGTATTTTACTTTCCCTAATTTCAGCCGGGATCGCATCTACTCCTATCCCGAGGCTTGAAAGTGGTTTTGGCACCTCGAACATTCCCGGGTTGGCACGGGTATACCAGTTACCACCCATTCTTGCTACGAGATCTATTTTATGCTGATCTATAAAACCATCTTCATCTAGAATGTGTTCATTAATATGCATTTTAAGAACCTCACAAATCACCAGGTTTCCGGCACCTCCTTCCTGGCCGGTCTCAATAACCTGCTTTACTTTACATTCAAATTGCACCGGAGACTCCGCTACTCGAAATGGCCGTACCAGCTCAGACTTCAACATTGAAAAGCCAGCTTTTTCAAATTCATTTACACCTTCAGCATACTCGGTACTTGAAAGGGACATTTGCTGAACAATATCATAATTCACAATATTGATCACCACCTCATCTATATCTTTTACATTGTTGTAAGTATGCTTTACCGTATTATCACGACCTCTTCTGGCAGGAGAAAAAATTAGCGTAGGTGGATTAGATCCAAAAACATTAAAAAAACTAAATGGCGATAGGTTAGGACGGCCTTGAGCATCTATAGTACTGGCAAAGGCAATGGGCCTTGGCCCAATAGCTCCCAGCAAATAACGATGAAGTTTTCCTGTACTAACCTCCTTAGGATCTATAGTAAACATACTTATTTTTTGGCAAAGGTAACGAAACCATTAGGGAATGAAAAGCCGGGTTATGCAATAAAATTCGTTTAAAAACGCTTATCTTTAAATCTTTTAAAGCTTAAAGGCCTTTATGAACTTTACAGACGAACGTAGCTTTAATCGCTGGTTTATTATTATTTCTTGTTTTATTGTTGTGGGTCTGGTATTATGGAACACCAGTATTTTTTTTCAACGTTTAAAAGAAGACGAAAGGGCAAAAATGAGCGTGTGGGCTAAAGCACAAGAAGCCCTGGACAGGGAGCCCCCTCCTGAAGATGCCGATTTAGATCTTATTCTTGAAATTTTAAACAACAATACATCCATACCCATTATCCATACTGATGCCGATGGGGAAATTGCCTATACCACTAATATAGACCCCGGTAAGCTGGAAGATACCGCACGTGCAAAGAAATTATTAGCCGACCTGAAAGATGAAAACGAGCCCATAATTATCAATCTTGGAAATGGAGAGAAACAATATATCTACTATGGGAACTCTCCCGTTTTAAACAGCCTTAAATATTATCCCGTAGGCCTTGTACTTATAGGGTTCCTGTTTATTGGTGTAGTCTATTTCTTTTATACCACTACTAAAAGTAGCGAGCAGAATAAGCTTTGGGCCGGGATGGCAAAAGAAACTGCACACCAAATTGGCACCCCCTTATCCTCCCTTATTGGCTGGACAGAAATCCTGAAGCAGGAGAATGTAAACACCACCTACATAGTAGAAATGGAAAAAGATATTTCGCGTCTGGAAACCATTACAGAACGATTTTCTAAAATAGGCTCTGCCCCCATTTTGGAAGAAACAAATATCATTGCAGCCACCCAACATAGTTTTGATTATTTAAAAAGCAGAAGTTCAAAACTTATAGCGTTTAGCATTGATGTTCCCGAAGGAAGCATACCTGTAATGCTAAACCAGCAGCTTTATAGTTGGACTATAGAGAACCTTGTAAAAAACGCCATAGATGCTATGCGCGGAAAAGGAAAATTAAACATCAGCATTCAGGAAGATCAAAAATGGGCACATATTTTCATTAAAGATACAGGCAAAGGGGTAGAAAAAAATAAATTCAATCTCATTTTTGAACCCGGCCATACAACCAAAAAAAGAGGTTGGGGCCTTGGTTTATCTTTGGCGAAAAGAATTATTGAAAGCTACCACCACGGTAGGATTAAAGTAGCAGAAAGCGAAATTAACAAAGGCACTACTTTTAAAATTTCGCTTAGAAAAATTTAGAATCCAGAAAGCTTTTCCCGGAGATCTGTGGGAATTGCGCAACTTTTGTTTTTATTAAAATCGTAACACACCACCACATCTTTAGCCTCGGCACAAACAGCGTCTTCTTCATCTAGAATTAAATGTTTTAAGCCGAAACTGCTATTCTTAATAAAATCCAGTTTAGTTTTTACAATGGCCTTACCGGGATAATACAGCGACTTTTTAAAATCACATTGGGTTGAAACTAACATAGTCCCCATATTGGTTTCTTCATACATTTTGTAAATCCCCGACGCTTCCCAGAAATTTACCCGGCCAGATTGCAGATAACGCATAAACGAAATATTATTTACATGCTTATACATATCTAAATCGCTCCAATCTATTCTTAATTGGAGCGTTAATTTATAGTCTTCAATCTTCATTACAGGTTCACGTGAATAGAAGATGCCAATTTTTTAAACTCTTCGTCTTCCATTTTAATACTTTTAGAGAAATCCATATCGCTCATCGAGTTAAGCGGAATAAGGTGTACGTGTACGTGCGGCACTTCCAGGCCAACCACTGCCATTCCAACGCGTTTACATTCTATTGTTTTCTCTAAAGCAATAGCTACTTTTCGGGAAAAACGCATCAATTCCTGGTACACCTCTTCTTCCAGGTCAAAAATCTTATCTACCTCTTTCTTAGGAATACAAAGAACATGGCCTTTTGCATTAGGGTTTATATCCAGGAAAGCCAAAAACTGACTATCTTCTGCTACTTTATAGGCAGGGACTTCACCTTTTACAATTTTTGTAAATAAACTAGACATAATACATATTGAATTAGTTGGTTATTTTATTAAATATAAAATCCTTTTCACAAAAACCTGGTTAAAGGTATTGGAAAAGGATTTTTAAAACTGTTAAAACTGAAAATCTACTCTCTCCAGATCTCCAGAACCTTAAATTTCATGGTACCACTTGGCACATCAATCTCTGCGATATCACCAACCTCCTTGCCCAATAAACCTTTTCCTATAGGGGAGTCTACTGAAATCTTACCCGCTTTAAGATCGGCCTCACTTTGAGCTACCAATTTATATTTTACTTCCGCACCATTGGTTTGGTTCTTTATTTTTACATGGGAATGTACCAGCACTTTCGAGGTGTCTAATTGAGACTCGTCTATAACCCGTGCATTTGCAACCACTTCTTCCATTTTAGAAATCTTCATTTCTAAAAGGCCCTGTGCTTCTTTTGCTGCATCATATTCGGCATTTTCACTCAAATCTCCTTTATCCCGGGCTTCGGCAATAGCTTCTGAAGCTCTTGGCCTTTCTACATCACGTAAATGGTTTAGTTCGTCTTTCAATTTTTTAAGCCCCTCTTTCGTATAATAAGATACTTTGCTCATAACTACATCGTTTATATAAATAGAAAAAATCCCATAACGCGACGGGATTTAATTAACAAATATAATAAATTTACACCTTGAAAACAATAATATTATTTAGCGAAATATTTATCGATCTCATGAAAAAAAGGCTTATTTTACTTCTATTTTCAATATTTTTTAGCGCGTGCTCCCCAAATGATGATAATTCGCATAACAACCCTAACCTTATCAATTTAAATTTTAGTTTTCAGTTAAACTTAAAATTTCAACCAAACAACCAATTAACCTTTCCCGGAAATAGTTTTGTAACTTATAGAGAAGGCATAAGGGGGGTTGTAATCTATAACATAAACAATACGCAGTATACTGCTTTCGAGCTAAGTGACCCTAATCATCCGCCAAACAATTGTTCGGCCATGACTGTTGAAGGGGTAGTTGCTACCTGTAATTGTGAAGATGCCAATGCTTATAATATAATTACGGGCGAATTACTGGAAGGTGATGGAAAGTATTCTATGAAGCCTTACCGAATTGAACGCCGCGGAAACAACATAGAGGTTTATAATTAAAAACCTCTCCCCTCCCATAAAAAAGAAGGAGAGAGGCGACAAACAAATTAAAATTTCAAGGTAATTCCACCTAAAAGGTTAGTGGTAGCTTGCGGATAATATCCGGCACCATCAAGGGTTTGCACCCCGGTAGCAGTATCTGGGTTTTCTATATTAAATGTATAGTAATAGCCGTTAGACACATATTCTTCTCCAAAAATATTATTAACCAATCCTGTAAAAACCACTTCTTTAAAGAATGGTGCATTTCTCCAGGTATACTGAATATTAAAATCGTTCACAAAATAAGCATCTAGCTTAGATGTTTCAACTTCAATATTACTCATATATTGCTCGCCTACATATTTTGAAAGAAGGCTTAATTCAAGCCCGTTTACCGGTAAATAGCTAATTCTGTTACCCCCTACTACAGAAGGAGAGAAAGAGATATCTGTATTGCCATAGTCTACGAGTTCCCCATCCCAGGTAGCTACAAAATCTTTATTTCTATTTTGACTTAATGCCAGGTTTGGCCTTAGCACTACTTTTTCTGAAAGCCTAATTACCGCATCTATTTCCAGGCCTAAACGATAGCTATTTCCACTATTTTCCCGAATAAAAGCACCTACATCATCAATACCACCGGTAAGCACCAATTGATTTTGATAATCCATATAATATAAATTGGTATTTAATTGAACCTTCGGGCTATTATATCTCCAACCTAATTCATAATCGTTTAATTCCTCATGTTCCGGATCTCCGTTTTCATAATCGCTTCTTCTTGGCTCTCTATTGGCACGGGCATAAGAAAAGTAGAATTGATTTTGACTGTTCAATGCATAGGTTAAACCTGCCTTAGGATTAAAGAAGGTAAAAGAATCGTCTATAAGAAATTCGGTTCCTTCAGATAACATTCCCTCAGTTTCATAGTCTATGGTCCTAATTTGCATATCTAAATATCCGGCCAACTTCTCTGAAATTGCATAGGTTGCCTTTCCGTAAAGGTTGAAATCTGTTTTTGTTCCCACGTTTTCGTAATACGGCTCATAAGGGTCTTTATTTTGGGCAAAACGAGTATAGATTACTTCGCCAAAGTGATCGCCGATATATCTATTCCAGGCACCACCAAAATTAACATCCCAATCTGCATCCTTATAATTCAACCCAAAAGTGGTTCCATAGAAATCATTATCCAGCCATTTAGTCCCTACAAGGTCCGATGTACTAACCTCCTCACCATTAGCCTGAAAATTTGGAAGACCAAATTCATTTAAAGTGGCATCTTCCTCATATTCTTCATAATAACCACGACCATAGGTATAGTGGAAAGCCAGGTTAGAAGACCAGTTACTGCTATATTCCTGGTTCCATAATAGCTGATAATGATCTTGTTTATAATTATCGGTTTGATTCTCGTAAAATTTAGTATTTCCTTCCTCATCGGTATATATTCCGGCAGGATTATAGGTTCGGTCGTTTTCAAGGGTTTCCCCATCTATACCGTACCAGGCCTGGTAAGTTCTTTCACTTCCGCCGAAAGTTATAGCCTTAACCAGTGTATTTTCGTCTACATACGTGGCTTGTAAAAAGTAGGATTTTAAATCGCTGCTGGCCCTATCTATATAGCCATCGCTCTTAATTTGTGAAGCACGGCCGGCAATTTCCCAGTGATCGTTTAATAAACCCGTACTAAATTTAAGTGTATGTTTATGGGTATTAAAAGAACCATAACTATTAGAAATTTCGGCGTTTGCTTCTTCGCTATAAGCATCGGTTAAAATATTAAGACTGGCACCAAAAGCTCCTGCACCATTGGTAGAGGTTCCTACTCCGCGCTGCAATTGTAAATTTTCTACAGAAGAAGCAAAATCTCCCAGGTTCACCCAAAAAGATCCAAGGCTTTCAGCATCATTATAAGGAATACCATTTATAGTTACATTTGTACTCGTCGTTCCACTTCCCCGTACTCTAAGTCCGGTGTATCCAACACCGGCACCGGCATCACTGGTAGTAACCACATTAGGCATGTAGTTCATAAGAATAGGAATATCCTGTCCCAGGTTTCTGTCTTCAATCTCCTCATTGCTAAGGTTGCTATAAGTTATAGGCGATTGAGCGTTTACCCTTAAAGAAGATAGGAAAACCTCATCCAGAACTTCCTGTACGTCTGCAAGGTCTACATTTAGGGTTTGATCTTGATTGAGTTCTACGTTTAAACTTTTTTGGTTTCCGTAAGAAAATACAAGCTGGTAAGCACCTTCTTTAAGCTCCAGGCTATATTTCCCATTCTCGTCGGTAGCGGTTCCTTTGCCCGATTCTACGGCATAAACGGCAACACCCTCTACCGGGGTTTCCCCACGGGTAACCTTACCTTTTAAAATGTGGGTTTGAGCTAAAGCCTGCAATGAAATAAGGCATAGGCCACTAAAAAATAATAAAGATTTCATTCGTAATAAATTATTTTACGAATAAAAGGGGCTATTATTCTTTGGTTTTTGAATTAAATAAAAAATCCTGAAATTGCCCACCGGTGTTTTGGCATTTTCAGGAGTACATACTTTTTACGCTTTCTGCGCATGTCCCTTGGCAGCATTACCCGCCCAGGTTCTTTGGGTATGATCTCAGCCACACTTAAGTGGCACCCCTTTGAGATTGGCCGCAAATGTATAAAGCTTTTATGGATATACCATACGTTTTAGGTCTATAAATTTATCGTTTAAAATTAATTCTACAAGCCCAACTGAGGCCACCTTAGCTCAAAAAATTAAGAACACTCAATTGGCGGTATCGTTTCGTATAAATGGCGTAATTTTGGTGACAAGAAATTTATGCGAAATACAAAACGATCAATAACTTATAAAGTAATTAGCGGCTATCTCTTAATAGCCGCATTAGCTGCTGTTGCTGTTTGGCTGGTATGGAACCAGGTGGTTGCTTTTAGCCAGATTTCAGAAAAAAACAACAATAACAACGAACAGCTTTTTATGCTGAGCGATATCACCACCAGCTTATATGAAACTGAAAATTTAAGCAGGCAGCTTATTCAAACCGGAAATGAAGCAGGCCTTGATAAATACCAAAGTCAAATAGATAGTATAAAACTTAATATTAATAAGTTAAAAACCGGTTATGCCGATAGTTCGATAAAAAATGAACTAGATAGCATTAAAAAGTTACTTTCTGACAAGTCTACCAACCTTCAGGAATTATATGAATTAAGAGAACAACAGCGAAATCAAAACTATTACTCACAGGTTTTAACCGAATTAAAAAAAGTAGATCCTTCTTTTGATGATTATAATTACAACCAACGTTTCTCTAATCTGGAACCACACCAACGAAGGCTATTAATTAGATTGCTGGAATATTCGCGTGAAGACAATGCCGAAAAACTCACCAACCGAACAGCCGATTCTATAATAGGTTCTGTTAGAAATGTATTAAGTGAATTGGAAATTGCTACCAGGCGTTTTCAAAATACTGTAGATAAAAAAGAACAGGAATTTCTGGAAAATGATATGATTATTAACCAGCAATTGCGCCGTTTACTGGGGAAAATTGAATTGGAAGAGCGGGAAGCCTCCATACAAAGGGCAAAAGTTTCCCAGGATATGATAAAAGAGAGCTCTCAAATTTTCATAATTGCCGGAATAGTAAGCTTCTTAATTATATTACTATCACTTATTTTTATCATTAAGGATATCACTAAAAGTCAGCAGTACCGTAGCCAACTGGAAGAAGCCAAAGATTTTGCAGAAACCTTATTAAAAAGGCGGGAACAATTTATGGCCGCCATTACCCACGATTTAAGATCGCCTTTAAATACGCTTATTGGCTATACAGATCTTATTGAAAAATCTTCCTTAAACACCAAACAATCGCATTATATAGACCAGGTAAAAAAATCGTCTAGCTTTATTTTGCACCTGGTAAATGATTTATTGGATCTTTCTAAACTGGAAGCAGGAAAAATGACGGTGGAAAAACTACCGTTTAATCCGGCTAAACTCATAGAAGATACGGTTTACAATGCTCTACCGGCTCAAAGAAATGAAAATGTATCTATCGTTTTTCGGGCTTCTAAAGCTTCAGATACGCAAGTTCTTAGCGATCCATTTAGAATAAAGCAAATTATTGCCAATTTAATTACCAACGCCTATAAGTTCACCAAAGAAGGTGAAATTAACATCCAAATAGACCTTAAAAAGGAAATTGAAGACAGTTACTGCCTTGTTATTTCAGTAAGAGATACCGGTATTGGTATTTCAGAAGAAAAACAAGATGAGATATTTGAAGAATTCTCACAGGAAAACACAAAAATAGAAAAAGCATACGGCGGAACAGGACTTGGACTTGCCATTACAAAAAGCTTAATTGAGTTGCTTAAAGGTGAATTAAAGCTGAAGAGTGAACAGGGTAATGGTAGCGAATTTATAGTTTTTCTCCCGGTTAGAAAATTGGCTACTGAAACTATTAAAGAGCCGGAAAAATTAGCTACACCAGAATTACCTGACCTTACCGGCAAAACAGCACTCATTGTAGACGACGAACCCTCCCAGCTTTCCTTAACACGTGAGTTGCTAAAATCTATGGGAATGCAATGCGATAGTGCATTTAATGGAAATGAAGCTCTGGATAAACTGAAAACCCGAAACTATTCTTTGGTATTAACCGATATACAAATGCCAGAAATGGATGGTTTTGACTTGATTAAAAATATTAGAAAAAAATATAAAACAGGAGAATTACCGGTTATTGCCCTATCGGGCAGAACAGATGTTGATGTAGAAACATATAAACTGGCCGGATTCAACAAAAGCCTTTTAAAACCCTATAAGCCAAAAAAACTTCAGGAAAGTATTGCCGATATTTTTAAACTGGAACTTAAGAGCAAAATAAATAATAACCTACAACATTCTAAGAATAATCATTATAACCTTCAGGATATTTATGATTTTTCGGCTGGAGACCAGGAAGCTGTTCAAAGTATTTTAGAGGCCTTTATTGAAAGTTCCAGGTCACAAATAGAACTTATTGCACTGGCTCGCAATGAGAATAATTTTAAGGAAGTGGCCAGATTAGCGCATAAGATGGTACCTATGTTAAAGCAAATAAAGGCAGTACCCTTAGCGAAAAAATTAGAGAGATTAGAACAGCATGAAGCTTTTACAAATCAGGAGTTCAAGGAGTTGAGAAACGGCATTTTAAGCCTAATGAAAGAACTCGAACAGGAAATTAAAGTTTAATATTATACTGTTTTAGTTTGTTGTAAAGTGTTTTACGATCTATAGAAAGTAACCTGGCAGCTTTACTCTTATTTCCTCCAGATCTTTCCAAAGCATCTAAAATTAACTGCTCTTCGTTTTTATTTTTAAATAGACCATATTCGGTTTCTGTATTCGTATGGTTTGCCGTTGCAATTTCATATGGTAGCACTTTAAGAGGTATCATTTCGTCCTGGGTAAGCAATGCTGCGCGCTTTACCATATTTTTTAACTCCCTTAAATTCCCGGGCCAGTTATAGTTCTTAAAAGCTTCTATAGCACTTTCGGTAAAACCTATCACATTTTTCTCCAATTCGGTATTGGCCTCATCCAGGAAATATTCTGCAAAAAGCATTAAATCTTCTTTACGCTCCTTTAGAGAAGGAACCTTAATTGAAAATTCATTTAACCTATGGTAAAGATCTTCCCTAAACTCACCATCTTTTACAGCTTGCGCAAGATCTTCGTTAGTAGCGGTTATTACCCGAATATCTACATGCAACTCATTATTGCTACCTACGGGTTTAATTTTTCTTTCCTGAAGAGCCCTTAATAATTGAACCTGTAATTCATAGCTTAAATTACCAATTTCATCCAGAAACAAAGTACCACCATTTGCCGCTTCAAAATGCCCGGTTTTGTCGTTTATAGCCCCGGTAAAAGAGCCTTTTAAATGCCCAAAAAATTCACTGGAAGCCAATTCTCTTGGAATCGCACCGCAATCTACAGCGATAAATGGCTCACCGGCGCGCTTACTCTGTTCATGAATACTCTTTGCCACCTGTTCTTTCCCGGTTCCACTTTCGCCCATTATTAAAACAGACATGTTTGTAGGAGCTACCAGCTGTATGTAATCACTTAATTTTAGCGCAGCTTCGCTAACTCCTTTTACAAAACTAGTTTCCTTAGGTGTAGCAGCAGGTTTTGATAATGGTTTAGCTTGTTTTTTCTCCTTCTCCGGTTTTACCTGAGTATGGGTTAGGGCATTTTCTATGGTTTGTAAAATTGATTCAGGCCTAAATGGTTTAGATACGTAATCAAAAGCTCCAATTTTCATTGCCTCTACCGCCATACTAATTTCGGCATAACTGGTCATAATAATAACCTGAGTTTCGGCATTTTCAGCCTTTACCTTTTTTAGAACATCAAGTCCGTTTGTATCAGGTAACCTAACATCTGAAAGAATTAGGTTAAAAGCGGTTTCTTTTAACTTTTTAAAAGCTTCTAGTCCACTAAAAACCAATTCAACCTCATAGTCTCGCTTAATTAGAAACGTTTTAAGCATGGTTCCAAAAGGCACATCATCTTCAACTATAAGAATTCTTGTCATTGATTTTTATTTAAACGTCTTGCAAATTTAACAATCTAAAACTCATTAAGTTTAAAATAAGCATAAAAAAAGAGACCTCGTTAAAGGTCTCTCTTCAATGACAATCTAAATTATTTATTAACCTGTCATTGGGTGGTATCCATTTTCCAATTTACCAAAAGCAGCGTTTACATAAAATCTTTCCATTCTTAAATGACTAAAAAAAGTGTTAGTTAGTAGGCCGTTAAGGCTTTTTAACCATTTAAGATTTTCTCCCTTTCATTACTTTGTTGCTCTAAAATTGGCACCGAAAGAGTTGGTTTCTCTTAATATTCGGTTGTTAAATTAAAATCTCTGTTGAACCTTTTGGTAGGGCAAAATAAGATCAACAAAGATTAGTGGTTAGTTGAACCGATAAAACTATTTATCTTCTTTTTTTATCCAGTTTCCGTCTTTATCGATATAAGCCTTTTGTTTTTCTCCATCTACATTAAGCGACAGCTTATATATTTGCTTCCCGTCTTTTTCTTTTACCCAGGCTTCTTCTGCAACAGCTCCATTTAGGTCAGTCATTATTGCATCTTTAATTGCTTGTGGAAGCACCAGCACATCTACTTTTTTATAATCCTCCTGAACTTCCTGTACCTCTTCTACATCTTCCATTTGCTCCACCTTTTCGGGATCTTCTACCTGAGCCTGAACATTTTGACTAAATAAAAACATTCCTCCTGCGGCCATTAAACTTAATCCTAGCTTTTTCATAATGATAAAATTTTAGATTTGTGGTTATATTATGCAAAGTATATAGGAATAATTATACCAAAACCTTACGTTTTCAATTAAAATATTGATTATCAGCAAATTAAATCATCACTGAGTTTAGAATTAGCAAAATATTATGTAGAAAAACATATCTTTTAAGAGAACATTATGTAGAAGTGTGGATTACCAAAAGTAAGCCACAAAAAAAAGAGACCCTTAGGCCTCTTTTTCTCCGAAAATCTAAATTATACAACAGTATCTTAAGCTGCTATATTTACTTTAATTTAGCATAAGTGAGATATAAAAAATCATACCACTTACCGCCCAAACCCTTAACAAACTGAAAACAAACACATTGGTTAATAAAATTCCCAAATCTCTACACACAACAAACAAAAAATAGGGGATTATTTCTACACAAGTGTAGAAAAGCACCCCATTATTTTAATGGATCACCTCTTCTAGCTTTCTTTTCGGCATTTATTTTCTTGGCTTTCAGGCGCTTTAATTTTGCCGCTTTTCCAGGCTTGGTCTTCTTTCTAGCTTTAGGTTTTTTTATATTTTCCCGCAACAGATCAAAGAATTTTTCAATAACAATTATCTTATTTTTATGTTGACTTCGGCTTTCTTCACTATGCAAAATTAGAAGATGATCTTTAGTAAGTCTTGAAGCCAATTTCTTTTGTAAGCGCAATTTCTCCTCTTCCAAAAGTCCTTTAGAAGTTTCCACATTGAAATAAAGTTCAACCTTCGAAGAAGTTTTATTTACGTGCTGGCCACCGGAACCTGAGCTTCTCACGGCTTTAAAACTGAGTTCCCGTGTTATTTGCGCTTCATCCAAAACAAATTAATTAGGTTGGTGAGAAGGTTTTAAAAGATCGGCTACTGTTTTTACAGGATTAAAAGTTTCTAAAGGAACCTCCACAAAAACCGTATTCCAATATGCCATACCACCATTCCACAAACCAGGTCTCTCTAAAGCTTTTAAGGCTTTTCCATCCTTGGTTTTATGAGCAATAAAACTCATATTCTCATCTACATACTGCTGAAGTTCAAAACTTTCTCCTTTATAATTTTTAAGACTACAGGCAATGTCTACAGGATTAAAATGAGTAGAATTATTAAGGATCTCCAATTGCTCTGCATTATCCTTGTCTATTTGTGCTCCCTCAATAATTTGCAACGAAATTTCACCATCTTCATTTTTAACCAAAAAAGGGCCACCTCCCGGTTCACCTTCATTTTTTACCATTCCACATACCCTTACAGGCCTGTCTAGTTTCTTACATAAATACTGCATTTTCTCCTCCCCTGTAAACTTGTTAAAAGAAGAAGTTACTTTCACAAAAAGTTCTTTTTCCAAAAACTCTGCTATTTCGTCTAGTTTAGTTTCCGAAATATTTCCGGCATCTAAAAGTCGCATATAGTCAAAAATCTGATCTTGCAGGCTAAGAAGTTTTCCGCCCAGCATTTTCTTCATCTCAACAACCTCAGGAATATTCTTATTAATCACTACATTATCTATGTTTTTAATAAAAAGAACATCGGCGTCCTGCTGTTGCAAATTTTCAATTAAGGCACCATGCCCTCCCGGTCTAAAAAACAGTCGGTTCTCTTCATCCCTAAAAGCTACATTATTCTCATCTACCGCTATAGTATCGGTTTTTGGATCCTGATAGGAATAGGAAATCTCAAATTTAGTATTAGTAGCTTCCTCTAGTCTTTCTTTTATTCTTTCAAATTCATTTTCAAACTTTTCTTTATCCCCGTCAGAAACTGTAAAATGTAATTTAGTTACACCATCTACCGAAAGATATTTTGCCGAGCTATGTAAATGTTCCTCAAAGGCGGTAGCAGTAAAATCATTATAAGCATGAAAAGGAACCAAACCTTTTGGCCAGTCACTCAGCCCAAGTCCCGAATTAAACAAAATTGTTTTAACTAAAATGATTTGTTGCTCATCGGTGGTTTTATTAGAAAAATTCTCGGTATTATCATTTGCCTTTTTCAGGGCTTCTTCATAAAATGGAAGCTTCTCTATTTTCTCAAAAAACAATTGCAGGCCTTTGTTTTCTTTTCTATCTAAATAATCACGTAGGCCTTCTTTATCGGGTTCAAACTCATCTACAAAATTATGTAGTGCCTTAAACATTCTTGTTGCTGCACCAGATGCAGGAACGAATTTCAGCAGCTTAAGTTGTTGTTTCCTGTTTTCAAAAGTCTTTATAAATTGCTTTTGCTTTTCAACACTATAAACAAAAATCCCGTTACCAGGGGTTGCTGCCTGTTGTATATCAACTTTTATATTTCCTCTTTCAAATATTTGAATTTGTCTTTCAACCTCCTGGGTTGAAAGGCCTTTTTCTTCAATTTGCAAAATATCTATTTCGCTAAACTCCACGTCTATTTATCTTTTAAAAGTTTGTCTATTTCCTCTATAGCTACATTAAAACGATCTATAAGATCGCCCTTTAAAACTACGTAAGGCTTTTGATGATTTTTGAGCTCTTTCTCAAAGCGTTTGAACATACCAATTCTATCGTCAGGTTTATCCCGAAGATCATCTGGTGCCCAGGGAACGTCAATATACGTTAAAAAGTACAGATGGTATTGGTTGTTTAACGCATGTTTAAGAAGTTGCGAATCGCAAAAACCATCGTAATAAGCCTCTGAATAGACTTTTAGCTCTAAAAGGTTGGTGTCACTAATTAGCAATTTATTAGCTTTTTCGGTAAGCGTATTTTCACGTTTCATTTGGCCTTCTGCAATAGGGATTAAATCTTTAGGTTCACAAACCTTCCTTTCTTTATCCCATTTTTCCTGAAGATATTCCCTCATAAACTCTTCTACCCAAACGGTATTATAATGATTAGCCAGCATTTCTGCCAGGCTTGTTTTTCCGGTAGATTCGGGTCCAAAAAGAACTACTTTTATGACGGACGAAGGTCGTTGCGCAAGTTTTTCTGCCATGCTTTATAGCCGTAAATAGCGATTATAGTGAATACAAAATATTGAAGGGCCGTTAAGGTAAGACCTTTATAAAAATAGAGAGGTGCCGAGATTACATCTCCAATAATCCAAAAAATCCAGTTTTCAACTTTTCTTTTGGCCATTAGCCACATACCTACAAAGAAAATTGCCGTGGTAAAAGTATCTACATAAGCCGTCCAATTGGTCCATTTATCAAAATATTCATAGACAGCAAACACAAAAAGCAGGGTAGCAATAAAAATAAACAAGCTTTGCCAGTTTTCTCTTTGAGTAGTATTGGTAATAGGCGTAAAATGCTCGGCATCTACTTTCCGTGTCCAAATATACCAACCATAAATACTCATAGAAAAATAATAAGCATTTATCATCATATCACCCAGCAATTCCCATTGCCAAAGTAGATAAACAAATATCATGGTGCTTATAATCCCGGTAGGATAAACCAAAATATTGTTTTGTTTTGAATAAATTACCGAAAGAAAGCCGAAGACTACCGCAATGGCTTCCAGTATTATAAATAAGGTTGGATATCCGTAATATTGATCAAAGAAAAAATCAAAAATCGGCTGCATAGTTGCTAAGATCAGATTTTACAATTTTTATATGGATGAGACCGTGGTCTATTGCTTCAAAGGCATCTTTAATTTCTGAATTCAAAACCTTCATCACCTCATCATAATCTCCGTAAACCTGGGTGCTTAGAGGATTCTCTTTTATTTGTAAGCCCGAAGCCCGCAATTTCTTAATGAAATTGATAACCCTGGGTTCAAAATCTTCCTGTAAAGGACTTAATGTGAGTTCTACTGAAATTCTCATTTTCATTTATTTTAGGCCACGAATGCACAAATAATATGTAATATATTCGCCTAGGCAAGCCAAATTTAAAGATTTGAAATTAGTATTGTTGCTACTTAAACTAACAATTTAGAAGAATTTAATTTTACTTCATCACCTTTCAAAGAAAGGGAACGAATTTCGCCTTATAGAACGAAATAAGTGGTAACAAAACCTTAAAAACCAAAACAATAGCTATCAGGAATACCCCTCCGACTTTTATGCTAAAAAAGCGTAAACCCCAGCTCCCCTTAGAAAAAATGGGAGGAGCTTTTAATTTTGGCTACATTAAGGTTCTATTCAAATCAAAAAGTATTAGTTGATTCGTGACTAAAACTTTTTTTGAAGCTATGGCTTTACATTACAGGATAAAACTCACTTTTCAAATTGCGTTCCCATTACAATCATATCGGCACCAGCCTTATAGGCGCTATTTTGTTGCACCCTACTTCTAATCCCGCCACCAACAATTAAAGGAATTGAGATTGCCTTTTTTACTTCGTAAATTATTTCTTCGGAAACCGGAAAATCTGCACCACTACCGGCTTCCAGGTAAATCAGTTTTTTTCCGGAAAACTCTCCGGCCAAAGCGGTATCAACAATCGTTTCTACCTGAAATTGGGGAATTGGCTTTGTTTTACTTATTCGCTGCACTGCACACTCTTTACCTCCATCTATTAAAATATAGGCTGTTGGGATAATTTGCAATGAGCTGTTTCTTAAGTTTTCTACCGACTTTATTTGTTGTTCTATTAAATATTCGGGATTTCTTCCAGAAAGCAAACTTAAAAACAAGAGTGCATCTGCGGTTTCGGTAATTTGGGAATAATCGCCCGGAAATAAAATTACAGGAAGATTCGTGTGTTTTTTTATCGAGTTTACCGTTTTTTCGGTTTTACATTTTGCTACACTGCTACCCCCTACAAAAATATGTGATGTTTCTTTCGGAATTCTTTTTAAGTAAGCTCCTGCTTCGGGTTCTTTAAATTTATCGGGGTCTATTAAAATAGCGAGCAATTTCTCCCCTTTAGTTGAAGCCCGGGAAATTTCGGCATAAAAATTTGGCATTAATTTTCTCCTTTTTTAAAATCTCCCCAGCCATACACACAGGTAAAACCTTCAAATTCCAGAAATTTCATTTCGTAAAAAGATTCTTCTCCTTTAAAATTCACTTTTGCCGTGGTCTCGGCATCATCAAAGTCAAAATCGGTAACATTTATATGCTGCAAAAATCCAAGTCCGGGTTCGGCATGCATTTTATAAATAGACTCTTTAGCTCCCCAAACAATGGTGAGTTTTCTTATTAAAGCTTCTTCATTAGCCACCGTGTGATATTCACTTAAAGGAGTAAATTTATTAGCTATTTTTAAAATTTTATCCCGTCTTTTTTCAATATCTATCCCCACCTTTTTATCGCTTAAAATAATAGCGGTAAAATTAAAAGAATGCGTAATAGATATATGCTTGCCATTTTTTAAATGGGGTTTTCCCAAATTATCATAAAAAAGATCATGATCTACGTAACCCGCTTGTGCCATTAAATGACGAATACTCATAAAGCCCCTCCTATGGATTTCAGATTTCATTCCATCTACGCGATTTTGACAATGATCGGTAAGTTCTACTCCTTTACTCAAATCTTCAAAAGACTCTTCTACCTTCCAAATGAAGACTTTAGTGTGCGGATCTACTGTTATTGTTTTGTAAAGTGGCATGTAGGTTTGTTAAAGATTCCTTATTTTTGTGCTTGAAAAAAATTGCTAATTCAAATATAATAATATGTCGACTAAAACAGTGCCGTATACTGCCTATAAAGTTAAGGATATTTCCCTGGCTGATTGGGGAAGAAAAGAAATTGAACTTGCCGAATCTGAAATGCCGGGCTTAATGGCACTTCGTGAAGAATATAAAAACGAACAACCCCTAAAAGGAGCACGTATTGCAGGATGTCTTCATATGACTGTGCAAACTGCCGTACTTATTGAAACCCTGGTTTCGCTTGGTGCCGATGTTACCTGGAGCTCTTGTAATATTTTCTCTACACAAGACCACGCTGCTGCGGCAATTGCTGCTGCCGGAATTCCGGTATATGCATGGAAAGGGATGACCGAGGAAGAGTTTAACTGGTGTATTGAACAAACCTTGTTTTTTGGTGAAGAACGCGAACCACTAAATATGATTCTTGATGATGGTGGTGACCTTACCAATATGGTTTTCGATAAATACCCAGAGCTTGCAGAGGGTATTCGTGGGCTTTCAGAAGAAACCACTACCGGGGTTCACAGACTTTATGAAAGAATGAAGAACGGGACCTTGGTAATGCCGGCCATTAATGTAAACGATTCGGTTACCAAATCTAAATTCGACAATAAGTACGGATGTCGTGAAAGTGCTGTTGACGCTATTCGCCGTGCTACCGACGTAATGCTTGCCGGAAAACGCGTAGTTGTTTGCGGTTATGGCGATGTTGGTAAAGGTACTGCTGCTTCTTTTAAAGGAACAGGAGCCATAGTAACCGTTACAGAAATAGATCCTATTTGTGCTTTGCAAGCCGCTATGGATGGTTTTGAAGTTAAAAAGCTGGAGACCGTACTTCCAAAAGCCGATATCGTGATTACCACTACCGGGAACAAAGATATTGTTAGAGGTGAGCATTTTGAAGCGATGAAAGACAAAACCATTGTTTGTAATATTGGGCATTTTGATAACGAAATTGATGTTGCCTGGTTAAATAATAACCACGGAGATACTAAAGACGAGATCAAGCCACAGGTAGACAAATACACCATTAACGGAAAAGACATTATTCTTTTAGCCGAAGGCCGACTGGTAAACCTTGGTTGCGCCACCGGCCACCCAAGTTTTGTAATGAGTAACTCGTTTACCAACCAAACTTTAGCACAAATTGAGCTTTGGAAAAACTCTGATAAGTATAAAAATGAAGTATACATGCTACCAAAACATTTAGATGAAAAGGTTGCTAAACTTCATTTAGAGAGAATTGGAGTAGAATTAACCGAATTAAAACAAGACCAGGCCGAATATATTGGTGTTGAAGTAGAAGGTCCTTATAAGCCTGAATATTATAGATATTAATTGGGTCATTTCCGCACTTCAATTATACTCAACATAAACTAAGGCGGAAATTTCTTTAAAAATATCTCTCTAAGAATTAGACCTCACAGATTTTGTAAATCTGTGAGGTCTTTTTATTTATTAAACGTCATCCTGAACTTATTTTAGAATCTGAGCAATTTTTTAGCAAAAACCATTCTTAATTCCCGTAGTAAAAAATACTTCTCATAGCCAAAACCACCTGTGCCAATTTTAAATCTTTAATTTTTTAACTATTTTATTTTTGTTTTTATGATAGATTTTCAAACATTTGAATTTACTAATCTCGCCAAACTCATCCTATTGAAAAAAATAAAATCTTTAAACACTTTAGAAATCATAGGCCTCGTTTTCTCAATATATATTATAGGTAAGGCTATGTATCATACAATATGTACAGCTTATTATGGTTGGACTCATCCAATGTAAATATCTACTTTATTAGGTTAATCAGGACAAAATTAAATCTGGAACGTTCTCCGAAATAATCTTGTGGAAATATGAACAAACAACTATTTACCAAGTTAGCATTCTATTTATTTATTGTAGGCGCGATTTTAGGTGCTGTAATATTTATAGTCGTAAAACATTCTAATACCACGCAATAAAATAAATGGATTAGAGGTGCTTTATTACTTTTATAGATATATTTTATTTATAGCTTTGGGAAAAATTTTGGTGAGTTTATATATTATTTTACTCATTAAGTTTAAGTCATTAAAAATAGCTAACTAAAAAAGTTAATGCTTATTTTTTTTAGATGCCCCCAACGAAAACTATGAACAGAAAGAAAATAACAATATCTATCTCGAAGGCAAACCTATTCGGTTTTTTGCTAATCTTTCCGGTAATATTAATCTATTTTCTTCCATACTATTTTTTACATTTTGAGGATACCACTATCCCCCACTTCAAAGAATCAGTGCGCACAGTAGGTTTTGAGTACGGCGCTTTCGGTATATTTTTAATCGTTATTGCTATTTCCTTAGTTGGCGTGGTTCTTCACGAAATTATCCACGGATTATGTTGGGGACTTTTTGCAAAAAATAGCTTTAAATCAATTAGCTTCGGGGTCGTTTGGAAAATGCTTACACCATACTGCCATGGTAAAGAGCCTTTACAGGTTAATCAATACATCTTTGGGGCAATTATGCCTGGGATAATATTGGGTCTTTTACCAGCAATCTATGCCTTAATATGTGATAACTTTAGCATTTTACTATTTGGTATTTTTTTCACCTTTGCCGCTGCAGGTGATATCCTAATAGTCTATCTACTTCGAAAAGAAAAAATGGATAGTTTAGTACAGGATCATCCTTCTGAAATGGGTTGTTATATTTACCAAAAACAATAAATTTCCTATCCTAAATATGCAACATAGCAAAGATTTCTTAGAACGGGAAATTCAGAAATTGAGTTTATTATTAAATAGCCTATTAAACGAACTCAGCGGCATTAAACCGGAAGAACAAGACAAAACCTTGGAAGAAATTAATACTGCCCTAAAAGCAGAATTCAGAATTTCAATTAAAGATATTTCTAACTTAGACCAGGCAGAATTAATCACCAAGCTAAAGAAAATCCACCATACCAATCTTGATAAAATGGTAGAATTATACTATCTGATGATACAAAATTCAGAGGAAAGTAGATTTCAAAAGCTGCTATCTAAACCAAAAACTATAGATAATATTATTTTTCTCCTAGATTATGCGGAAAAACAGTCATCTATCTTTTCTTACGAAAGAATGAATTTAAAAACTGCGTTAAGAGAGCTTAAGGCATAATTCATCATAAATTAAAGCGAAGTCAAGTATTGAAACCTATAAATCACATTTCGGCTGCGCTAAGCAAGACAAACCGCGAAAAAAACAAAATTTGAATGTAATTGTTTACTAATCTCTAAATATAAAAATAGGCGTCCTGAACTTGCTTCAGAGCCTGTCCCGAATTCTTATCGGGGATCTAAGCAAGTTTTAAACAAAAAATACTTCTAATTCCCGCTCATAAACCAGATAAAGAAAATAATAGCAACAAGCACTACAAGTGCCGCAAGCAGCACAAAAACCCATTTTCCCACCTGTGGCTTTCTTCTTTCAGAATGTGACATCTGCTGAAATGTTTTACCTGTATAAGGATTATCTAAAAGGCCACTTCTTTTAATAATTTCGGTAGCTTTTGTTCTTTCGTCTTCCTCAACTTCTATTCGCATTCCATCATTCCCTAAACCGCCAATATTGGCCGCACTATCAATAGCTTCTCCATAAGTTCTATAAGTTACTCCTTCCTCATCAAAAAGATTTTTGAGGATAGAAAGCTCGTGCCGACTGGAAGTACGAAAAACAACTATATAACTCATAATTGGAAACTTAAAGCTTTACCTAAAGATACAAAAAAACCCCTTCCAAAGCTCGGAAGGGGTTTCAATATACTCTAAAAGTCTTTTTTGCCTTTGTGAAGGCTTCAAAACTCTATGCTTCAAACGGTTCTACAGAAACGTAAGATTTATTGTCTTTTTTCTTAGTGAATTTCACAAGTCCGTCAACTTTAGCGTGTAAAGTATGATCTTTTCCTGCGTATACGTTTTCACCTGGGTTATGTGCAGTTCCTCTTTGTCTAACAATGATGTTTCCTGCCACGGCAGCCTGACCACCAAAAATCTTTACACCTAAGCGTTTTGATTCTGACTCTCTACCGTTCTTAGAACTACCGACTCCTTTTTTGTGTGCCATTTTACTTTAGTTTTAAGTAGATTAATAGTTAACTTAAAGCTTCAATTAATTCAGCTTTCTTCATAGAAGAATAGCCTTCAAGACCTTTCTCCTTAGCCATCTCTTTCAATTCAGCTACGGTGTACTGACTTAAATCTTCCGATTTCTTATCAGATTTGGTTTCTTTAGGTGCTTCCTCTTTTTTAGCTGAAGCAGCTTTTTTTCCACCTTTTACATCGATGCTTTCAATTACGATCTCGGTTAAAGCCTGGCGATGACCGTTTTTCTTCTTGTAACCTTTACGTCTTTTCTTTTTGAAAACAATAACTTTGTCTCCTTTAAGGTGACGTGTGATTTTTGCTCCTACAAGAGCACCATCTATAGCCGGGGCGCCTAGATTTATGTTGTCTCCGTCTCCGGTAAGAAGAACTTTGTCAAAAGAAACGCTATCTCCTTCTTCTCCGCTTAGACGGTTAACAAACACCTTTTGGTCTTTCGCAACTTTAAATTGCTGCCCTGCTATCTCTACAATTGCATACATAGTGTTATGATTAATTAATTTATGCTATATTTCGCTTGGCTTTTAACAAGCGGGTGCAAATATACTTCTAAATAATTAATTCACAAAGCCTAAAAAGATTTAATAGGTATGCTGTTGGCCTTCTTTGGTATTCCAGGAATCTTTAAACAACTGCATATAAGCTAAGGTAAGCACCAGGCTGGTTGCAAAGCCCATTACTGCTACCACAAATAAGACGATTCCTATATCTGTTCCATAATCTGTACGCCACATATTTATAAGGTTACCAAGAAAATCTGGATTTAACTCTGTAGCATAAAAAGCAAAGAAAACAGTAAAAACAATAGTAGCGTTAAATCCGGTAAGGAGGCTTGCCATAAAGCCTTTCTGATACTTAAACTTTGTACCTTTATCGTCTCTGTAGGCCTTTAATGCCAACCACATCCCCAACGCCATTATCACGCCGTTAAATAAACTCAATAAAGGATAGATGTGTGCATTGAAAACCGATAATATCAAAAAATAAGCAATTAACCCTACTGAAATTAAAAGCCCGTATTTAATTGGAATACTAAAATTTTTCATAGCTATTGTAGATGTTTTTATTTATAAATTTCGAAAAAATATATCGGTTATTAACTTAATAGCTTGTTAATTTTGACACTTTTCGCACAAAATTTATATTTTTCTCATTATTCTCTATTTTTATTGTAACAATTCACCATCTTTAAACACTAACCAAACGCATTAATAAAAACCTATTCAAAAATGATTAAAAATTTAAAAATGGCTGCCATTGCACTAGCTTGTAGTGCAGCAGGAATTGCCCAGGAGGTAGAATTTACCGAATACAACCTCGATAACGGATTAGAGGTTATTTTACACCAGGATAACACTGCCCCGGTAGTTACAGTGGGAGTAATGTATCACGTTGGCGCAAAAGATGAAGAAGAAGGCCGCTCTGGTTTCGCCCATTTTTTCGAACACCTTTTATTTGAAGGCACCAAAAACATTGAACGTGGTAAATGGTTTGATATTGTGGCCGCAAATGGGGGCAGCAACAATGCAAACACCACACAAGACCGCACGTACTATTATGAAACTTTCCCCTCTAATAACCTTGAACTGGGTTTATGGATGGAATCTGAAAGAATGCTGCATCCCGTTATCAACGAAATTGGTGTAGAAACCCAAAATGAAGTGGTAAAAGAAGAAAAGCGTTCACGTATTGATAATGCCCCTTACGGAAAAATAATATACTCTACCGGTATTAACAAATATGTGTTTAACAAGCATCCTTACAAAAACTCCATTATTGGCACTATGGAAGATCTGGATGCCGCTGAACTTGAAGAATTCAAAGCTTTTTTCGATAAATATTACGGCCCAAATAATGCCACTTTAGTTGTAGCAGGCGATATAAAAATTAATGAAACCAAAAAGATGATCGAAAAGTATTTTGCTGAAATCCCCAAAGGGAATGAAGTAGAAAGAGTTTCGGTTAAAGAAGAGCCTATTACTGAAACTATTACTGCTACCGAATATGATAGCAATATTCAAATTCCGGCAAAGTTATTTGTTTACCGCACCCCTTCCATGAAAAACAGAGACGCCTATGTGCTAGACATGATTTCCTCTATTCTTACCGATGGAAGAAGCTCTAGAATGTATAAGAAAATGGTAGACGAAGACAAAACCGCCTTACAGGTTTTAGCCTTCCCAAGATCTCAGGAAGATTATGGAACCTATGTGATGGGCGCACTTGCTTTAGGAGAAACTCCGCTAGATACTTTAGCTGCTTCCATGGATGAAGAAATTGATAAACTTCAAAATGAACTCATCTCTGAAAAAGAATACCAAAAACTTCAGAACAAATTCGAGAACCGCTTTGTAAACTCCAATAGCAGTATATCGGGTATTGCTTCTTCATTGGCAACTTACAATGTTCTTTATGGAAACACCGATCTAATTAATGAAGAGATTGAAATCTACAGGGATATTACCAGAGAAGACATCAAAAGAGTAGCCAACCAATACCTTAACGAAAATCAACGTCTAGAATTAGACTACCTTCCAGAAAGCGAAAAAGAATAACATAAAAAATAAATAGAATGAAATTTAATATACTCACATTATTTATCGCCTGTTTTTTGACCACCACGGCAATAGCACAGGTAGACCGTTCTAAACAACCCGAACCGGGACCGGCACCAAAGATTAATCTAGGGCAACCAGATGAATTTGTATTACAAAACGGGCTAAAAGTTTTGGTAGTTGAAAACAATAAACTACCACGTGTTTCTGCATCCCTGATTATAGATAATAAACCTCACGCCGAAGAAAAACCGGCCACCTCATCTTTAGTTTCTGCCTTAATGGGAACGGGTACCCAAAACATATCTAAAGACGATTTTAACGAAGAAATAGACTTTTTGGGAGCCAGTATAAGTTTAGGGGCTGAAAATGCTTCTGCACGTTCACTTTCTAAATTTTTCCCAAGGGTTATGGAGCTTATGGCCGAAGGGGCTTTAAGGCCAAAATTTACCCAGGAAGAGTTTGAAGCCGAAAAAACCAAACAAATCGAAAGTCTAAAGTCTATCAACAAAGATGTAGGTTCTATCGCCAGCCGGGTTAGTGCAGCCTTAGCTTATGGAGCTAACCACCCTTACGGTGAATTTGCTACCGTAGAAAATACTGAAAAAGTAAGCCTGGAAGATATCGAAAATTTCTACAACACTTACTTTAAACCCGGTAACGCATATCTGGTTGTAGTTGGAGATATAAAAACTTCTGAAGTTAAAAAACTTGCCGAGAAAAATTTTGGAGACTGGGAAGCCGGAACTCCAAATGAACAGGAATTACCAAAGGTAGCTAATGTAGCCAATACACAAATCAACCTGGTAGATATGCCCAATGCGGTACAAAGCGAACTAAGGCTTCAAAACACCATAGATTTAAAAATGGCAGATGAAGATTACTTCCCGGTATTGGTGGCAAACCAAATTCTAGGAGGTAGTTTTGGAAGTTACCTAAATATGAACCTTCGGGAAGACAAAGGCTACACCTATGGTGCAAGAACAAGTACCGGAGCCGATAAATATGCCTCTAGATTTGTTGCACAGGCAAGTGTTAGAAACGCAGTAACCGATAGTGCTATTGTAGAATCTTTAAAGGAAATAAAAAGAATTAAGACCGAACCGGTAGACGCTAAAATTTTAGAAAACGCTAAAAGCAAATTTGCAGGAGACTTCGTTTTAAGACTAGAAAGACCTTCTACTATCGCCAATTATGCACTTAACATTAAAACCAACGATCTTTCAGATGATTTTTATGAAACTTTTTTAGAAAATATAAATGCAGTTACCGCCGAAGACATTCAACGGGTAGCCAACAAATATTATCAAACCGACAATATGAGAATTGTTGTGGCAGGTAAAGCTTCAGAAATTGCTGAAAATCTTGAAAAAGTTGAATTTAACGGGAAAACAATTCCGGTTAAATACTACAACAAACTTGGCGAAGAAGTTGAAAAACCACAAACTAAAGAAGTTGATGCATCGGTAACGGTAGAAAAAATTTATGCAGACTATATTGAAGCAATTGGGGGACGTGATGCTGTGGAAGATGTAGAAAGTGTAGTTATGAAAGCCGAAGCCAGTGTACAGGGAATGGCTCTAAACCTAAGTCTAAAAAGAACTATGGATGGTAAATTAAACCAGGAAGTTTCTGTTGGCGGTAACGTAATGAGCAAACAGATTTTTGATGGTGAAGCTGGATTTGTAATGGCGCAGGGTCAAAAAATCCCTTACAATGAAGATCAAATTAAAACTGCTAAATTAGATGCTAATCCATTTCCAGAACTAAAGGTTGGAGACGCAACTCTAGAAGGAATTGAAACTGTTGAAGGTAAAGATGCTTACGTTGTTGCACTTAGCGACAACTACAAAGCTTACTACAACGTAGAAAGTGGTTTAAAAATGCAAACTGTACAAACGGTATCACAAGCAGGGCAAACCATGACCATTCCTACAGGATATAGCGATTACCAGGAAGTTAAAGGAGTGAAATTCCCTTTTAAAATGACTCAGGCTGCAGGCCCACAAACATTTGAATTTGATGTTGCCGAAATCCTTGTTAACGAAGGAGTTTCAGCTGAAGATTTTGAAGAATAGTGATTTTTGTTAATGTTAGAGGGAACCGGCCAGCGATGGTCGGTTCTTTTTTTTTTCTAAAACTATATTTCATGAGATTTGAAACCGAAAAACATCTTTTACCGCCTTATTTTAAGATTATCTCTTTTGCAATTACTGCCCTGGCATTAATTTCTGCGATAATAAGCTTTAATGAAAAACTGAACCTAGACCCAAATATTTTCCTGCCACTTGGGAAATACTTATTCTTGTTAGCGCTCGTATTTTTTTCATTCTCGAGAGAAAAAAATGAAGAAAAAATTTTTAATCAACTTAGGTTAAAATGTCTAATTTCAGCAATAATTTTCCCTAATATCTTCTTCCTTTTTAATACTTTTATGGAGTTACCCGAATCGGTTAAGCATCGTGAATTTATGTCTGCCTTCGAGGTTTTATTGATCTTTCATATCTACTATCTGGTTTCCTTTTATTATTATAAAAACAAATAAACCAAATGACATTAAAAATTTAAATTAAGTTGCCTGTTTTCTAAACTTAGAGAACACTTTTTTAGATCGGTTTACAATAAACACTCCTATCAAGATTACAAAAGCTGAAAATAATTGCCAGACACTAAAAACTTCGCCGTCTAAAATCCCCCAACCTAAAGCAACCACTGGTATCGTATAAGTAACGGAAGTGGTGAATACCGGATCTGATATTTGCACCAGTTTATTAAAAATTATCATAGCGACCCCAGTTCCAATCACCCCCAAAACAGCAACATAACCTATAGATTGCTGTAAAACATCATTAGATAGCTCACGTTCAAAGAATCCAGAATAATATAAAATTAACAAACCAGGCAATAGTAAAACGCCAAAACTTCCCGCTGCGATTGCCAGCGGACTAATATCACTCATATGGTTCTTCAAAATATTAACATTCATAGCATAGCAAGATGCTGCCACAATAACCAAAAGTGAATAAAGGTAATTTTGGTCTGGGTTGATACTGGCACCACTTAAAATTAAGCCTGCCGTACCTAGAAGCCCCACTACAACTCCTAAAATTTTATTCTGATTGAATGCTGCCTTAAAAAATAAAGCCCCAAAAATAAGTGTCATTAAAGGAGTGGCTGCATTTAAAATTGAAGCAATAGCACTATCTATTTCGGTCTCTGCAAAAGAAAAGAGATAAACCGGAAAGAAATTTCCCAGTATACCCGATATCAGCACCCATTTCCACTGTCTTTTTCTAATGTTTAGCATTGATTTAAAACCAATAAGCAAAAGAAAAACCGCCGCAAAAATTATTCTAAAAGAACCTACTTCCAGGGCCGATAAACCAACAAGTCCCTTTTTAATAAGAATAAAGGAACTTCCCCAAACAAGAGAAAGTATAACCAGGTAAATCCATTTCAATTTTTCCAAAGGCATATTTCCAAATTTTTAAAGCTGCAAAAATCGGTATTACTTTAGAGCTAAAAAGAAATTCAACAACTAATTTTAAAATGATTTTAATGCAAAACCCGGCACAAAATTATATGCAGTTTTCTACATCTCTAGTACAATCTTTTATAGCAATTTAGCTAAATTGGGAAACAAACGGATTTTCAAAGAAGTACAAGAAGCTAAAACCAAAAAAAGCTCTTCGGAAAGAATTAATTAGAATTTGAAGTTAAATTTTCCCAACGGAAAGTTTCAATAATATGTTTCATATCTTCTTTTAAGTAATCTGCAGCGGGAATAATAGAATCGTAATTGGGTTTAGCCCTAAAATAGGCCGAAGCGGTTACAAAATGATTTACACTATCGGTAAGATAAAATTGAGCCTGGGAAGCCGCATCTCCGGAAACCTCATAAAACATCCCATAAACATCCCGAAGCTTATTTGTATAAACATCTCCTTCAATAGCATCAGCTTTGATAGTATGCTGCAAAGGAAGTTTCTGAGCATCTGCTAACAAAGAATCCAGATTATTATTTATTCGCTGATAAGTTATAAATATAGTACCGTTAAGCTCTTTATACTCCAGGTCTACCCAACAAGGAATATTGTTTCGGGAGTCTTTGATTTTCGCCAGGGTATTAATTTCAAAATTATAGGGACAGTTAAGTTGTGCAGCCCCGTATTTTGCCTCGGGATAATTTAGCGATAAAAAGGCACGAGGTTTTGGTGTTGTTGCATCTTCACCGCAAGCGGCAAACAACAAAAGCAACAAGAAAAACCCACAATATTTCATAGCCTCAAATATTTTAAACTTCTACCGGTGAGATATTTACTTTTATTTGTTTTAGCCGTTTGTTATCTAAAACCTCTACTGTAAAACTATAGTTCAAAAAGTAGATAACATCATTCTTTTTCGGAAAACCTCCTGAAGTCTCCAATAAAAAACCGGCAAGGGTATCTGCTTCCCCTTTCCTCTCTTCAAAAGCCACCGGATCCTCAATTTTCACAATGCGGTAAAAATCCTTTAACGGGGTTTTCCCTTCAAAAACATAGGTGTTTTCATCTAATTTAGAGTACACCAGGTCTTCATCATCAAATTCATCGCTAATATCACCAACAATTTCTTCAATAATATCTTCCAGGGAAATCAAGCCACTGGTCCCACCATACTCGTCTACTACAATTGCCAGGTGATTCTTTTTAGTTTTAAAATCGTTAAGTAAATCATCTAACTTTTTATTCTCGGGAACAAAATAAGGCTCCCGTAACAAGCCTGTCCACTCAAAGTCCTTTTTATCGATAAATGGCAATAAATCTTTAACATATAAAATACCTATTACATTATCTATATTTTCCCGGTAAACCGGAATTCTAGAATACCCCCTATCTATAATTTCAGGAATAATTTCTTTATAAGCCTGACTCTCATTTAAGGCAAAGATGTCCATTCTTGGGCGCATTACCTGTTTGGTATCTGTATTTCCAAACGAAACAATGCCTTGTAATATTTTTTGCTCTTCCTGGGTGGTATCTTCTTCACTAGTAAGTTCTAAAGCCTGTGATAAATGGTCTACACTTATAAAAGCACGCTGCTTCCCAAGACGGTTGTGCATAAAAATTGTAACTGCTCTCATTGGGCTACTAAGAGGCGTAAATATGGTATCAAGAAAATTTAAGGGACGTGCCATAAAATTGGAAAACGCCACGTTATTACGACTTGCATATACCTTCGGTAAAATCTCACCAAATAAAAGAATGATGAAGGTAACTACCCCAACCTCAATAAGAAACTTAAAGTTAATACCGTAAAACACAGTATTCATCCCACCAAAAATTTCATCGGCAATATTATCAAATAGCAGCACCACCGCTATGTTAATAAAATTATTGGCCACCAGGATAGTAGCCAACAGCTTCTTGGGTTTATCTAATAAGTTTACCACAAGTTGCTGGGTTTTACTTCGCTTGCCGTCTTCGGTTATTACATCGGCAGGAGTTAGCGAAAAGAAAGCCACCTCTGCCCCAGAAATCAAGGCTGAACATAGTAAAAGCAGCAATAGCACCAAATAGCCTATTAGCTGCGTAAAATCAAAAGCGGCCCATAACAAAATCAAACTGGGAGGTTCTGAATCCAAATGATGAGGTTTTAATTAAACTTAGAAAGGCAAATCGTCTTCCTCTTCTTCCTTTGCCATAGATTGACCGGCAAAATTATCATTTTTAGGTGTGTTTTGTTGGTTTTGAGAAGGAGAATTTTGTTGTTGCATATTTCCGCCACCTTTGCTCTCTCCTTTTGGCGTTAAAAAGGTAAAATCTGTACATTGTATCTCTGTAGTATAACGATCATTTCCCTGGTCGTCCTGCCACTTTCGGGTTTTAATTCTACCCTCAATATATACCTTATCGCCTTTTTTAAGATATTTCTCGCAAATTTCTGCAGCCTTATTACGCACTACAATATTATGCCACTCGGTATTGGTAACACGTTCGTTAGTGGTACGGTTAGTATAGGTTTCGTTGGTAGCCAACGGAAATCGGCCTATTGCGCCACCCCCTTCAAAATAATGCATTTTCACGTCGTCTCCCGTATACCCAATTAGCATTACTTTGTTTAATGTACCTGTCATCTCAATTAATTATTTTTAGCCAAAAACAGCTCTTTAATTCACACCCTAAAATACTGAAAAATTTATTGCTATTTAAAGCCAAACCCCATAAAACTTTAAACAAATTATACAGAATAGGTCTCCAGCCCGGTTTCTTCAATGAAATTAGCAATTAAAACCGGAACGGGATAATTCTTAACCTGCTTTACAGGAATTCCCTCTCCACCTACTCTCTCAGCTTTCACCCACCAAAAATGCGTATAAATATGTTGATGTGAAAGCCTATGCACCACGGGTTTTTTATTATGCAACTGCAAAGACATCTTTTGTTCTCCCAAAATCTCCTTTAAATTTTCTTCGGAAAGGAAAGCCTTATCGCTTACCGGCTTCTCAGTTTCAATTAATGGAAACTCGTATAAACCGTTCCAAATTCCTTTCCCGGTTCTTTGCTGAAGCAAGGTTTTATTTTCTTCAGAATACACTACTAAATAATTAAAGTAGCGTTTTTTAATTTTAGTTTTCTTCAACTTAACCGGCAAATCCTTAATTTTATCCTTTTTCAAGGCCAGACAGGCCAAATTTAAAGGACAAGTCTCACAAAGCGGATTTTGCGGTTTGCATTGTAATGCACCAAATTCCATGATGGCCTGGTTAAAAGTAGCAGGGTCTTCTTTATCCAGAAGTTCTTCAGCCAAAGCCCTGAACTCTTTAATACCTGATGTAGAATTTATAGGTGTATCTACATCAAAAAAGCGAGATAAAACCCTGTAAACATTTCCATCCACTACCGCTACAGGTTCATTATAGCTAATAGAAGCAACCGCAGCCGCAGTATAATCTCCAACCCCTTTTAACTTTTTAAGTTCTTTATAAGAGCCCGGAAAAACACCATTTAGTTCATCGGCTACATATTTAGCACTTTCATGTAGATTTCTTGCGCGCGAATAATAGCCCAGCCCCTGCCATAATTTTAACACCTGCTCCTGCTTAGCTTTAGCTAGGTCAAAAACACTTGGAAAAGCATTTATAAAACGTAAATAATAGGGCAAACCTTGCGCTATTCTGGTTTGTTGAAGCATAATTTCGCTTAACCAAATACGATAAGGATCGCTGGTTTTGCGCCAGGGCAGTTCGCGTTTATTCCTCAAATACCAATTAATCAAGACTTTAGAAAAAACCATATACAAAATAGACTTGATGCAATATTAAAAGTTTATTCCGTTATTATTTAATGAATTAGGCTTGAAATATTGCAGATTTAATTCTTATATTTGCGCCCTTGAAAAATATAGAAATCCCAATTTATAATATTAAATAGTACGAAAATGACGAAAGCAGATATTGTAGCAAACATTTCAGAAAAATTAGGAATGGAAAAAGGTGATGTCCAGGCTACTATTGAAACCTTCATGGATGAGGTTAAAACTTCATTAGAAAGTGGAGATAACGTATATTTAAGAGGATTTGGAAGCTTTGTTGTAAAAACAAGAGCCGAAAAAACCGGAAGAAATATCTCTAAGAACACAACAATTAAAATTCCCGCACACAACATTCCGGCCTTTAAACCGGCTAAAATTTTTGTAGAAGGAGTAAAAACTAACGTAGAAGTTAAGTAAATTGAAACTCTAAAATAGTTTCGCTATAAAATAATTTATTAATTAAAAAGGAACACTATGCCAAGTGGTAAAAAAAGAAAAAGACATAAGGTAGCTACGCACAAGCGTAAAAAAAGAAACAGAGCTAACCGCCACAAGAAAAAGTAGTTTTCATACTACTTTTTTTGTTTAAAACGTTCATTGAAATTGAAACCTAGCTTATTAATTCACAAGCTTAGGGTTTCTTCAGGATTAAAACCCTGTGATAAAATAATGTTTAATCCATCTGTAACTGCTTAGGCAGCTATAGATATAAATCTAATAGAGTGTGGACAAAGAATTAATTATTAGGTCCGAATCCTCTGCTGTAGATTTTGCCTTACTGAAAGATGGAAAACTTATTGAACTCAACAAAGATGAAGACGGCAACAAATTTAATGTTGGCGATATTTTTATCGCTAAAATTAGGAAGGCCGTACCCGGGTTAAATGCCGCATTTGTAAATGTTGGCTACGAGAAAGATGGTTTTTTACACTATCATGATCTCGGCCCCCAGGTTTCTTCTATGCTTAAGTTCATAAAACGTGTAAGCACAGGTAAATTAAAAGATTATTCCTTAAAGAATTTTACATTCGAAAAGGATATTGACAAAGACGGGGTAATTACCGACGTCTTAAAGTCAAATCAGTCGTTACTGGTTCAGGTTGTTAAAGAACCTATTTCTACCAAAGGCCCAAGAATAAGCTCAGAGCTTTCTATTGCGGGTCGTTATATTGTATTGGTCCCCTTTTCTAATCGCATTTCGGTTTCACAAAAAATTGAAAGCAAAGAAGAAAAAGACCGGTTAAAAAGATTGGTAAAAAGCATTAAGCCCAAAGGTTTTGGGATTATTGTTAGAACCGTAGCCGAAGGCAAAAAAGTAGCAGAACTGGACAGAGACCTTCAAAATTTAATGGGTCGCTGGACAGGAATGTGCAAAAAGATGTATAAGCCACATCATCCCTCTAAAGTATTAGGAGAATTAAACAGGGCTTCTTCCCTGTTAAGAGACATTTTTAACGACTCTTTTACTTCTATTACCGTAGATGATGAGACGCTTTATACTCAAATTAAAGACTATGTGGGCGAAATCGCCCCAAGCAAAGAATCGATTGTTAAATTATATCAATCTAATGTTCCAATTTTTGAAAAATACGGTATCGAAAGACAAATAAAAACTTCATTTGGGCGCACCGTCTCTATGAGCAAAGGCGCCTACCTGGTAATAGAACACACCGAAGCTATGCACGTAATAGACGTAAATAGTGGGAACCGTTCCAACAAATCCAGAAACCAGGAAGATACCGCATTAGAGGTGAATATGATTAGCGCCACAGAAATAGCCCGGCAATTGCGTTTACGTGATATGGGGGGTATCATCGTGGTAGACTTTATAGACATGGGCAAAGCCGAAAACCGCAAAACCCTGTTTGATCACCTTAGAAACGAAATGAGTGACGATCGTGCAAAACATAAGATTTTGCCCCCGAGTAAATTTGGGTTGATACAAATTACAAGACAACGCGTAAGGCCGGAAATGAATATTAAAACCCGTGAGGAAAATCCCAACGGTACTGGTGAAATTGAAGCACCAATTCTTTTAATAAACAAAATTAAAACCGACCTGGAAAAACTCATTAAGAAAGATCACAAAAAGATCACTTTGAGTGCGCACCCATTTATTGCAGCCTTTTTAACCAAAGGCTTTCCATCTCCCCGCTCGCAATGGTTTTTAGACCATAAACGATGGGTGAAAATTTTACCAAGAGACGCTTACACGTATATGGAATATCATTTTCACGATAGAGAAGGAAATGAGATCCTTTAATCTTAAAAACGCCTTTCGAAAATTCGGAAGGCGTTTTTTTATGCTTAATCCTGAAAATTCAAATTTGATTCCACTACTATTAATTTTTACTTTTATAGCCTTAAATTTGATTCTTTAATTTTAAATTTTGAAAACATCCCAGGAGTCATACACAATTAAAGAAGCAACCATTAAACTGATGCAGTTTTGTGCTTACCGCGATCGTTCCCATAAAGAAGTTGAGGAAAAACTAAATAAAATGAATATGATCCCCGCTGCGCAAGAGCAAATTATTATACAGTTAATGCAGGAAGATTTTTTAAATGAAGAACGTTTTGCCCGTAGTTTTGTAAGAGGAAAATTCAGAATTAAAAAATGGGGGAAAATTAAAATTAAACAGGAATTGAAATTCAGGGAAATTTCTTCGCCCATCATTAAAATAGCACTCACCGAAATAGAACAGGAAAAATATAACGCTACTTTATACGAACTGGCCAAAAAAAAACTTGATTTACTTAAAGAACCAGATTCTTTTAAAAAAAAGCGAAAATTAGCCGATTTTCTGCTTCGCAAAGGCTATGAGAGCAATCTGGTTTATGAAGTGGTAAATGAGCTCTTAGAGTAGCTCTTATAGACCTCACTAGTATAGAAAACTGTAAGGTTTGCAGGTATTTTAAATCTTATTCCTTTTATGGGTTCGTTTTATAGCTTGCTCATTTTTATAATCTATCCACTTCTGGCCTCTTAGCTTGCGCATATAGTTATCAAAATTACGCATAAACACCAGATTATAAACCGCTTTAGAAAAATTGGCAAGCCTTCTGGGCGTAGCCCTTAAACTCATAGAAAAACCGGGCGTTACATAAGTCATTTGGTGCCAATAACCTTCGGGCATATACAAAGCCTCTCCGTGATTCAATTCGGTTACATAGCCTTTGGCCTTTTTTAAAACCGGGAATTTCTTAAAATCAGGATTATTAAAATCGATGTCTTCACGGGAGATAAGTGCGTGCGGAACCTTATACAAATATTTTCCCTCTGAAGGAGGATAAATTATACATCGTTTTTTTCCGTGGAAATGAAAATGAAGAATATTGGCAAAATCGATGTCGTAATGCATAAACACCTTAGAGTTCTCACCACCAAAAAACAATGTGGGCAACTGTTTTATAAATCGAATTCCGAGATCGGGAAATTTAAAGTCGTTTTGCAAAACCGGCACTTCTTTTAATAAATGATAAAGAAAAATACGGTAATTGGTTGGCCCAGATTTAAGCAGCTCTATATAATTTGCCATCTTCATCTCTGTATGTGGCTCGTTGAATTTTTGTTTTGAATTAATAGGCCTGTCATCATACAACGGAACCACTTTTTCGCCCGCAACCTCGCTTATATAATCTAAATCCCACTTTTGCACAGCAGGCCAATCATCTACTAGATGCTCTATAACCACGGGCTTTTGCGGACGTACATAATTTTCTAAAAAGTCTTTTTTAGAAATAGTTTTAAGCCTGGGTATGGCTTCCAGGTGTAAACTCTCTTCCTTCTCCATCATTCAATTCCGGCACTTCTGTGCGTATTTTCAATCGCTTTTTTATTCTTGTAATCTATCCAATCCTGCCCCTTTATCTTACGCATTAAATTATCGTAATTTCGGGTAATAAGCAAATTTCTAAGCACCTCGGCAATACGTCCCGGCTTTTGAGGCAATGACCGCAGCGTCATAGATAAACTTGCAGTTTCATACTTAATATAATGCCACCATTTACTGGGAATATACAAGGCTTCTCCATGTTGTAAAGTAGCCTCAAAACCCTTTGCTTTGGCCAAAGCCGGATATTTTTCAAAATCTGGGGCATCCATATTTATAATTTCCATACTCACAATAGAGTGCGGAACGTGATATAAAAACTTAGTTTCAGAAGGAGGATATAGAATCACCCTTTTTTCGCCTACAAAATTGAAATGAAAATTATTGGCAAGATCCATATCATAATGCATCACCACACTACTGCCTTCGCCTCCCACAAATAAAACAGGCAACTTTTTAAAGAATTTCACCCCAAGATCTGGATATTGAAAATCATCAATTAACTCCGGACAATTCTGCAACAGGTTAAAGAAAAACATCCTAAGATCTGTTGGGCCTTTTTCAAGAACATCTATGTATTCGCGCATAGGGACTTTCATAGCCGGGCCATGGGAGTTTTGCCGGCCTTTTGCCGGTTTACCATCATAAAGCGGCACTACAACATCCCCGGCTTTATCCCTAAAATAATCAAAATCCCACTTTTTTGTTGCCGGCCAGTTAGATGAAAGTGCTTCAAAAACAACCGGTTTTTCGGGTATAAAATAGTCTTTCAAAAATTCTTCTTTTGAAAGGTTTTTAACCCGCGGTATGTCTTGCAGATTCAATCTCAAAGTTGAATAATGTTTTAAGCCTTGGCCTTAGACTTTTGTTGGGCTTCTACATTGCGCTCAATAGTATGCCCGGGCCTTGACCATTTTGGTTTTTCACCTAAATTCTGATATTTAGATTCTTCAGCTGAAACACTTTTAGGCTGCTCCTTTTTCTCAAATGCTTTCTGAGGGTTCAAACCTAAAGATTTAAACAGTTCCATATCTTCATTTACATCGGGATTTGGCGTGGTAAGCAATTTATCTCCGGCAAAGATCGAGTTTGCCCCTGCAAAGAAACACATGGCCTGCCCTTCCCTACTCATTTGGGTTCTTCCTGCCGAAAGTCTCACCTGGGTTTCAGGCATTACAATCCTTGCAGTAGCAACCATTCGCACCATTTCCCAAATAGAAACGGGCTCCTGCTCTTCCATAGGGGTTCCCTCAACGGGCACCAAAGCGTTAATCGGTACAGATTCCGGCTGCGGACTTAAAGTTGAAAGAGCTACCAGCATTCCTGCCCTGTCGTCTACACTTTCCCCCATTCCTATAATTCCACCACTACAAACCGTAACGTTAGTTTTTCTAACATTCCCAATGGTATCTAACCTATCCTGGTAGCCACGGGTAGAAATCACTTCTTTATAATATTCTTCTGAAGAGTCCAGATTGTGATTGTAAGCATACAAACCGGCTTCAGCAAGACGCTGCGCCTGGTTTTCGGTAATCATTCCCAGGGTACAGCACACTTCCATATCCAGTTTATTTATAGTTCTTACCATCTCTAAAACCGAATCGAATTCTTCACCATCCTTTACGTTTCTCCAGGCAGCCCCCATACAAACCCGGGAACTTCCAGACTCCTTAGCACGCAAGGCCTGGGCTTTTACCTGGTTCACGCTCATAAGGTCGTTTCCTTCTACATTGGTATGATACCTGGCAGCCTGTGGGCAGTATCCACAATCTTCGGGGCAACCGCCGGTTTTTATAGAAAGTAAAGTTGAAACCTGAACCGTATTGGGGTCATGGTTTTTTCTATGTACAGTAGCCGCTTCATAAAGCAGCTCCATTAATGGTTTATTGTATATTTCTAGAATTTCTTCTTTTGTCCAGTTATGTCTTGTGGCCATAAAAATAGATTTGATTCAAAAATAAATAAAACTGCGCTTTAATATAGCTTCAGTATAGAAAGATTTCTAAATATATTACTTTCTACTTATTAAAACGGAAACTGCGTTTCCGCCAAAACCAACGGCATTCACTAAAATATTTTCCAGACGTGCCGGTGTCTTGCTAATTTCAGAAAAAGGAACTTCAATAAATTCCTGATGTTGAAGCATTAAAGCTGCAAGTTCTATATTAAGAATTCCTGATGCAGCAAATGTATGCCCCAGCTTCCATTTATTACTGGTTATTGCGGGCGTATTTTCACCAAAAAGGGCTTTTATAGCATTTACTTCTGAAAGGTCTCCTTTTATGGTTCCCGGCGCATGCATCACCACCGCATCAATCTTTGAAAAATCTTTTTCCCCAATGGCCATTTTCATGGCTCTTTGTAAAGATTCTCCGTTTTCAGAAATTGAAACACTATGCTTTAAAGTTTCTGTGGCATAGCCAATACCCGTAATTTTAGCGATGGCATTTTCAGAATTTTCCTTTTGAAGTGCCAAAATTCCCGAAGCCTCCCCAAGAATCATGGAATTTCGCTTTTTCCCCATATCCAGGGCACGGCATGGGAAATCGAGATCTTCTGAAGCATAAATTTTCATCGCTTTCATTTGGGCAATTGTAAACGCTGTTAAAGCAGCTTCACTCCCACCGGCCAGAAATTTATTCACAAAACCCGCTTGCATCCAGGCAATGGCATTTACCACCGCATGTAACCCTGTTGAACAGGTAACGCTATGTGAAAATGCAGCCCCCTTCGTTTGAAGATCTTGCGAAACCCAGGAAGAAATATTTCCTAAAGTAGTAGAAGGGGAAGCTTGTGTAGCCGCTTTTCCGGTCTCTAAAAATTCCTGATGGTATTTTTCAAATAATCCGGTAGCACCACGGGAACTACCAATATTCACACCAATGTCCTTCTCATCTTTCCAACCTGCTTCTTTAATAGCTTTTCTAGCCGAATAGATAGCAAACAAAACCGAGTCGTCCAGCTTTTTATAATTAAGTTCCTGGCCACGAAGCGATTTTATAGCTTCTTGTACTTGTTCCGGTAAAAAAGCCGCAAAAGCTTCGGTTTTTTCAAATTGATGCTTGTTAATAAAATGTTTTGGCTTTTTATAGTTCTCCCAAATTTCTGCCCTGGATTGACCTAGAGCAGAAACAGAACTTAATGAAGATATATATACGGGTGATTTCAAAAGAAAATAATTTTTCAGCAAAAATACAGTCTGCAGCACCAATCACTAAATGTTTCAGTACAAAATATTAATTGCAATCAAAAAACTACTTCGGGATATTACACCCTTTGGCAGTGCCAATAAATTTTGAAACATCATTTTAAAGCCCCACAAACTTAAATTATTCTTTAAATGGTATTCAACAACTTTTCAATAACCTGATAGATTTTATCCAATTCGGGTTGCGATATGGTAAAAGGCGCCAAAATATAAATGGTATTTCCAAGCGGTCTTAAAAAGACACCATTATCCATAAAATGCTTAAAAAGTTGATCTCTTAGACTACCATAACGCTCCATTTTCACATTTAAATCAAAGGCATAGATCACGCCTAGTTGACGACGATTGGTCACCCTGGGATGACCTTTTATTTTTTCATCAAAACTTTGGTGAGATTTAATAACCGATTTAATTTTTTGTTGAATTTCTTCGGAAACCAATAATTCTATTCCGGCAATGGCAGCAGCACAAGCCGGTGGATTTGCAGAATAGGTGTGCCCATGAAATAGGCCTTTTGAAATATCATTATCATAAAAAGCATCGTAGATTTTTTGCGAACAGGTGGTTAGCCCCATAGGCAGCAAACCGGCGGTTAATGCTTTAGACAGGCACATTACATCTGGTTTATTCTGCAAATAATCTGAAGCGAAATTTTTTCCGGTTTTTCCAAAGCCGGTCATCACCTCATCGGCTACACAAACAACATCATGCTCTTTGCAAATTTTCAGGATTTCATCTAGGCCTGCAGCGTCGTGCATTTTCATTGCTGCAGCTCCCTGCACCAAAGGTTCATAGATAAAACCTGCAATATTGTTTTCAGAAATAAGGTTTTTGAGTTTCGAAATTACTTCAGTATTATTTTCTCCCGTTGGCACCGGAATTCGCAAAACCTCAATAAAATGCTCTTCAAAGGCACCATTATACACCGAAAGCCCGGAAACAGACATAGCGCCAAAAGTGTCGCCATGAAAACCTTCTTCAAAAGCCAGCATCACATTGCGATTGTTACCCTGGTTATGATGGTATTGCAAAGCCATTTTAATTCCAATTTCGGTGGCAGTAGAACCATTATCATTAAAAAACAGTTTCTGCTGATTGCCCGGCAAAATCTTAATAAGTTCTTCTGAAAGCTTTACTGCGGGCTCGTGGGTAAATCCGCTAAATACTACCTGATCCAGGTTTTGCATTTGCTCTGCAACCTTTGCGGTAATATATTCATTGCAATGTCCATACATGGCGGTATACCAGGAAGCAATTCCATCTATAAATTCGCTTCCATCTTCAGCATAAAGTATACTTCCTTTTGCTTTTACTATTGGCAGCGCTTTAGGGGAAATTTTGTGTTGGGTTAAAGGATGCCAAAGGTGTTTTTGATCTCGGGTAACTAAATTCATTTTATATATTCTCAGGAGGTTGTCTGGAAAAGTTTTTTAAATCGTCTTTCTGAATTTATTTCAGAATCTAAGTTGTGGTATTTAGAACTTTTTAGAAGCTGAAGCAAGCCCGCCAGAAAGGACGGGAAGGTTCAGGTTGACAAAATTAGACTTTTTAAACAACCTCTACTTTTAATTTATTTCAATTTCTCTCTAAATATCTCAGCGTATTCTTTAATCACATTTTGATCGAAATAGGGTTCCTGTTCTATTCTTCCAAGAATGTTTACACCACTCATTTTCTCAATAATAGATTCGGTGGTTTTATTTTCTTCACCAGAGAATATAATTCCGAAACAGTGCAAGCCTCGCGATTTTAAAGCTTCTATAGTTAACAAAGTATGATTAATACTCCCTAAGTAATGGCGGGAAACCAGGATGATACGATCTCCGGGCAGGATTAAATCGGCTATCGTCTCTTTATCACTAATAGGTACCAATAGACCTCCGGCACCTTCAATCACAAGATTGTTTTTCGTTTCAGGCCGGGTAATATTTTCAGCATTAATTTTCACCCCATCAATTTCTGCCGCTGCGTGGGGGCTCATCGGTGTTTTTAACGCAAAGCTATTTTTATGAAAAACGGTTTTAGCATTAGAAACTAATTTTTGTACTTTATGGCTATCTGAATTATCAAGATCTCCCGCCTGGATAGGCTTCCAGTAATCTGCCTCTAATGCTTCGGTTAAAATTGCCGAAACCAGGGTCTTTCCAACTTCGGTGCCAATACCGGTAACAAAATAAGTATGTTTCATTATTTATAAATTCAATCTCTAATAAGGAATTCTTCTATACTCAATAAGGTTTGGTATAAAACTAATTTTATATCAATTTTCTTGTTCGTTTAAGCTGAAATTTTCTTCACAGTTTTCGCAGTGATAATCGTATTTATAGTGAATGGGCAGTGCGAAGGTGAGAAATGAAAATAAAAAAGCCAAGAAAGAACGCACATCTTTAATATGCGTATAAACTTTTACAAGAGCACTCTCACATTTTGGGCAAATCACAGGCCTCCCTTCATCATCCAAAGAGTAACTTTCTATCTCCTTTAAAATTGCCCGGGCGCGCTCCTCATCTTCAGTATAAACATTTAATTTTATGCCGCCAACAGCCTGACTCACCAAAGGATCTGTATCTATAAGGACCTGGTCTACCAAAAACACCTGTATTCCTTCAGATTGTAGCTTTCCTTTTACAATTTGTGCTTCAGACGAGTATTGAAACCTGGCAATATTTACAAAAGTATTCATGTCTTTAAATAGTTTATCATAAAATGAGAATCAAGCACCGCCATATAATTAATCCTGTTACAGCGAATTTCAGGATTCAATATCATACTGGTGATATCAGTAATTTAGCGAGTATTTTTAAAACCCGGTTAATTTCCTCTTCCGAATTAAAAGCATGAATGCAAAATCTTAATCTTTCTTTATCTTTTGGTACGGTTGGAGAGAGTATAGGTTTTACATCAAAACCTTCTTTATTGATGTTTTGGGCTACATATTGCACCTGGTCATTTCCTGGGATTATACAACTTTGAATAGCCGATTTACTTTCAAGAAAAGCACTCTCCAAATTATTTTTTACTACTTGTTCTCTAAAATAATGAATATTGTTCTTTAAGCTTTGTATTTGTGAAATTCCACGATAAAGCTCACGGTAAACCACCAGAATAGTCGCCACCGAATGTGGTGGTAAGGCTGTGGTATAGATAAAACTTCTTGAAAAATTAATCAGGTAATCCTTTAGGCTCTTACTTCCTAAAATTACAGCTCCGTGACAACCGGGAGCTTTGCCAAATGTGTTTATGCGGGCAAAAACTTTATGTTGAATTCCAAGCTCCTGAACCAAACCCTGCCCTTTTTTACCAAAAATACCGCTAGCGTGGGCTTCATCTACTATTAAAAAAGCATTGAATTTTTCTGCAATTTTAGCAAGCTCTTCCAAAGGTGCCATATCACCATCCATTGAAAAAACAGATTCTGTAACAATATATATTGCTGCCCCCTCCTGCTTATCTATCTTTAAGAGCCTATTTTGAAGGCTTTCTATACTGTTATGTTGAAACTTATAGGCCTTGGCATGGCTAATTGCAATACCATCTCTAATGGAAGCATGTGCAAGCTCGTCGTAAAAAATAAAGTCTCCACGCTGTGGAACCGAAGCAAAAAAGCCAAGATTAGCATCATAGCCAGAATTAAAAACTAATGCTGCATCAGTTTGATGAAATTCTGCCAAAAGGTTTTCGGTTAACGCATACAACTTATGGTTACCGGAAAGCAACCTGGAACCGGTGGCTCCATTATATAGAATATTATGTTGCTTTAAGACGTCATGGGCCTTATGGTAAATTTTGTCGGAAGAAGCCAACCCAAGATAATCATTAGAAGAAAAATCTATAAGGGATGATGATGAGTTAAGAACTCTAAAAGCCCTTTCCTGCTTTCTATTCTCTAAACTTTTAGCTAATTTTAAAGGTAATTCCTGCATTTTGCAAAACTACAACTTTAACCAACTAATAAATATGGAACTGGCAGAATTTAGCATAAGCATTGGTCTGGCAGCCATAGCCGGACTATTTATAGGTATAGAAAGAGAATTTTCTGGGAAAAGCGCAGGATTAAAAACAAACGCCCTTGTGGCACTTGGAGCTTGTGTTTTTATATTGGTTTCGCTAGAATTTAAAGGCGATGAATTTGTAGACACCTCCAGGGTTTTGGGACAGGTAGTTACAGGAATTGGTTTTATTGGTGCCGGCACCATACTTCAGCATGGTAAAAATGTAAAAGGCTTAACTACTGCGGCTACCATTTGGTGTAGTGCCGGTGCGGGAGCACTTGCAGCATTACAAATGTATACCGAACTTTTAGTTGTATGCATAACAATAGTGGCCATAAACCTTCTTTTTGGTTTTATTGAGCGCAAGTTAATGGCAAAGAAAAGAACACAAAAGGAAAATAAAAGCTAAAAGAATACACCGCAATAGCCTTAAAGGCTTCTTAAACTATAGAGTTCCTGTTTTAAATAGCCTATTGCGAAGCCTCATCATCCATTTTAGAATGATCTACGTTATCTTCAGGGCTATCGTCTGTTTCACTCTTTAAAACATAGGAGTTTTTCTGATATTTCCCACGAAGATCGTCCATAATAGAACCTTTCCACAATTTAACCCCCATAAAATAAGAAGCCCGTCCAATTAAATGTGCACTAACCGGTGCAGTTAAGAACACAAAAAGAATAATCACCAAAGCTCTGGAAGTAGTAGAAAGGTCGTTAAAGAAAACTGCTGTTCCCACTAAAATTAAACCCACTCCCAGGGTTGCGGCCTTAGTATTCACCGAAATTCGCATGTAAGTATCGGGCATTCTTATAAGTCCGATTGCCGAAAGCAAAACGAACAAGGTTCCTAAAGTAACTAAAATTACAATTATTACTGAACTCATTTCTTTCTATTTCTTTTTTCAAGGTAATAAGAAAAAGCTACTGTACTTAAAAAAGCAATCAATGCAAGAATCATTGCGGTATCTAGAAAAGTAGATCTTCCGTGTATAATACTATACACACCAATAATTCCAATCCCGGTAGTGATTAAAACATCTAGAGCAATAATCTTATCGGCAATGCTTGGTCCCTTTATAAATCGGTAAACTATAAGCAATACCGAAAAGGCCAAAATTGGTAAAATTATATAATATAAATAATCGGTTAGCGTCATCTCAATATTTCCAAAATACGTTTTTCAAATCCATTTTTTATCCCATCGATAAATTCCTGCCTATCGGTTATATACATGCTATGTACATAAAGCACCTTTTTATCGTTAGATACATCAAGGCTTAGTGTACCGGGCGTAAGCGAGATCATATTTGCCAGAAAAGTTATCCCAAGGTTGCTTTGTATGGTAAGAGGAACTTTAACAATTCCCGGTTTCATTCTAAAGTTTGGGGTAACCACTTCATAAGCTACCTGCAAATTTGCTTTAAACAGTTCCCATAAAAAATAGAAAAAGAAAGCAATAAGTTTAGGAAGAAGCATAAAATACCGTGCATCACTACTTCCTCGCGTAATAACCCACAGAATAAAGAAATTCACAAGGAATCCAAACAGGTAATTTTGAAAACTAAAATCTCCTGTAAGGGCTACCCATACAAAGGTGAGTAATAAGTTAGATACAAACCTGCTCTTCATTATTCGGATATTTGTGTGTTAAGTACCGCATCTATATAAAGTTGGTTATCTATCAATTCTGATGCAATTCTTGCTGCCAGGGTTTGAATATGTTCTGCACCAAAACCTACATACAAAGTCACCATACTTAAGAAAACAATAGGTACTATTATTTGAATCCTTTTTATTTTTTTAATCTTGTGGTAATACCTAAACTTAGGTTTAACCGGTATTTCCTGTGCATCTTTCCAGAAAACTTCGGCCCAAAGCTTTGCTATTACCACCAAGGTAATAAAACTTGCAAAGATAATGGCTGCCAAGCTCCAATAACTTCCTGTATCAAAACTAGCGGTAATCAACGATATTTTAGGCCAAAAACCAGATAAAGGTGGGATTCCAACCAATGAGAACAATGGGATAAACATCAACAAACTCAACTTAGGATATTGGGCATAAAACCCGCCCAATGCACGTAAGCTATTAGAGCCTTTAATGCGATAAATCAACCCGCTAACCATAAATAAATTTGTCTTTACAAGAATATCGTGAACCAGGTAAAAAATTGCTCCGGCTATGGCTACTTCGGTAAACATTCCCAATCCAATAATCATATAACCAATATGGCAAATAATTAAGTATGAAAATACTTTCCTAATATTATTTTGAACCAGCGCGCCCAAAGCTCCACTAAAAAGTGTAAAAATAGCGAGCACCAGTAAGATTTGATCCAGGAACACATCTTCAACAAAAATCAGGGTAAAAACCCTAATTAAGGCATACACACCTACTTTAGTAAGCAAACCACCAAAAATGGCCGATACAGCCGAAGGCGGCGTATGATAAGAAGCCGGCAACCAAAAATACAGAGGAAAAACCGCCGATTTAATTCCGAAGCCAATTAAAAATAAAATAGCGGTAATCTCTACCAGGGCCCGGTTTTCAACTGCAGCTACTTTATTGGCAAGATCGGCCATGTTAAGGCTTCCGGTTAAACCATAAAGCACCGCAATGGCGGTTAAAAATATCATGGAGGCCAGGAAATTAAGTGTAAAATATTTTACAGCCCCTTCCAATTGAGCTTTTTCACCACCAATAGTTATTAACACAAAAGAGCTAATTATAATAATTTCAAACCAAACATACAGGTTAAAAATATCACCGGTTAAAAAAGCCCCGGTAAGTCCTAATAATAAGAAGTGAAATATGGGAAAATACCCAAATCTTAATCGGTCGCTAATTACAGAACCCGCTGAAAATATCGAAACCGCCAACCCGGCAATAGAAGTTAATAAAACCATGGTTATTGCAAAGGTATCGGCGATAAAGGTTATACCAAAAGGCGCCTCCCAACTACCTGCCTGCACGGTTTGAGTTCCATTGTTCCAAATATAGGCAAAGACACCTATGCTAACACCAAGGTGAACAATGCTACCAAGTATACTAATTACACGCTGCGCTCCAATTCTTTTCCAAAAAAACATCAGCAAAATAGCCAATAATAATTGCAGCAGTAAAGGATATAATATTAATTGTTGTGTCATGAATCTTCGTCTGTTGCGTTCATTTCGTCCAGATCATCGGTTTTAACCACCTTATGCGCTCTTTTCACAAGAATAATGGCAAAAGATTGTAAACCGAAACTAATTACGATAGCGGTTAATATTAATGCCTGTGGAACAGGATCTGCGTATGCCTCTAAAAACACTTTGGATTCTCCGGGGATAATTGGCGGTGCCCCTTCAGTAATTCTTCCAAGAAGAAATATAAGCAGGTTGGCCCCGTTTCCTAAGAGTATAATTCCAATAATGAGTTTCACCAAACTTCTGCGAAGCATCATATAAATACCCGCAGCATACAGAATCCCAATAATTATCGCTAAAAGAACTTCCATAAATTAAGCTGATTCTGAGATTGTAAATATTATTGTGAGGGTAACACCTATTACCACAAGGTATACCCCAATATCAAAAAATAAAGCTGAGCCTACATTACCAATTACCGGGAAAGGTTCGGGGAACCAAAGCCCTGTCATAAAAGCCTGATCAACAAATATTGGAGACAACCCGCTAAAAAAAGCAAGAGCTAAGCCTACCGGCATCAAAAAACCGGGGTGAAATCTCAATAAGTTTTTAGTATCATCCAGGCCATTGGCGAAAGCGTGCAATACAAATGCAATTGCAGCAATTAAGCCACCCACAAAGCCACCGCCCGGCAAATAGTGCCCGCGCAATAATATAAAAATAGAGAACACCAGCAATACCGGTAAAAGGTAATTAGAAGCTGTTCTTAAAATTAGCGTACTCATCTGTATAAATTTTAGTAAGCCTAAATGGCTTTTAACATTGTCTTTACTGGGACCTATCAGTACTTTTCAACCTTAGTTTCAACAAGCCAAAAACACCTATGGCTGCGATAGCCAATACTGAAATTTCCATAAATGTATCTATGCCCCTAAAGTCTACAAGAATAACATTTACCACGTTCTTTCCATGGGCCATTATATAAGCATTTTTAGCATAAAAATCACCAACCTCACTATTGGTTGGTTCAGCTAAAACCTGAAGTGCCAATAGGCATATTACTGTACCTAAAGCTGCCGACAATACCCCATCCCTAATCCTCATTTTATAGTCTGAAAGAGTCAAATACTTCGGCAATCTATATAGCACCAATACAAATAAAATTACGGTTAACGTATCTATAGAAAACTGCGTCATCGCCAAATCGGGCGCACTGTAAAAAACAAAAATCAAACAAATTGCCAAACCAACAACACCCATAGCCGCCACGGCAGCAAGTCTCGATTTTGTAAAAACCGTATAGAAAACGCCGGCAATTAAAATTAAGGCTACCACCAATTCATAAGCAGTAACCTGAGATAGTTGCGTATGATCTATAACTACTCTAGAACTTCCAAACATAATGTAGCTCACCAAAACAACCAGAAATAGTACTATTGTAGTCACATAATTTCTTAAATAGCCATTTTGGAATACATTAGTCCAGAATGCAGAAAACACATTAAAATAGTGCGTTCCTTTTTCCAGAATACTTTTTGGCGAAATAAACTCTAACTTTCCAATCTTATTTTCAAGTTTTACTGAAGGTTTCACTAGAAAGTAAAGAAGAACACCCACGGCAATAGTAATAGCACTTAATAGCAAGACCGTATTGAAACCATGCCATAACGCGAGGTGATACTCTGAAGCATCAGCTCCTAAAGCTGAAACCACAGGTTTCACTAAAGCCGATTCTATTATCATTGGAAATATCCCAAATATGAGACCTAAAACAGCCAGGATAATTGCCGGCCCCCACATTAAGAAATCGGGGGCTTTTACATTTGTATACTCTTCAGGAAGCTTTCCGGTAAAAGGTTTTATTCCGGCTACAAAACCGGCCCAGAGCAATAATATTTTAGTTAAAACAATAGCTACCACGATAACTACTATAAAAGCTTCAGCGTGCAAACTAGCTTCATAGGTAAGCTCTTTCCCTAAGAATCCAACTGTTGGCGGAATACCCGCACTTGAGATCGCTGCTAAAATACCTGCAATTGCCACAGGCATCATAATTTTTCGAAGTCCTGCCAATTTGGTTACATCCCTGGTACCCGTTTGGTGATCTATTATTCCGGTTACAAGGAATAAAGTAGCTTTATATAAGGCATGAACAATTATAAAAACCGAGGCAGCCAAAAAAGCATCCTTACTTCCTAATCCAATTAAGAATACCAGGATTCCAAGGGCAGAAATAGTAGAATAAGCTAAAACTCCTTTAAGATCGATTCTAAAAAGGGCGTGTACAGCAGAGTAAACCATCGTAACACCACCTACAATTATTAAAGTAGTATTCCAAAATTCCTGATCTCCTAATACCGGCGTAAAACGCATAAGTAGATAAATACCCGCTTTTACCATCGTCGCCGAGTGCAAATAAGTTGAAACGGGAGTAGGCGCCTTCATGGCACCGGGCAGCCAGAAATGAAAAGGAAATTGAGCCGATTTCGTAAATGCAGCAACAAAAATAAAAATCACTGCTAAAATATAGTATTCACTACCGGCAATAGCCTCCTTCATACTCAGCATTTCAGAAATACTATACGTACCACTAATACTGCCTAACAACAAAGCTCCTGCCAACAAAGAAAATCCCCCAAAACCGGTTATCCCCAATGCTGTTAAGGCAGATTTTCGCGAAGCCGGATTGGTATTATTAAAACCAATAAGAAAAAATGAACTTATACTGGTTAACTCCCAAAATACAAACATAGAGATTAGGTTATCAGAAAGTACCAACCCAAGCATGGCCGCCATAAAAAGGCTTAAATATCCGTAAAACCTATCTAAATATTTGTGCCCCCTAAGATATGAGGCGGTATATGCAAACACCAGGAAACCAATCCCGGTAATCATTAAGGAAAAAAGAAGCGAAAGGCCGTCCAGTTTAAAACTGAGATCTACGCCAAATGCCGGAACCCATTGGTAAGTTCTACTAATAATTTCTCCTGAACTAATCTTTGGAATAAAACTGGCAAAATAAGCAAAAAGGCCTGCCGGGATAAGCGCCGAAAGGATGGCCATTTTCCCCCTGAAGAACTTTCCTGTAAATACCAGAAACAACGCGAATAAAAAACCTAAAAGTATTGCTGTTAGCATATATTATCTCTCAAAAAGTCCGTTCCTCGCAAATATAATAGATTTATTGAAGTTTTATTACCAAAACCCCCATAAAGCTGCAGAAAGCACACCGATTTAGCAGCTTCTCATTTTTAATCATTTCCTGAAGCCTGTTTCTTAGCAAATTTCTTAAAATGCTGAAATTAATTTACCAATTATCATTAACAGAATTATTGTTTTTCAATAATTAAATATAAATTTGTTATTGTTAAACAATAATTACCTAAAAATGAAATCTTCAGAATGGCTTAAGAATATTTTCAGCATAGCTTATTATCTTATGATCTTTGGCTGAATAATTTTACTTGGTTTTCTACTTTATGCAGTCTTTATTAATCCATGGGATATACTTAAAATATTGCGAGATGCTGAAGAGTTTAAAATCGAATCAGGAAATGCACTATACACCACTTTAACCTATAAACTATTATCAGGCGGATTTTGGATTTACATCTTCCTATTATTTAAAAACTTGATGAAAAATTTACTTGCCGGCCAATTATTTACGAGATTTCAGATTGCAAGCTTCAGATTAATTGGTCAGTTAATTATATACATTACTATTATTGACGCCCTGGCATATTTTATATTCAGGATTATATTTCAAGGACGTTTAAGGATAAGTGCAGATCTATTTGATTTTTGGTTTGTGATAGGTATAGGCTTATTTTTAATATTCCTTTCGAGTATTTTCAATAATGCTAAAATTTTAAAAGAAGAAAACAAATTAACAGTTTAGTTATGCCAATTATAATAAATCTAGATAAAATCCTGGAAGATCGGGGCGTAAAAAGTAACGAACTGGCTGAAAAAATTGGAATTACCAAAGCAAACCTTTCAATTTTAAAAACAGGAAAGGCCAAAGCCGTTAGATTTTCAACTTTAGAAGCGATTTGCGAGGCTCTTAACTGCCAGCCCGGAGATATTTTGTATTACACCCCAAAAGACTAATTAAAGCTTCCTAAGTTTTTTTCTGTTTTTAATTTTTGTTAAAAGCCTGGAGAAATTAATATTGTCAAAAACTAAACCACTTACGATAAAAACAAGCCCTACGATTGTGGACAAAAGAATAGTCTCTCCCAGCACAAAATAGATAACTATTAAAGATAGAAAAGGCACCAAATAGATAAACTTACTAACCTTTGCGGCATGAGAAGATTTCTTTAAGGCTAAAGACCAAATTACAAAAGTGATTCCCATTTCAAAAAGACCAACATAGGCAGCCGCAGCATAACTTTCTATCGAAAAAGAAGGAAACTCTGAAAATGCAAATAGCGCAATACTAATATATATCATTCCAAATAAAAAGTTAAGGAACAACTTACTGATTTCATCTCTCTCATCTTTTATATTATATATCCAAAACAAAGCCCAGATCACGGCAGAAGCAAGCCCCAACAATGCCCCATAAGGGTTGCTAAAAGAGAAAGATAATAAATTGCCTTGTGTAGAAATTACTGCTACCCCCAAAAAGCTAATAACAATAGCTATAAAATTTTTAACGCTAATCTTTTGACCTAGAATAGGAATAGAAAGTAAGGTAATCATTATTGGCCATGTATAATTTAAAGGCTGCGCTTCCTGTGCAGGCAGTAAAGAGTAAGCTTTAAATAGGACTACATAATATATAAAAGGATTTACCAAACCAAAAACAGCCGATTTCAAATAAGCTATTTTCGGAAAGCGAAAAATCTCTTTTAATTTCTTCTGAAGAATCAGTATAAAAAACAAAGAGATTAAAGAACCTAAAACCGCAAGAAACAGCAATTGTAGATAGTCAAAATACTCTAAAGACAACTTCATGGCCGCCGCTACCGTGCTCCACAACAGTACAGCCAAAACCGCATATAGATAAGCTTTATTTTGCTCCTTAACAGACTTCACAGCATTTACAATTAGTAATTAAACAGGCATAAAAAAAGCCGGACGTTTGTCCGGCTTCTCAAGTATTAAATATTCTAAAATTAATCGGCCAGAATAATAGCTTTATTATCTTTCAATTCTAAAACACCACCTTTTATCGTATAATAAAGAATATTACTACTGCCTTTATCTTTTCTGAAGTCTTCAGAAAGCTCATCGTCCAGCTCCTTGTTAGAGGCAGCAAGTTCTATTTTAACTTCACCTTCAACCAAAGTAGAAACTATAGGCGCGTGATTATTCAGCATTTGAAATTCTCCGGCATGACCGGGAACTTTTACTGCATTAATATCAGCTTTAAAAACTACAGCTTCAGGGGTTACTATTTCTAAGTACATATCTTTTAGTTTACAGCCTACAACTATTACAAGGACATCATATTTTATTTTGTGTTACCTACAATTGCGGCTAAAAATAAATTAGTCTTCTTCAGCCAACATTTTTTCTCCGGCCTCAATGGCTTCTTCTATAGTACCTTTAAGGTTAAAAGCCGATTCCGGAAGGTGATCTAATTCACCATCCATAATCATATTAAATCCTTTAATAGTATCTTTAATATCAACCAAAACTCCCTTTAAACCGGTAAACTGCTCGGCTACGTGGAAAGGCTGAGATAGGAAACGTTGTACACGTCTGGCACGTGATACAGCAAGCTTATCCTCTTCAGAAAGTTCTTCCATACCAAGAATAGCAATAATATCCTGCAATTCTTTATAACGCTGTAAAAGCTCTTTTACTCGTTGTGCACACTTATAATGATCGTCACCTAAAATATCGGCAGTAAGAATTCTTGAAGTAGACTCTAATGGATCTACCGCAGGGTAAATACCTAGCTCGGCAATTTTACGTGAAAGTACCGTAGTTGCATCCAGGTGGGCAAATGTTGTTGCCGGCGCCGGGTCGGTAAGGTCATCGGCAGGTACATAAACCGCCTGTACAGACGTAATAGATCCGTTTTTAGTTGAAGTAATACGCTCTTGCATCGCACCCATCTCTGTTGCCAAAGTTGGCTGATAACCTACCGCAGAAGGCATACGCCCAAGAAGTGCAGACACCTCCGAACCAGCCTGTGTAAAACGGAAAATATTATCTACGAAGAAAAGAACATCTTTCCCCTGGCCATCTCCCGCTCCATCACGGAAAAATTCGGCTATTGTAAGTCCTGATAACGCCACACGAGCACGTGCCCCTGGCGGTTCGTTCATTTGTCCAAAAACGAAAGTTGCTTTAGAATCTAACATTGCAGTTTTATCGACCTTTTTAAGATCCCAACCGCCTTCTTCCATAGATTCAGAAAAAGCGTCACCATATTTTATAATACCAGATTCAAGCATTTCACGAAGAAGGTCATTTCCTTCTCGAGTACGCTCTCCTACCCCGGCAAATACAGAAAGACCACCGTGGCCTTTTGCGATATTATTAATTAATTCCTGAATCAATACAGTTTTACCTACACCGGCACCACCAAAAAGACCAATTTTACCACCTTTTGCATAAGGTTCAATAAGGTCAATTACTTTAATCCCGGTAAATAAAACCTCTGTAGAAACAGATAAGTCCTCAAATTTTGGTGCTTCCCTGTGGATAGGCATTCCATCTTTTCCAGATTTAGGAAGCTCTCCAAGACCGTCAATAGCATCTCCAACAACGTTGAATAAACGACCATATACATCTTTACCAATTGGCATTTGTATAGGTGCTCCTGTAGCAACCACTTCTACACCACGGCTTAAACCATCGGTAGAATCCATAGATACTGTTCTCACAGTTTCTTCTCCAATGTGCGATTGCACTTCTAAAACTAAAATGGAACCATCTTTTCTGGTGATTTCCAAAGAATCATAGATTTTTGGCAATTCAGCATTCTCTGAGTCGAACACAACATCAACTACAGGGCCAATAATTTGGGCAACTTTACCTGTTACTTTAGACATTATTTAATTCTTTAATGTTTTCGTATTTAAAATATCTGAAAACCCCAATATTATAATTCACAATGCGTTAAAAACGCAGAAAGGTATTTTCAGGCTGCAAAGATAGTTTTTTCTAAATAAAATCATACCTCTCTTAAAATAACTTTTTTCAAGCTTAGTAAAGCGAGCAAAATTAAGCCTTAAGCAGCCATTAAAACAAAAATCCCTCCTGAAAATTTCAAAAGGGATTTATATATTCTTACTTAAATCGAATACGCCGTTATTCTACCGTAACCGACTTAGCTAAGTTTCTGGGTTGATCTACATTTTTCCCAAGCATTACCGCAATATGGTAAGACAACAACTGAAGCGGAATGGTTGTAACAAGTGGTGTTAAAGGCTCCAGGGTTTCAGGCACTTCAATTACGTGATCGGCAAGTTCTCTTACTTCGGTATCACCTTCGGTAACAATAGCTATAATTTTACCTTTTCTAGACTTGATTTCCTGTATATTACTCACCACCTTCTCATAATGCCCTTTTTTAGTCGCTATCACTACTACCGGCATTTCTTCATCAATAAGTGCAATAGGACCGTGTTTCATTTCGGCAGCCGGATAGCCTTCAGCATGAATATAGGAAATTTCTTTAAGCTTAAGTGCCCCTTCCAATGCAACCGGAAAGTTATACCCCCTACCCAAGTAAAGGCAGTTTCTGGCATCCTTATAAATATCGGCAATCATCTTTATATGTTCATCACCCTCTAAAGCACTTTCAATTTTAGAAGGAATACGCTCCATTTCCTGCAAATAGGTCATGAACTCTGTATGAGAAATAGTCCCATTTTGTTTGGCAAGTTTTAAAGCCAATAAAGTAAGTACTGTAATTTGAGTAGTAAAAGCTTTTGTTGAAGCCACACCAATTTCGGGCCCGGCATGAGTGTAAGCCCCTGCATGGGTTTCTCTTGAAATAGAAGACCCCACCACATTACAAACCCCAAAAGCAAATGCACCTTTTTCCTTGGCAAGTTTTATAGCCGCCATCGTATCGGCAGTTTCCCCACTTTGGGAAATTGCTATTATGACATCTTTTTCTGAAATAATAGGATTACGATACCTAAATTCTGAAGCATATTCCACTTCTACAGGAATCCTCGCCAGTTCTTCAAAAATATATTCAGCAACTAAACCGGCATGCCAGCTGGTACCACAGGCCACGATAAGAATTCGTTTCGCATTAGCTATACGTTCCAGATTATCGTCTACTCCTGCCATTCTAATTATACCTTCGTCGGGCAACATCCTACCCCGATAAGTATCTTTTATTGCAGTTGGTTGCTCATGAATTTCTTTAAGCATAAAGTGCTCATAACCACCTTTTTCTATCTGCTCTAGATTAAGTTGCAACTCCTGAACATAAGGAACCACTAAAGTATCGTCATGAATCTTTCGTACTTTAACCTCTTTCCCCCTGCGTACCACGGCCATTTCACCATCTTCCAGGTAAATTGCATTATTGGTATACTCAATAAAAGGCGAAGCATCTGAGGCTATAAAAAATTCATCTTCCCCAACTCCAATGGCAAGCGGACTCCCTAAACGAGCCACAACAATTTCATCTGGTTTGGTTTTATTATAAACCGCAATTGCATAAGCACCAATAGTTTGGTTTAATGCAATTTGAACGGCCTTACCAAGCTTAACACCTTCTTTTATAATTACATCTTCAATAAGATTAACCAATACTTCGGTATCGGTATCACTTTTAAAGGTGTACCCCCTGGTTTTCAATTCTTTTTTTAAAGCATCATAATTTTCTATAATGCCATTATGAATAATAACTAAATCTCCCGAATTTGAATAATGCGGATGACTGTTTACATCGCTTGGCTCTCCATGAGTAGCCCAGCGTGTATGGCCTATCGCAACATTTCCGTTGATAGTTATGGTATTTTCAAGTTTTTCTTTTAGAGCCGCAACCTTACCTTGTGTTTTGCAAAGCTTAAGTTCTTCTCCATCATAAAGGGCAATTCCTGCACTATCGTATCCACGATATTCCAGTCTTTGAAGCCCCTTAAGGACAACGGGATAAGCATCCCTGTGCCCAATATATCCTACAATTCCGCACATAATAGTATATTGGTATTAGTTAGTAAATTATTTAATCTCTGTGTAGTATATTCTAAGTTTTAATCGTTTCTCTTCATCGTTTGATAGGTTACCGTGCAAAACAGTGCCCTCGGGGGTTGTAATTACTTCTGATGGTATTGTCTCAATATCATCAAGCCCTCTCACACCTGATTGTAATGGGGTAATAGGACCGTCTCTTCTGTCTAAAAATACATTGTTAATATTATCAACCAACACCAATCCCAACCGAACATTCTCAGCATCATCCTCCAAAATATTGGTTACGTGCTGGGTAAGATTTATTTTATATCCAACAGGCTCATCATTAGAGGCATCTTTCAAAATTTTAGAAAAGGAAGTTAGGGAATTAAGTGGTTGGGCAGAATTAAAATCCTGAACAAAATTACGAGCAAAACTTAAATCTGCCAGCAACCTTCCATTATCAAGGTCATACAAATAAAGCCTATTATACTCATTCATCTCACTAACAAAGCTTTTATCTACGTAAAAATTAAGATTAACCTCGTTAATAAGCCAGTCCTTTTCTTTTAAAGCCTCTATTTGCTCTTCATCCTGAAAAAGCTCTATCACCGCCATACTTCCTTCTCCCCCATTCAGGAAAAGCTTTTCAGCACCTGCTTCCGCATTACTTTCTTCTATAGCCTGCAATATATCTCCCGGATACTCTCCTTTAAAACTATTTACAATAGTACTACCCAAATCAAGTTTATATTGTTTACGACGTCTTATGGTATCTGTACCGCCATCATCATTGGTGGTTTCCACCTCATTGGTATAAAACAGTTCTATTCCGGCACCAGACTCTTTATTAAGGTTAAAAAAGATCATGGTCCCATCTTCTTCTTTTGGCTCAGCTTTAATAAACATTCCGCGCAAGTAATTCTTAAAATTATTATTATTACTAAGTACGCCAGAACCTTCTTTTTCTATAATTTTTTCCTGAAAATACGCAGTCGGAAGTTTAATTCTTAACGCCGGACCGGAAACAATGGTATCTTGCTCACCCTGGTCATTTTCTTCATAGGAAACAATAGCCTGATTAGAAGGCAGAAAATTATCATTTTCGTAAATCACCTCCCCGGTAAGGTTTTGTTCAAATAAATCTTGCTCATCTGAGTAATAACGTTGACTATCCTGAAAATCGGCATCTGGATCTAAATCTCTCAAATAATAATTAGATTCCTGAATAGAAATTCTAATTGGAGTGTTGCCATACACAGAGTCTAAAGCATAAGTTATATTCCCATCTTCATCTGAATCAGCTTCAGTACTAAAATAAGGAATTGTTAAAACCACACTATCAAGCTCTGGTTCTGTACCAAAAGTAGGGTTTTGTGTAGGTAGTGAAATTTGAGTAAGAATACTTGCTGTGGTTTGCCCGTAAATAGGATGATTATAAACCCCCAATAAATGGTTTCCAAGCTTATTTGTTTGTACTGAATTGATTTTTTTACTGTAGGCAGTAACTTCAACCTCCTCTAGCTCAAGATCACTGGTATTTTCAATAATCTCACCTCCAACAGTACTATACTCATCATCACAGGCCACAAAAGCAAAAACAACAACAAGTAAAGTTGCTGTTTTATACATCATTCTCATTAAATTCATTCGATAAAAATTTCTATTCAGATAAAACTTCGTTAGTATAAAAATCCTGATAAGCCTGGCTAAATTCTTCCCTATTTTTATAAGGAAGCAATGGCTTATTAATTCTGGTTAAATATGTAGCAAGTTCTTCAGGGATATTATCACCGGCTGTAATTACCGCATCTGAATGATCTGCTGCCAGCTTCATTAAATTAACAAAGTTTGGGGTTTTTAAATGTTTTATATCTTCTTTCTCCATTCCGTCATACAAGACTTTCTCCTGCATCTCTTCATCTAACGTTCCTTCGAAGTCTTGATTGTATACAGAAGTAACTATTTTTGCACCATTAAACAAAGGCTCATTCCCATAATAACATCTTAGATACAACGGAAGCAAGGATGCCAGCCAACCATGTACATGAATAATATCGGGCGACCAATTTAATTTTTTCACGGTTTCTATTACTCCTTTAGCAAAAAAGATGGCACGCTCGTCATTATCTTCAAATAAGTTACCATCCTCATCAGTGAGAGTAGCTTTTCTTTTAAAGTAATCTTCATTATCTATAAAGTAAACCTGCATTCTTTCCTTAGGAATAGATGCCACTTTAATAATTAATGGCATATCTAGATCATTAATCACCAAATTCATCCCAGAAAGCCTTATCACTTCGTGAAGTTGGTGGCGGCGTTCATTGATATTACCAAACCGGGGCATAAAAATTCTTATTTGCCCTCCAATATTATTTACCATTTTTGCGGCTTCAAAAGACGTGGATGATATTTCGGTTTCGGGCAGGTAAGGAATAACTTCAGATGATACGTATAATATCCTCTTATCTTTCATAAATAGATGGCTTTAATTGCGATTGCGAACAAAAAACACGCAAAATTACAAAAATTTATGCAGATTGCTAGTAATATATTAAGTTTGCACGCTGTTAATTTTATAATAAAATGCAGGTTTTCAAAGAAAAAACCCTTCTAAAAGCGGCGGTTAAGGCCGCAAAATCCAATGCAAAAATCATTGGTTTAGTCCCCACCATGGGGGCATTACACCAGGGACATTTATCCCTGGTAAAACAAGCATTACAGGAATGTGATCAGGTGATTATCAGCATCTTTGTAAACCCAACCCAATTTGACAACCCTGCCGATCTTGAGAAATATCCGCGTACTTTAGAGGAAGATATAAGGCTTTTAAAACAAGCCGATCCTGAGCTTTGGATTTTCACTCCCACAGCTAAAGAATTATATGGCGAAAATATAAGTGCCGAGCAGTTTAATTTTGATGGATTAGAGCAAGTAATGGAGGGAAAACACCGAAACGGACATTTTGACGGGGTTGGAACCATCGTAAAAAGACTCTTCGAAGTAATTACACCACACAAGGCTTTTTTTGGTGAAAAAGATTTTCAGCAATTACAAATTGTAAGAAAATTAATTGATAAAACCGGGCTTCCTGTAGAAATAGTAGGCTGCCCTATTTTAAGGGAAGAAAATGGATTAGCAAGAAGTTCCCGAAATGAGAGGTTGAATACTTTTGAGCGTGAGGAAGCCTCTTTTATTTACAAAACCCTGCTTAAAGTTAACGAACTATTTGGCACAAAAAGTGCAGAATATATTCAAAACTGGGTAGAGGGGCAATTTAAAAATCATCAGGTTTTAAAACTAGAATATTTTGAGATTGCCAATACCCAAACATTAGAAAAAATTAACCGAAAAAGAAAAGGCAATACCTACCGTGCTTTTATCGCGGCCTATGTTGGAGAAGTTAGGCTTATAGACAATATTGCCCTAAATAACGAAGAATAAACTATGCAAGTTCACGTAGTAAAATCTAAAATACACAGAGTAAAAGTTACAGGTGCCGATCTTAATTACATAGGCAGTATTACTATAGATGAAGATCTTATGGAAGCTGCCAATATAATTGAAGGGGAAAAAGTCCAAATTGTAAACAACAACAATGGAGAACGCTTGGAAACATATGTAATACCGGGTCCAAGAAATTCTGGCGAAATTACCTTAAATGGTGCCGCGGCCAGGAAAGTTGCCAAGGGCGATATTTTAATATTAATCGCTTATGCTATTATGGATTTTGAAGAAGCAAAATCATTTAAACCTTCACTTGTATTCCCTAATGAAGAAAACAATCTTTTGAGCTAATTCATTTGAATAAGAACCTGGTTAAAATACTTAAAATTATACTCCCACTTTTACTGGGAGTTTTTTTAGTTTGGTATTCCCTAAATACCGCCACACCAGAAGAAAGGGAAGAATTATGGCAAAATATTTTAAATGCCAATCCCTGGTTTTTACTACTATCTATGGTTCTTGGCGGACTCTCCCACCTTTCGCGTGCGTACCGCTGGAAGTTTATGCTAGAACCTATGGGCTACAAACCCAGGCTCCTCAATAGCTTTATGGCCGTAATGGCCGGGTACCTGGCAAATTTCGGAATTCCAAGATCGGGGGAAGTTTTGCGCGCAGCGAGTCTCTCCTCTTATGAAAAGATCCCTTTTGAAAAAGCATTCGGGACCATTATTTCTGAAAGAATTGCCGATGTTGTTATTATGCTGTCTATTACGGCATTCACATTATTACTTCAAACCGAATATTTACTCACTTACTTTAGCAATAATAATATTAACCCCTTAACCAGTTTCGGTTTACTTATAGCTCTTTTATTACTCGGTATTATTGTACTTCAGTTTATAAAAAGATCACAACTCTCATTTTTAGTTCGCATAAAAAAAATGGCACGCGGACTTTTAGAAGGGATGCGAAGTATTTTTAAAATGGAACAAAAATGGGCATTTATCTTCCATACCCTGTTTATATGGATTATGTACATTCTAATGTTCTATGTAATTATTTTTGCCGTTCCCGGAATGGAAAAAGTTAGTTTCTCTGTAGTTATGGCTACTTTTGTTGTGGGTTCTTTTGCAGTTTCGGCTACCAATGGCGGAATTGGCGTTTACCCGGTGGCCATTGGGGCTATCTTAGTTGTTTTTGGCATTTCTAAACAAACCGGCGAAGCCTTTGGATGGATTACCTGGAGCACACAAACCCTTTTGGTACTTATCCTGGGCGGACTTTCCTTCATTTTCCTCCCAATTTTCAACCGTCGGAAATAAATTATATCTTGTGTTGGTTAAACAAAACCCAACACCTATGATTAAAAAATTACTAATTTTTGTGCTGCTGGTAGCACCGCTACTAAGTTCAGCACAAACACTTTATGAAACTATTTCTTCCCAAAAACTTGGGGAAACAAGGGAAATTAAAATTCAATTACCAAGAAATTACGAAGAAAACACCGAAAAAACCTACCCGGTAATCCTGGTATTAGATGGCGACTATCTATTTGAACCCATGGCCGGCAATGTAGATTATTATTCCTATTGGGAAGATGCCCCCGAAATGATTGTAGTTGGCGTCAACCAAAGTAAATCGCGTATGGACGATGCTTATTATGAAGATCACAATTTTCTTCCGGCAAATAAAGGCGCAGCCTTTTTTGAATTCCTGGGAATGGAACTTTTGCAGCATATAGATAATAAATATAGGACTGCCAATTTTAGAGTAATTGCGGGCCACGATTATACGGCAAATTTCATTAATTATTACCTGTTGAAATCCAATCCTATTTTTCATGGCTATATTAATTTAAGCCCGGACCTGGCACCCCAAATGGTAGATCGTATCAGCAATGCCTTAAGGAAATCTGAAACCAAAAAATGGCTTTATTTGGCTACCGGAACTGATGATATCCCACAGCTAAAAAATGGGATCGAAGCCCTTAACGAACAACTAACAGCTTTGGAAAACGATTTGGTGACCTATGAGTTTGATAATTTTGAAAATGCTACCCACTATTCTTTGGTAGGAAAAGCAATCCCTGCCGCCCTCGAGAGCATTTTTAATGTTTACAGATCTATAAGTAAGAAAGATTACAATGAGCTTTTGCTACAAACTTCGGTTTCTTCAGTAGAGTTTTTAACTGATAAATATGAAAGCATAAACGAGCTTTTCGGTATTGAGAAAAAAATACGCTTAGAAGATTTTATGGCCATTCATAATGCGATTGAAAAAACGAAAAGATGGGAAGATTACAAAGGTTTAAGTGACCTGGCTTATGACAACTATCCCGGCACTATGCTTGGCACCTACTTTGAAGCACGCTACGAAGAAGAAACCGGCAATCCTAGAAAAGCAATGCGAACCTACCAAAATGCATACGGACAAGAAAAAATAGCATTTTTAAACACCGATTTTATGCTGGCAAAAGCCGATGCAATTAAAAAAGATTTCGGTTATTAGCAGCAAAATTTAAAGCTAAATGGCCAAGGTTAAATCAACGTTCTATTGTCAAAATTGTGGAAGTCAATATGCGAAATGGCAGGGCAAATGCAGTTCGTGTGGCGAGTGGAATACCATTGCTGAAGAAATTGTAGAAAAACCAGATAAAAAAGACTGGAAAACCGCTACCCATAACCAGGCAAAACGAACTTCCAAACCTTTAAAAATAGCTGAAATTGAAAACAGCCCCCAAAACCGATGGAATACCGGCAACACCGAACTGGACCGGGTTTTAGGCGGCGGACTTGTACCTGGATCGCTCACCCTACTGGGCGGTGAACCGGGCATAGGAAAAAGCACATTGCTTCTTCAAATTTCACTTCAATTAAACTACAAGGTATTATACGTTTCAGGAGAAGAAAGTCAGCAACAAATAAAAATGCGGGCAGAACGTATTAATCCTGTCGCTGCCAATTGCTATATTCTTACCGAAACCAAAACCCAAAATATCTTTCGGCAAATTGAAAGCATTGAGCCCGAAGTGATTATTATAGATTCTATTCAAACCCTGCACAGCGATTATATTGAAAGTGCCCCGGGAAGCATCTCCCAAATTAGGGAATGCACAGCAGAGCTTATAAAATTTGCAAAAGAAACCAACACCCCGGTTATTCTAATAGGTCATATCACAAAAGAAGGCAGTATTGCAGGCCCAAAAGTACTGGAGCATATGGTAGATACCGTTTTGCAGTTTGAAGGCGATAGAAACCACGTATATCGAATTTTACGGGCTCATAAAAACCGATTTGGCTCTACCCACGAACTGGGTATTTACGAAATGCAGGGAAGCGGTTTACGAGAAGTAAGCAACCCTTCTGAAATCCTTATTTCCAGGAACGATGAAGATCTCAGCGGCACAGCCATTTCGGCCACTTTAGAAGGAATGCGCCCTCTTATGATAGAAATTCAGGCGCTGGTAAGTACAGCTGTGTATGGAACACCACAACGGTCGGCTACAGGTTACAATGTAAAACGACTAAACATGCTATTGGCTGTTCTAGAAAAACGAGCTGGTTTTAGGCTGGGCGCCAAAGATGTTTTTTTAAATATTACAGGTGGAATTAGTGTAGATGATCCTGCAATAGACCTGGCCGTAATTGCTGCTATTTTATCTTCAAATGAAGATATCTCTATTCCAAAAGATATTTGTTTTGCTGCTGAAGTTGGCCTTGCCGGAGAAATTAGACCGGTTACCCGTGTAGAGCAACGTATTATAGAAGCCGAAAAACTCGGCTTTGCTTCAATCCTGGTTTCCAAACAAAGCAAGGTCCCAAAAAGCAATTTCAACATCAATGTGATAAAAGTTGCTAAAATTGAAGATGTTGTAAGTCATTTGTTTGGGTAACCCAGAGATTGGGGAATAAAAAAACAGCATCTTAATCTGGCACAATTACTGCTTTAATTTGCACGGAAACGCAAGATTATGAAGCAGATAAAATTTTTAAGCCTATCCTTAATTTTAATAATTTCCGGATGTTCGCAAATTAATAAAGCATCTGATTTTATAACTAATCCTACCGCAAAAGAGCAGTATAAACGCGATTTGAATATTTCAGATGAACTATTTCAAATTTGGGAAAATTCGGCTGAAACGGTATTTCAGGATAGTGTAGGCATAAATCTGCCTTATGCCGAAACCGGTAAATTCTTTCCTAAAGGTTTTTCAGTGTATTCTTATGAAATCAAGCTTCAACCCGGAGAGGTTTTAAATGTTGAAGCGAAAACCGATTCTACCGGGCAAGTTGTTTTTATAGAGTTATTTGAAAAGATAGGCGATTCAACAAACGTATTTGAAAAGATCAAAACTTCAGGTTTCCGGAAGAAAAGATTAAATTTTGAAGCCCATAAAAAAGCTACCTATAAATTAGTTATTCAACCCGAAATTGAAGCCCACACCCCTTTCACTTTTAAAATAGAGAAACAACCGGCTTATCTTTTTCCGGTTAGTTCCGGCTCAAATAGAAATGTACAAAGTTACTGGGGCGATAATCGCGATGGAGGTGCCAGGCGCCACGAGGGCATAGATATTTTTGCTAAAAGAGGAACCCCAGTAGTTGCTGCTACAGATGGCAGCCTTAGCTTTACCGGCGAAAAGGGACTTGGCGGCAAGCAGGTTTGGCTACGGGACCCAAAACGCAAGCAATCGCTTTATTATGCGCATTTAGATAGTATTGCCAATATCTCGGGGAATGTAAAAAGAGGAGATACCTTGGGCTTTGTGGGCAACACAGGTAATGCCAGGGCCACACCCCCACATCTTCATTTTGGAATTTATAAAAGCTATCGTGGCGCCATAAACCCCTTACATTTTGTATATCAAACCAACGTTCTGGAAAACGAACCTAAGAAATTAGACAGCACTCCACATCAATTGCTAGTAAAAACCAACAAAGCCAATCTTAGAAATAAGCCGACAACTTCAGGCTCAAAAATTTTAAGCACCTCCAAAGCTAGAGATACCCTGCAATTTTTGGGAAAAACTAATGAATGGTACCATATAAGGACCTCAGCAAACCAAGCTTCCTTTATACACCAAAGTTTGGTAGCACCAATAGCTCCTTAAACCCTGGAGGGCAAATAATTATTAAGGTGCAGGATTTGGATAGGTTTCGTGAACTTTATTAATCTCGCCTAAAACTTCCTCCGAAAGTTCAACCTCTATACTTCCAATATTTTCAGTCAACTGTTTTAAAGAAGTGGCACCAATAATATTACTGGTTATAAAAGGTCGCGTATTTACAAATGCCAAAGACATTTGAGCGAAATTCAGGTTATGCTTTTTAGCAATTTCGCTATAAGCTCTGGTAGCCTTTACTGCCTGCTCATTAGAATATCGTTTATACTGCGAAAATAAGCCCAGTCTTGAATTGGGTTCTACGCCATCTAAATGCTTTCCGGTTAAAGTTCCCATTCCCAATGGAGAGTAGGGAAATAAGCCTATATTTTCACGATGAAGCACTTCTGTAAGTCCAATTTCATCTTTTCTATTTAGCAAATTATACGGATTTTGTACGGTAATCATCTTGGGAAGATTATGTTTTCTACTTTCCTCCAAAAAACGCATTACTCCGTATGGAGTTTCATTAGACAAGCCTACCTGCCTAATTTTCCCCTCTTTTACAAAGCCGTTTAAAGTTTCCAGGACTTCCTGAAAATTTTCTTCCCAGGCTTCATTTTGATCGTGCTCATAGCCTAATTTTCCAAAGAAATTAGTGTTTCGCTCCGGCCAGTGCAGTTGATAAAGGTCTATATAATCTGTTTGAAGTCGTTTTAAACTCTTGTGCAAGGCATCGGTAATTGCTTCTTTAGAAAAACCCAGGTTTTCCCTTATATGTTCCATAGCATTTCCCGGCCCAACAACTTTTGAAGCCAGCACTACCTCTTCCCTTCTACCCGATTTTTTAAACCAGGAACCAATAATTTCTTCTGTACTACCCTGGGTTTCGGCTTTTCCGGGAATAGAATACATTTCTGCTGTATCCAGGAAATTCACCCCTTTATCTAGCGCTAAATCTATTTGTTCGTGGCCTTCGGCTTCAGTATTTTGCCCGCCCCAGGTCATAGTACCCAGGCATATTTTACTAACTTCTATATCGGTATTGGGTAGCTTGGTATATTTCATTGGTTTTCTTCGGAAATGATTATTTATTCGTTCAGCAATTTAGTTACCTCATCTAACTTTGGTGTTAAAATTACCTCAATTCTTCTGTTTTTCGCTTTCCCTTCAGCGGTTTCATTAGTGGCAATTGGCGCATACTCCCCACGGCCGGCTGCGGTTAAATTCTGCGGATCTATATTGTTATTTTCCTTTAAAATTTGCACAATAGAAGTTGCTCTTTTAGTTGAAAGGTCCCAATTATCCTTAAGTGTACCGCTTCCCCTGTAAGGCACATTATCGGTATGGCCCTCAATTAAAACCGCGATATCCGGGTTTCCTGCCAATACTTTCCCTAATTGATTTACCGCCTGTCTACCTTCAGCATTTACGGCCCAGCTTCCCGAGCTAAACAACAACTTATTTTCCATAGAAACATAAACTTTTCCGTCGCGCTGTTCTACGGTTAAACCTTTCCCTTCAAAATTGGTAAGTGCCTTGGAAATAGCATCTTTTAGCGCATTCATTTTGGCATCCTTGGCCGCAATTAAGCTTTCCAGTTCATCTACCCTTCTAGAGCGGGCATCTAAATCTCGTTGCAATTTATCTAATCTGGCTTGCTCTGCTACCAACGCCTGTTCTTTCTCCTCTAATTCGGCTAAAAGTTCTCGATTTTGACGGGAATTTTCTGCAATAGCTGCAGAACTGTTTTCTTCCAGCGCATCGTAAGAATCCTTTAGGGCAGCATAATTTTTTCTGGCACTTTCCAACTCATCTTTTAACCGGTCTCTTTCTGCAGTAGCTTCAGCATAATCTTCTTTTAAGGCTGAATATTCTTCATCTAAATCTCTATATTTTTCGAGTTCAGCCTGTGTATTTCTATTTTCCCTTTTTAAATCGGCATGCCTGCTTTCAAGTTCCTGGTATTTTTTTGAAGAAACGCAGGAAGTAAACATAAAAATCCCTGAAATTGCTAAAGCCACTACTTTTTTCATCACTATAAATTATTATTTTTTTAAAATTTTGATTCTAATTCTACCAACACAGGACAGTGATCGCTGTGTTTGGCCTCGGGTAATATAACGGCGCGTTTCAGTTTTTCTTGTAGGGGTGTTGCCACTAAATTATAATCTATACGCCAGCCCTTATTATTGGCCCGGGCATTGGCCCGATAACTCCACCACGAGTATTGCTCTCCCCCTTCATTAAAGTGCCTAAAAGAGTCTATAAACCCACTTTTCATAAAATTATCTATCCATTTTCGTTCTTCCGGTAGAAATCCAGATACGTTTTTAAGTCGAACAGGATCGTGAATATCAATAGCTTCGTGACAAATATTATAGTCTCCACAAATTACAAGATTTGGAAAATCCTGTTTAATTTCGTCTATATACAGCTGAAAATCGTCCATAAACTTAAATTTATGTTCCAACCGGGCAATATTGGTTCCCGAAGGCAAATACAAGCTAATGATAGAAAAATCTTCAAAATCTGCCCTTATGGTGCGCCCCTCGTGATCCATATAATCTATCCCGGTACCATATTCTACATGTAAAGGTTTATGCTTGCTTAAAATTGCAACCCCACTATAGCCTTTTTTTTGTGCAGGATACCAATAATGGTACGGATACCCGGCCTCTTTAAAATCGTCCAGGTTTAATTGTTCCGGTTGGGCTTTTATCTCCTGTAGGCACACCACATCTGGATTTGCCTGTTGCACCCACTCTAAAAAGCCTTTTCTTATGGCCGCCCTAATTCCGTTTACGTTATAGGAAATAATTTTCATGAAAGTCAATTTTCCCCAAAAATAAGGCTAAATGCAAGATTTACAAGTTAGATTATTGAATTTCCAGCAGTCTTTTGGCTTGTTGAAAATGCCTTTCTTCGTGTGCTAAAATAATTTTAAACGCAGCCTCAAGTTTATAAACAATTTTTGGATTTGCCGGCGAAGATATTACCGCGTTTTTCTCTAAGAGATCTTCAGATTCTACAATTTTTTGCCTTAATTTTTCCTGATGTTCAAGAAATTTGGCTAATATTTCTTCTGAAACTTGAGTTTCAGAAGGTTTCCAAATAGAGAATGTTTTTGTTTTTTTGGTGGTTTCAGGCTGTACCGATTTTAGAATTGTTTTTCCGAAGAAATTTACCAAAAAACCAAATCTAGCGGTAAATGGCTTTTTATGACTTTTATCGCGAAGCCTGTCTATCATTGGAAAATAGGACTGGTTAATTAAAATTAGATGTTCTAAATTTTGCGCAATACTCCAGGTCGCTGCATTTGGTTTATGATGAATTTCGGCCTTATTTAGTTGCCCAAACTCCGTTTTAAACTTCAGGGTAATTTCATCTAACCTATTTAAAAATTCTTCGGTATACATTTTTCTCCTATCATTCTACAATAAAGCGTTTCACTTTTCCAACCTCCCGGGTTCCCATTCTTACAAGATAAACTCCCCTTGCCGCATAAGACATATCCAGTTCGTACACATAGCCGCTACCCGAGTTTTGCACCTGGTTTTCCAGCATTTTTTGACCTAAGATATTATGCACCGTAATTCGCAAAGTTTCCTCATAATCGGTCTCCATTACAATTCTAAACTGCTGGTTCTGTTCTGAAACTACAACAAGTTCAGCTTCGTTTAAAATAAAGTCTTCAATATCTAAGGTAGAATCGGTAATATTTACAGAATAGTCGTGGGTTGTGCCATACTCCATAACCTCGCAAGGATTATTTAGATCCCCTTCAAAATCTACATCCCCTGCCCTAATTCTCAACAAGTGTTGGCCCAATTCTGCATCAGCCGGAATACTAAAATTTGTATCGTGCCATTCTCCTGCTGTAGGAATAATTTCTGAAGTTATTAAGCGCTCCTCATCACTAAAAACCGCATCGTCATTAAAATCTATCCACATAGAAAAACGCTCGGCATTCTCAGCGGTTAATTCGCCAAATAAGGATTGTACCGAAACGGTAAACTCACTTTGGGAGCGATCTAAATTAGCAGAAAGACCAATAAAATCGGCATAGCCATTTCCGCAGGGAATACGTTCGTTAAGCACATTTTCCAACTCAAAAAAGAAAATTCCATCGCCATAACTACAATCGCCTCCTTCAGGAATACAATCTAAATTAGCAAGTGTTTTTACCGCGGTATCGTTGGTAGGGTCAAAATCGTTTGTTAAGCGCGTTCCCCCGGTAATCCTATAGCTTCCGGAAGGAGAAATATCTGAAGTTTGGTTAAACGTGTATACCTCCAAACCTCCCACCGGCAGGGTTCCGTTAAAAACTTCCCTAACCGGGGTGTTATTTCCTATTTGATAGAATACCGGAAAATTTTGTTGTGGCTCCCCTCCAAAGTTTTCTATACTTATGCTTATCTCTTCTGAAGCACTAAAATTTTCTCCGGTTTGTGGTGCATCAATTGAAGTTACCCCAACATCGTTTGGAGGTAAGTTTTTAATAGAAGTAAGCAAGCTATCATTTTCAGCATTTTCATCTCCCGCCAAATTTGTACTAAAAACAAATTCATAGGTTCTCCCAACCTCCGAAAGATCGGCTTTTGCAGCAAAAGTAAATTCTGCCGAGCTCGTGGCAGGAATACTTTCTTCAAATATTTCGGTAATCTCGGGGCCACCATCTACGCTATAGCTTACTTCAAAATTAGATTGCGCATTGCGACCGTAGTTTCTTATTTTAATGGTAATTTCTTCATTAGCACCCAAACTGGAATCTTCCGGACGTACCAAAGAAACCACGCCAAGATCGTTATCAAAATCTGGCGCAATTTTAAATACGCCTACGTGGTTTTTTCTTTCAGGACCTACAAAATACTCCCCATTATGCCAAAAAGTAAGCCCATCGGCAGGGTCTACGCTTAAATGTGCATAATCCCCATACCTGGAGTTAGGATTAGGGCTTTCGCCTTCAATAATACTTTGTTCCTCTATAGTCATAACTCCGGGCTCATCGTTTTTATATCTTCCTGTATAGCGTAAAGAGGGAAAAACCGGGTTTTGAGGATTATCGTTTAAAACGGTATAACCAAGGGCAATATTACCCTCTTTATCCAAGCCAATACTGCCGCTAAACCTGTCGCTATTATCGGGGGCGTAAGTCCCCTCCTGATGAACACTCCAGGGACCACCATCGTTTTGTTGCCTAAGCTCATACCACCTTATTCCGGCGTGTTCTGCGGCACCAGGGTTTACATCTACTACAAAATTCATTACCACGGCATTATAGTCCTGGAAGCGCCTATAGGTGGTCATATACATCATAGTGGCTTGCAACACATCAATTTCGGGAGTGTCGCTTCCCGGTTGCGCCAAATTTGAAAAAGAACCTCCATCAAAAGTGGCGATAAATGGTGAGACGCCCTGGGCCGAACCCAATTCCTGAGATTCAGCTATTGTGGAATTTGACGGATTATTCCAATCTACATTAATAAGCCAAAGCTTTAAATGGTCTTCGTTAACACCTGCCCAGGCATCGTCTTGAAGGTAAACAATAGGGGAATTTCCTCGCGGTGGCAACTCCTTGCCTATAGCCGAAAAACCGGCAGGGCTATAAAAACCATTGGTTTGTATTCCGGGTAAAGGAAAAGACATTATTTGCGCCGTTTGTCCCAAGAGCATTTTATCCCTTTCTAAAGCATATACAACCTGGCTGGTAGTTGCAGTTTGAGAGTTTTTATTGGTAGTAATATAATAGCCGTCTCCCCAAACCGAGATTTTAGGATAATCTGGTAAGACCCCATTGGTTGTAAACCTATAGGTATACCACCCATCATTAACAGGGTCTGGGCCTTGCGATACAGCAATTAAAAAGCTTTCTGGCGTATCGCTAAATTGTGAAATTATAAACCTATCGGCAAATTCATCATAAAGTATAATGGGGTCTCCCAGGGTTTCATTGGTAAACTCGCCACCTATGCTGGCTAAAGATGCCGGTTGTCTAATTTGATTCCCCAATTTATCAAAAATTGAAAAAGCAGAATTCCAACCGTTTACGTAATGATTTGGGCCTGCAGCCCCCGTGGGGTCTGTGGGTGTGGCTTGTGTAGATGCAGCTTCAAAAGTAAAATTAGGAGCTTTTACTGATATCTCTCCCATTTTTTGCTGAATTCTGGAAGTTTTACCCTTTGGCAAACCTTTACCTGGCACAATTTTGTTGATACCTCTATTCCTGGGATTATAAATTTTGAATTTCTTTTCGGGTGCAATTAATTTTCTCCTGGCCATCGCAGAAGAAGAAACCGCACTGGCAGAGTCTATGTAAACAGGACCCGAGCTTTCCCGCTCCTGACCAATCACTGCCATCTGAAAACCAAAAATTAAAATTAATAGGAATATAATTCTTCTCATATTGAAATAAGGCTTCTTTTACACTCTAAAAATAAGGATTCTATGCTTATCAAAAACAAAAGGAGCGATTATCTTAAACAATCGCTCCTTCTTTATAATAAAAATTCCCTTTTTTATTTATTTTTTTATCCAGCTTTTAAAATCGACTTCCTGCTGGATAATATTTTTAAGCTCTGTAATGGCAACGCGCTTTTGCTCCATAGTATCTCTATGGCGAACAGTCACTTTTTTATCTTCAAGCGAATCGTGATCTACCGTAATACAAAGCGGGGTTCCCACAGCATCCTGGCGACGATACCTACGCCCAATAGCGTCTTTTTCGTCATATTGAACTCTAAAATCCCATTTTAATTCTTCTACAATTTCCTGGGCAAGTTCTGGCAAACCATCTTTTTTAACCAAGGGAAGAACCGCTGCTTTGGTAGGAGCGAGTACAGCGGGTAATTTTAGTACCGTTCTGCTGGTACCACCCTCCAGCTCCTCTTCTTTTAAAGAGCCTGAAAAAACGGCCAAAAACATTCTATCTAAACCAATAGAAGTTTCAATTACATAAGGCACATAATTTTCTTTCATTTCAGGATCGTAAAAACGCAACTTCTTTCCAGAATGCTCTTCGTGCGCTTTTAAATCGAAATCTGTTCTTGAATGAATTCCTTCTAATTCCTTAAAGCCAAAAGGAAAATTAAATTCTATATCTGTAGCGGCATTCGCATAATGCGCCATTTTCTCGTGATCGTGGAAACGATAATTTTCCTCTCCTAAACCTAAAGAAGCATGCCAATGCTGGCGGGTTTCTTTCCAATGTTCAAACCATTTTAACTCCTCGCCCGGGCGCACAAAAAATTGCATCTCCATTTGTTCGAATTCCCTCTGGCGGAAGATAAATTGTCTGGCTACAATTTCGTTTCTAAAAGCCTTTCCTATTTGGGCGATTCCAAAAGGAATCTTCATCCTACCTGTTTTTTGCACATTAGAAAAGTTTACGAAAATTCCCTGTGCCGTTTCAGGACGTAGATACAAATCGGTAGCAGAATCGGCTGAAGCTCCCAATTTGGTTCCAAACATCAGGTTAAACTGCTTAACATCTGTCCAGTTTTTAGAACCGGTTTCAGGGCAGGCAATACCCAATTCTTCAATTAATGCTTTTACATCGGCAAGGTCTTCATCGGTAAGTGATTTGGCCAAACGCTCCAGAATCTCCTTTTCTTCTTTTTTGTAACGAATAACCCTTGGGTTAGTAGTCACAAACTCCTCTTCATTAAATTTATCGCCAAAACGTTTCCTGGCCTTTGCTATTTCCTTTTGCGCCTTTTGATTGAGCTTTTCGGCATAATCTTCAACCAAAACATCGGCCCTATAGCGTTTTTTAGAGTCTTTATTATCAATTAAAGGATCGTTAAAGGCATCTACGTGGCCGGAAGCCTTCCAGGTGGTTGGGTGCATTAAAATTGCCGCATCCAAACCAACGATGTTCTGGTGCAATTGCACCATACTTTTCCACCAATAATCTTTGATGTTTTTCTTTAATTCTGCTCCGTTTTGCCCGTAATCATAAACAGCACTTAAGCCGTCATAAATTTCACTCGATGCAAAAATATACCCATACTCTTTAGCATGGGATATTACATTTTTAAAAAAGTCTTCTTGTTTTGCCATAGCGCAAAAATAAAAAAACCGCCCTGATAAACAGCAGGGCGGACTTTGATTTTTAAGTTTTAATTATTTTAAGTTAAAAGAGGCTGTTCCCAATAAAGTTGCATTTGCATAAACATAGACTTTATAGGTACCTTCAAGCAATTTATCTTCCTGGGTATTGGCCAGTAAACAAACGTCAAGTTCGTTATTTTCGTAGTATACTTTTGAAGCAGCACTATAAACCATAGCCCCACCTTCGTGTTCTACTACAATTTCGTCGCCTACCAATTCATTCTCCGGATTGTAAACCTGTACATACATGTTTCTTTCGCCGGGGCCGGCAAGATCGTTGGCGGTAATAGTAAAACAGGTTCTTACCTGGTCTATTCTTCGGGCGCGATCGTTTTCTACCAATTTTCCGCTATTTCTTACAATTACACCTTCCCCGCGAAGATTTGTTATCTTTAATTGGGCTGCCCGGTCTACTTTATTTGCAAGGTCCTGGTTTGTAGTTTGCAAAGAATCAGATATACGGGTGCGTTCTTCTAAAATCACGTTGGTACTGTCTAGAGTTTGGGACATCATCTGGTTTTGGCGGTTCAAACTATCTACCACTCTAAACAAACGTTCTTTTTCGGCTTTAAGGTTTCCTATTTCACGACGATAGCGCGATATTAAAACCAGGTTGGCTTCATTTTCCTCAACCGAATCTAATAAACGCTCAATTCTATCCCTTGCGTCTACCAGATTCTGATCCATAATTTCATTTTCCTCAATGGCCTCATCGTATTTAACAATTAAATCATTAAGTTCATCTTCTATTACCTGCTTTTCCTTGGTAAGAATTGCTTTATTTTCTTTCTCTTCGTTGTAGAATTTAATTGTATAAATACCTAAGGCCAGCAAAGCCACGGCTAAAACTCCCGTTAAGATCTTAAGCGCTGTGTTATTCTTCTTTTCGGTCATCATAGTAATAATATTTGTTTGTAAATTTAGGAGATTATCAAGGCAACCTACAAGGACTTAACAAATGTTTCACGATTTAACAAACCTGTTCTATCCAAAAATATGCAATTGCTGCGACACCCAGCTTTTAAAAGCTGAAAAAGTAATTTGTACTGCTTGTTTACATCAACTTCCAACTACTAATTATCATTTAGATAACGAGAACACGACAAAAAAAGTATTTGATGCCCGTCTAAGTCTTGAAAATGCTACTTCGTTGCTATATTTTAGAAAAAAAGGGTTGGTACAAAAGCTTATTCATAATTTAAAATACAGGAAACAGGAAGATGTCGGGTATTTTCTTGGCAACTGGCTTGGAGACCAATTGGCTTCCCATCCAGGGTTTAGCAATGTTGATTGTGTTCTTCCGGTACCGCTTCATCACAAAAAATTAAAGAAAAGGGGATTTAATCAGGTAGCTGCTTTTAGCAAAGTACTCGCCAACAAGTTAAACGCAAAGTATATAGACGATGTACTGGTAAAGAAATCTGGTTCCCGAACTCAAACATTAAAAAAACGACTGGGAAGATGGGGAGTTATAGATGCCACTTTTATGATAGAAAACCAAAAAAAGCTAGAAAACAAACACTTGCTTCTGGTAGACGACCTCGTTACTACCGGTGCAACCCTGGAAGCTTGCGGAAACAAACTCCTTCAAATTAAAAATACTAAATTAAGTATTGCCACAATGGCAATTACAGACTGATACACACGTTAAAACCTAAAATAATTGTTTCTTTGCTATTAGATTTCATTTTTTTATTATGCTGAAGAGAATTCCCGGAATTTTAATAGTTGCCGTATTGGTTTTGTTGTGCGTGCAATGCGCAAAAAAAGGAATGCCAGAAGGTGGACCTAAAGATGAAGAGCCCCCAAAATTTATTCGAGCAACTCCCGAAAACTATAATACTAATTTCAATGCAGATGAAATTAGGATATTTTTTAATGAGTACATAAAACTGGAAGACGCCAGGCAACAAGTAGTTATTTCACCGCCTATAGAACCACGCCCGGCCATGATGCCTATGGGTTCGGCTCGTAAAGATGTGCGCATACAAAATCTGGACTCCCTACAGCCAAACACCACTTACACCATTAATTTTGGAAAAAGCATTGTAGATAACAACGAAGGCAATCCCCTTCCTTACTTTAAATACGTATTCTCTACGGGAGATTACCTGGATTCTTTAAAAGTTTCAGGAAGTATAAAAGATGCCAACCTAAAGGCTCCGTCAGAATTTATTTCTATTTTTTTATACGAGGTAGATTCTACTTTTTCTGATTCGTTGGTATATAAAGAAACACCAAGGTATATTACCTATACGCTAGACAGTACTGTAAACTTTGAGCTGGAAAACCTTAAAGAGGGAACTTACCAAATACTTGCCGTAGAAGACAAAAACGACAATTATAATTTTAACCCCAAAACCGAGAAAATAGGATTTATAGAGAACTATATCACCCTCCCAACAGATTCTACCTACGAGATTAGCATTTTTAAAGAAAATCTGGAGTTTGAAGCCGAACGTCCCAAATTATTAAAAGGCAATCAAATACTTTTTGGTTATCAGGGTTCTAAAGGTGTAGACAGTGTTAAGATTAATCTATTAACCCCTAAACCGCAAGGTTTTGAATCTAGAATTGTAAAAGATCGCGAAACCGATACTCTTTACTACTGGTACAATATTAGACCTGAAAATGACAGTCTTTCTTTTGAGGTGGTGAGCCCAACACGACGTGACACCTTATTTACAAAAATAGCTGAAGCCGAAAGGGATTCCTTAAAGTTAAACGCAAACCCGACAGGTACAATTGCATTCCAGGAAAATTACCGATTACAGGCAAACACACCTATTACAGAGTTTAACAAAGAATTAATTAGCATTATGGATGCTGATTCCAGTCTGGTAAACTTTGATGCCGAAATACGAAACCTTGAAAACGAAATTATAATTTCATTCGATAAAGAAGAAAGCAGTAAATATGAGGTAACGACATTGCCCGGTGCAGTAACCGACCTCTTTGGTGATACCAACGATACCATTAAAAGTAGCCTTAGCACCAAATCTTACGCAGATTATGGGAGTATTATTTTAACACTTCAAAATGTAAATCGGTATCCAATTATAGTACAGCTCACTAACGAGAAAGGCGAAGTACAGCACGAACAGTACGCCACCGGAGGAAATAATTTTCATTTCCGTTTTCTAAAACCGGGAAAAAACCTAATCAGGGTAATTTTTGACGATAATGAAAACCAGAAATGGGATACCGGAAATTATCTTAAAAGAATCCAACCCGAAGAAATCCAATATTATAGGGATACGGTAGAGGTAAGATCTAACTGGGATATTTCAGAGACTTTTATTTTAAAATAAATGTATCCCGATCCTGAAGGAATTTAAAATGACTTCGGGTTTCCATTAATTGTTGGTTATCCAGGCTAACTTCCTTTACAAAGGCTTCTTCCCTGTTTAACTCGGTTAGATTTTGGCCTAATCCGTCATAAACTGCGCTATGCCCATTGTATTCGACTTTATTCCCATCGTTTCCGGTTCGGTTTACGCCAATGCAGTAACTCATATTTTCTATGGCCCTTGCCTTTAAAAGTGTATCCCAGGCAAAAACCCGTTTCTTTGGCCAGTTGGCAACATAAATTAGCAAATCGTAATCTTCGGTATTTCGTGAAAAAACCGGAAATCTTAGGTCATAACAAACCAGTGGGCAAATCTTCCAGCCCTTATATTCAACCACCAACCTATTTTTTCCGGCGGTATAGGTTTTATGTTCGTTGGCCAAAGTAAAGGTGTGACGTTTATCATAGGTTTTATAAGTTCCGTCAGGAAAAACGAAGAAAAGCCTATTAAAATAATTATCATTTTCGGTGATGATTAGGCTTCCGGTTACCGCAGCATCTTTCAGTTTTGCAATTTCGCGCATCCACTGTAAACTTAAACCATCGGTCTTTTCTGCCAGCTTTTCGGCATTCATACTAAAGCCTGTGGTAAACATTTCGGGTAGTACAATTAGATCTATATCTTCAGAAATCGCTTTAATTTCTTCTGAAAACAAACTGCGATTAGCTTGCGGATCTTCCCATTTTAAATTAGCCTGTATTATTGCAGTATTTAGTTTTTGTGCCATACCCAAAATTACCAATTTTTAAATTCCTGCTGCTAAATCATTGTTAAACAATTGTAGAAAACTCACATTATAAATAGTTTTAAGATGTAAAAATTGAAATCATGAAAGTACAGGATTTATTACAGAAAGATTCTTATTCTAAAGCGGCAGGCAGAGGTTTACTGGCAGGCGTTATTGGCGGATTGGCTGGTACGGCAGTAAAAAGCCTTGTAGAGCATTTTTTGCCCGTGCGGAAAGTTGAACAACGCTCAGCCCAAATACAAATTGTAGACGATCTTTCTACTAAAATAACCGGCTCTCCGGTTAGTGTTCAAAACGAAGAACTTGCCGAGCAACTTGTAAACTTCCCAATTGGAGCCACTGTTGGCGCGGCATACGGTTTTGGCAAAAAAGACAATAAAGAATTAAATATTAAAGATGGGATTATTTTAGGTGGCTCTACCTGGGTTTCTACCCATGAAACCTCGCTTCCTCTAATGGGCCTGGAACCAAAACCAACCGATGTTCCTTTAAAAATGCAATTTAACGAACTATTTGCACACGTTCTTTTTGGTATTACAACCGAAGTTGTTCGTAGCACCGTACTACAAAGATTAAACGAAAGGGATTAGTTTTCGAGGCTTTTCAGCATTCTTTTAATTCTATCTTCCAATTTTTCTGAAGATAATTTTTCCCTCAATCTGTCAGTAATAATAGGAAAAGAGAAAGGAGTTGGTTTTTGGCAGTTTTTCCAAACAATCTCCTGTTTTTGTATACGCTCTAAAGCCATTCTTAATCGACCTTCTTCCAACTGATGCTCAAAAGTTTCCCTAAAGGATTGCAAGTACAATAAATTATCGTTTTCGTAATCTCTAAAAACGCTAAAAAGCAATTGCGAGCTACTTTGCAAATGCTTGCTTTTTATCAATTTGTTTGGGTAACCGGTAAATACCATTCCGGCTATAACAGCGATATCCCTAAATTTTCGCCGGGCCATTTCGGTAGCGTTTAAACTTTTGTAAAGATCGTCCATAAGGAATTCTGCCGAAAATAAATCGTTGTCTAAAACCTGTTGCATATCAATTTCCTGGTCTGAGAGTAGTTCAAATCCATAGTCATTAAAAGCAATACTAAATGAAATGGGCGAGAGCAAACTAATGCGATATGCCAGCAAACTTCCCAGCGCCTCGTGAACAAAACGGCCTTCAAACGGATAAAAAATGGCGTGATAACCTTCCCGGGTTTTAAAGGTTTCGACTAAAAATTCATCTTTGTTTGGAATAATAGATTCTTTCTGCTGCCTTTCCAAAATTGGTTGCAAAGCTTTTAATTCCGATGACTTCCGGACTGCGCTCGAAGTGATATCTACATAGGTTGAAGCAGCATACATTTCTTCCCGAAGCAGTTCACTCATTTGTGCCGAAAATGCCATCCTACCACCCATCCAACTAGGCACTTTAGAAGTTTTTTTCTTCGATTTTCGTACTAAAACCTGCATACTTTTAATACGCACCAACTCCAGGTTTCTCCCGGCAAAAGTAAACACATCGCCGGGTGCAAGTTTAGAAATAAACCACTCCTCAATCGTGCCTATATAACCTCCCTTAAGGTATTTTACGCTTAAAACCGCATCACTCACAATTGTCCCAATTTGTAAGCGGTGGCGCATCGCAATGCCACGATTATTTACCTTAAAAAGACCATTTTCTTCAATTTCAATTTTCTTGTATTCATCATAAGCCTGTAAACTTTGGCTGCCATTGGTAACAAAATTAAGGACCCACAGCCATTCGTCTTCAGTAATTCCCTGAAAACAGAAAGTCGATTTTACCTCGGGCCAGATTTCCTTCGGAAAAAAACCATTGGAAACCGCCAAAGTGGTTAGGTATTGCACGAGGACATCAAAACTCAACAAGTACGGAATGCGATCTTCTACCGCGTTCTTTTTTACCGCCTTTTGCAAAGCTGAAGCTTCAACAAGCTCTATAGCATGGGTGGGTAAAAAATGGATAAAACTTTCTTCACCGGGACGATGGCCGCTTCTCCCCGCCCTTTGTAAAAACCGGGCCACCCCTTTTGGGCCGCCAATTTGAATAATGGTTTCTACCGGTGCAAAATCTACTCCCAAATCAAGACTGGAGGTACAAACCACCGCCTTTAAGGTTTCATTTCTAATGGCCTGCTCAACCCAAAGTCGGGTTTCTTTATTAATACTCCCGTGGTGCATGGCTACCTCCCCCGCAAATTCAGGATATTTTTCCATTAACTTCTGAAACCATAATTCGCATTGAGACCGGGTATTGGTAAAAAGCAGTGTAGTTCTGGAATTCTTTATAATTGGCACTACCTCATCAATTAAATGCAATCCCAAATGCCCACGCCAGGGGAATTTTTCCATTTTCGGTGGAATAATAGATTTTACAGTTATCTTCTTCTTTAAATTCGCTCTAATTAAAGTTGAATTTTGAAAGGCTTCGGAATCAGGACCGAGCAAAACTTCCCTGGCCTGCTCTAAATTCCCAATCGTTGCCGAGATTCCCCAGATTCTTAAATCTTTTGAAACCGTTTTTAAACGAGATAGGGCCAGTTCCATCTGCACACCTCGTTTTGTGCCCAGTAATTCGTGCCATTCATCAACCACCACGGCACTTAGATCTTTAAACGTTTTATCGTAATTTTTGGAAGAAAGTAGTAATTGCAAGCTTTCGGGGGTGGTAATTAGTAAGTCGGGCATGGATTTTTTTTGCGCTGCACGAATTTTTTGTGGAGTATCTCCCGTTCGTATACCTACTGTTAATTGGCTCTCAATATCGTCGGCAAACCGTTGCGCAGCCTGTTCAATTTCTACCGAAAGTGCTCTTAAAGGTGTAATCCAAATAGCTTTTAGTCCTTTTTTATGCTTGATTTTATAATCGGGGTTTTGCTTTAAATAATCCAGTACTATCGGTACCCAAAGCGCATAGGTCTTTCCACTACCCGTAGGTGCGTTTAAGAGGCCGTTCTTTTTCTGCAAAAAGGCCGTCCAGGTTTGTTTCTGAAAAGCAAAAGCTTTCCAGCCCTGGTTGGAAAACCAGGTTTCTGCTATTTCAGTAAGTTGATTTCTATTCATGTTTTAACCCTTCCGTCTTATTCAGCTACCACTGAATAATTCACCTTCCCTTTAAAAGGGAAGGAACTATTTTTATTTTTAATTACTACCTCACCCTGTTCCCCTACTTTCTAAAAAGGGGTGCCCGATAGGGCGGGGTGGTCCACTTTTTAAAATTGAATAAGTTGATTTCTATTCATGCTTCAACCCTTCCGTCTTATTCAGCTACCGCCGAATAATCCACCTTCCCTTCAAAAGGGAAGGAGCCATTTTTATTTTTAATTATCACTTCACCTTGTTCCCCTACTTTCTAAGGAGGGGTGCCCGACAGGGTGGGGTGGTTTATTTCTTCTTAAAATTATCTTCAATCTCCTTCAAAACCGAAGGTAGAAAGTCAAAAACCATCCTATTTTCAAACCGTATTACTTTAAATCCAAAATCTTCCAGTTTTTTAGTCCGTTTTTCATCTTTTTCTTCAGAGAGTGGAGTTTTATGTACCTCTCCATCTAACTCTATGATTAGTTGCTCTTCCGCGCAATAAAAATCCACTATAAAATTTTCTATACTATGTTGCCTTCTGAATTTTCTTCCTTTAAATTTTCTTCGTTGTAATTGTTTCCACAAAAATGCCTCTGCAGGAGTTAAGTTATTCCTTAATGCTTTTCGGAAAGGCTGCAAGAACTTTTTGTTATGACCTGGTTTTTTCATTGGTTTTAAACTTTATCCTTTACCCTTCCGTCTTATTCAGCTTCCACTGAATAATCCACCTTCCATTTAAAAGGGAAGGAACTATTTTTATTTTTAATTATCACTTCACCTTGTTCCCCTACTTTCTAAGGAGGGGTCCCCGACAGGGTGGGGTGGTTAATCCGGGATTAAATCCCGCAACTCACCCAGCGTATTTGCTTCATATATATTTTTATCGGTTCGCCAGCGTACCATTCTCGGAAAACGCGTTGCTACTCCACTTTTATGCCGTTTGGATTCGGCGATCCCTTCAAAAGCAATTTCAAACACATGATGTGGCGTTACACTTCTAACAGGACCAAAACGCTCTAAGGTGTTTTTTTTAATCCACGCGTCAAGTTTTCTAAATTCGGCATCGGTTAAACCGGAATAGGCCTTCGCAAAAGTGACCAGTTCTTTTTTTTCATCATCCCATAAACCAAAAGTATAATCGGTAAATAGATTGCTACGTCTTCCATGACCGCGCATGGCATAAGTGAGCACCGCATCTACCGTAAGCGGATCTACCTTCCATTTCCACCAATCGCCTTTTTTTCTTCCCACTAAATATGGCGAATCCAATCTTTTCAACATCAAGCCTTCCGATTTTTCTTCCCGGGCCCGTTCACGTTCTTTAGCCACTTCAACCCAATTTTTAAAAGATATACGCTTTGATAAGTGCAATGGAATTTCTTCCGTAGAAACCTTATTATAAAGTTTCTCCAGAATTTTTCTTCTTTCTTGAAAAGCTTTATTCCTAATATCTTCTCCCTGCCATTCTAAAATATCGTATGCTTTTAAAATAACAGGCGTTTTACTAAGCAGATTTTTAGTAATATTCTTTCTTCCTATTCGGGTTTGCAGATCTTTAAAGCTTCCTATACTACCTTTTGGAAACGGCAATATTTCGCCATCCAGGACAGTTCCATTAGGAATTTTATCTACAAAGCTTTGAAATTCGGGGTATTTATCGGTTACCAGTTCCTCACCACGACTCCACACAAAAAGCTCATTATTTCTCACGATTACCTGGGCGCGAATACCATCCCATTTATGCTCGGCACTCCATTGGGCTACATCCCCAAGCTCTTCAACTTCCCCATCTATTGCATAAGCCAGGTAAAACGGATAGGGCTTAGACAAATAATCTTCTTCGTTTTCTTCTAAAATTAGTTTTTTAAAGGTGGTTTTTTCAGGTTTCCAATTGCCAATCATTTTATAAGCGAGAATATCCTCATCAATATTAGTAGCTTTTGAAAGGGCACGGGTCATTAATTTTTGACTCACGCCAATGCGAAAACTCCCGGTAATGAGCTTGGTAAACACAAAACGTTCATAATAATTAAGCGCAAGCCAATTTGTATGCAGGTATTCCTTTTTTGTCGATTCATCTTTAGGTTTCAGTTCAATGATCTCCTGCAGAAATTGGTTGAGGCTTTTTTCGGTATTTTCTTTGGCAGGGGGTATCACAAGGGCAATTGTCTCGGCCAAATCGCCTACAATATGATAAGACTCTTCAAATAACCACAGGGGAATGTTAGCGAGCTCTGAAGCCCATTCACGCATTAAGGTAGTATTTACCGGTCGCGGTGGGCGCCTATGTGACAAAATAGCTATGGTCCATACCTTATCCCTATCATCGGCATTTTTAAAATAATGGGTTAAAGCCTCCACTTTCAGCGTGGTTTTATTAGTGCTATCAAGGGTTTTTATAAGCTCTGCAAAGTGCTTCATCTTAGTTTAGTTTATTTACTTCCCGACTGCAGGTGAAGTGACAAAACATTTAAATTTCTTTTTCATTTTTTGACTCTTCTTCTCCTGTTTCACCTTCATATTGTGTTTCTTCAGTCCTGGCATCATAACCTAGTTCACGTAAATAACGAGAGAAAATGTCGGTATACCCGTGGGTGCAAATCACTTTTTCGGCACCCGTAGCTTCTATAGACTTTAGCAAGCCCTGCCAATCGCAATGATCTGAGAGTACAAAACCGCGGTCTATGGCACGTCTTCTTCGAGCTCCACGAAAAGTCATCCAACCGCTGGCCGAAGCTGTCACATAAGGCACCATCTTTTTTATCCATGGACTGCCATGAGCACTGGGTGGGGCCACTACAATATTTCCTTTAAATTCATCTTTTTTGGTATCGCGCGTAATTCTTGTGGTTCCTGGAATTTCAGCTAAAGGGCGAACTACATCTGTCATATTCTCTATTGCACCATGAGTGTAAATTTTGCCGATTGAAGTATCGAGATGTCTTAACAGGCGTTGAGCTTTTCCCAGGGAATATCCAAAGATTACCGAAGTTCTTCCATCTTCTTTATTTTGCTGCCACCATTTATTAATTTCGGTAAAGACCTCCGCCTGTGGTTGCCATTTAAAGGCTGGTAAACCAAAAGTACATTCGGTGATAAATGTATGGCATTTAATAGGCTCATAAGGCACTGCTACCCCATCAGGTTCATCTTTATAATCGCCGGTAAATACCCAAACTTCGCCTTTATACTCTACCCTAATTTGGGACGAACCAATAATATGGCCTGCCGGATGCAGGGAGAACTTAACACCATTAATGGTAAAGGTCTCGTTCCATGCTTTCCCCGAAACTTCTATTTCCCCCAGTCTATGTTTAATAATAGGAACATTACTATGATGGGTTATATATTTTTTATGCCCCCAGCGGGAATGATCGGCGTGACCGTGCGAAATAATAGCCTTATTTACAGGTTTCCAGGGGTCTAGGTAAGTATCTGCTGCCTCGCAGTAAATACCTTTTTCATTAAAGGCGAGTAAAGGTGGATTCATTTATAAGAGATACTTTAATTTGAAAATACCCAAAATGCCACGCTAAAAAAAAGGATTAAGAAAAGATTAGCGATTGATGAAGCATCAAACATTTTAGAGTTTTTTTGATAAGATATACTTGAAGCTTTAAGTATATTTGTCTATATATAAAAATTAATAAAATGTCATTTTCAGATTTATTTGGTTCAGGAGAACACCTCCGCAACATCAATCATTTTGCTTCTATTGTAAATCTTGCAAGTGTAGATGGGGATATTAACGAAAAAGAACGTGTTCTCTTAGAACGTTTTGCTCGCAAACTTGATATTAGTGAGCAAGAATATAAAATGCTAATTAAGAATCCGCAAGAATTTCCTATTAGCGCCTATAACAGTGTAGAAAAGCGTTTAGAGCGTTTACACGATTTATTTAAAATTATTTTTGCCGATCATGAGATAGACCATGAAGAAGAAGCGCTTATTAAACGATATGCCATAGGTCTTGGTTTTTCTAACGAAAACGCCGAAAACATTATAAAAAGGTCTATTCAGATTTTTAGCGGACAATTGAATTTTGAAGATTACAAATATCTATTGGGTAAGTAATCGGGAATATTAAAATAACATTTTAGCTAAATTTAAAAAAGGCTATCTCAAAAGTGCTGGGATTCGTCATTGCGAGACCCCATTCAAAAAAAATTGCCACCAATACACTAATATTACTTATGATTAGTGGATTCGTGGCTTTTTTTATTTTTAATCGTTGGATTTTAATTGCCAATAAATCCGCAGCTTACAAAATTCCGTCATTGATAGGAACGAAGCAATCTATAACTTTTTGAAAAACAACAAGAAGGTTACTTCACTTCGTTCGTAATGACGTTGATATCTTCTCCTTTTAGATAGTAAAATTTCATATATAGTTATATTTTTCAACTATACTTCTGCATAAATTCTTCTGCTTTATCTACCATATTTTTACTTCCGCAGAAAAAAGGCGCACGCTCATGTAATTCTTTAGGCTGAATATCCATAATTCGGGTAAAACCGTTGGTAGCTTTTCCTCCGGCTTGTTCTACAATAAAAGCCATTGGGTTGCATTCGTATAACAACCTTAGTTTACCGTTATTGGCTTTTGAGCTTTTGGGATAGATAAAAATTCCGCCCTTAATCATATTTCTATGAATGTCTGAAACCATAGAGCCAATATAACGAGAGGTATAGGGCCTGTCCTCTTTCTCTTCCTGGCAATATTTAATATATTTTTTCACTCCCTCGGGGAAATGCACATAATTTCCCTCGTTCATAGAATAAATTCTTCCGTTTTCGGGAAACTTCATATCGGGGTGTGATAAATACCAGGAACCTAAAGCCGGATTCAAAGTAAATCCGTTTACACCACAACCTGTAGTATACACCAACATAGTGGAAGTTCCATAAATAATATAACCGGCCGCCACCTGCTTATTTCCCGGTTGCAGAAAATCTTCTTTAGTTACCGGGGTTCCAATGGGGGTAACGCGCCTGTAAATTGAAAAAATGGTACCAACCGATACGTTTACATCAATATTAGAGCTGCCATCCAGTGGGTCCATAAGTACCACGTATTTATTCTTATTGTCATTGTTCTTACCGGAAATGGTTATAAAATCGTCGTTCTCTTCTGAAGCTATACCACAAACAATTTCGCGATTTATTAAAGTTTGAATAAAAGTTTCATTGGCATAAACATCTAATTTTTGCTGGTCTTCCCCCTGAATGTTTGTATCGCCGTGCAACCCCAGAATATCTACCAAACCTGCTTTATTCACTTCGTGATTTACAACCTTAGCCGCAAGCCGTAAAGATCTAATTAAGCGGGAAAGCTCGCCCGAAGAATAAGGAAAAGCTGCCTGGTTTTCTATAATGAATTCGCCTAAAGTTTGATTTTTCTTAACCATTTTGAATTAATATCGTTATTTGTTTCAAAATTATTCATTTTTCTTAATTACTAAAACGTTATCGTAATAAAGTATAGAAAATTCTAAAAAGTGTAATTAAACCAAATTAAAAGGAATTATTTATATTCTTTAGGAGGAAGCATACAGAATAACCCATTTTGGCAATTCATTTTTTACTTTTGTACGCAAAGCAAACAACATACAATGAAATTTAAAATTAGAGAAGCGAAACCAGAGGATATGCCGGCAGTTTTAGAACTTATACAAGAACTGGCTGAATTTGAAAAAGAACCCGAGGCGGTAATTATCTCGGCAGAAGACCTTAAAAAAGACGGCTTTGGAGAAAACCCGGCTTTTACTTGTTTTGTAGCCGAGGCTAATGGGAAAATTGAAGGTATGGCCCTATGTTATTTTAGATATTCAACCTGGAAAGGAAAAACAGTGCACCTGGAAGATCTTGTAGTAAGGGAAAGCATGCGAGGCGAAGGTTTGGGAAATGCCCTGTATACCCGGGTAATTGAATTTGCCAAAGAACAGGGTGTAAAGCGAACTGAATGGGTTGTTTTAGATTGGAATACACACGCACGCGAATTTTACAGCCGTAGCGGCGCCACTGTCTTTACCGATTGGTGTACCGTACAAATGGATGAGAGTGCCATGAATAACTTTCTTAAAAAACAATCACGTTAATAATAAATTAAGCCTCTTTAATTAGGCCCGGGTCTTAAAATCTATTCCTATTTTTGTATAGAAATATCAATGTTATGGAATACAAAATACGTGAAGCCAGGAGAGAAGATATGCCCGCAGCTTTTGAGCTTATAAAAGAGCTTGCGGCTTATGAAAATGCTCCCGAGGAGGTTGAAATTCAGGTAGAAGACCTGGAACAGGAAGGCTTTGATGACAAAAATTTTAAATGCTTTGTAGCCGAAGTAAATGGTAAAATAGAAGGGATGGCGCTCGTTTATTTTAGGTTTTCAACCTGGAAAGGACGTACACTACACCTGGAAGATCTAATTGTTAGAGAAAGTATGCGAGGCACAGGGCTTGGTGGTGCACTTTACAAAAGGGTTGTAAAATACGGCTACGATAATAACGTTAAACGAGTAGAATGGGTGGTTTCTGAAGCTAATAAAAACGCACAGGAATTTTATAAAAATACCGGTGCAGATATCAAAAAAGATTGGTATACCGTGCATATGGATGAAACCGGAATCCAGAAAAATATCGATTAAAATTTTATGAAGGTTTTTAAATTTGGAGGGGCATCGGTTAAAGATGCAGCCGGGGTAAGGAATGTTCAAAATGTATTGGAGAAAACCGGAAACGGCCCAAAAGTAATTGTTATCTCGGCCATGGGTAAAACTACCAATGCGCTAGAAGTTGTTATTAAAGATTATCTTTTTGAAAAAGATGTACCTAAAAGCCTTCAGGCGGTAGAAGAAGCTCATTTTGAAATTTTAAATGATCTTTTTAAAGGTTCTCAAACTACAATTTTTAATAAGGTTCATGAACTTTTTACCGAGCTTAGAAATTTTCTTCAACATAATAAATCTGAACAATACGATTTTGTCTACGACCAGGTAATTTGCTACGGAGAGTTAATTTCCACAACTATAGTGAGTGCCTACCTTAACAGTCAACATATTGAAAACAATTGGATTGATGCCAGGGAAGTTATAAAAACAGATAGTGTTTACCGGGATGCCGGTGTAAATTGGGAAGAAACCCAGGAAGCTATAAGGCAACACCTAAATTTAAATAAAGTAAACATTACACAGGGCTTTATAGGTTCAGACTACAATAATTTCACCACTACGCTTGGGAGGGAAGGAAGTGATTATACCGCAGCGATTTTTGCCTATTGTTTAAATGCGGAAAATGTTACTATTTGGAAAGATGTTCCCGGAGTTTTAAATGCCGATCCCAGGGTTTTTAAGAACCCTGAACTGCTACAGCATATTTCCTATGAAGAAGCCATAGAACTTGCTTTTTATGGAGCTTCGGTAATACACCCAAAAACGCTACAGCCCCTTCAACAAAAGGAGATCCCTCTTTTTGTAAAACCTTTTTTAGCCCCCGAAAGCAAAGGTACCAAAGTAGGAAAAGGCAGCATGATTTTTCCTGAGATCCCATGTTTTATAGTAAAAAGAGACCTGGTTTTAATTTCGCTCTCTACCCTGGATTTTTCATTTATGGTAGAAGAAAATATAAGTGAAATTTTTAGGCTTTTTCATCAGTACCAGATGAAAGTTGATTTAATTCAGAACTCTGCGATTAGTTTTTCGGTATGTGTAGACAACAAATTCAACCAATTAGAAAAACTTATTCAGCACTTAAAAGCCCGATTTAAAGTTAGTTTTATCCCCGGGGTTTCCTTATTCACCATAAGACATTTTAATGACGAAGCTATTGCAAGCCTTGAAAAAGACAAAGAAATTTTATTAAAACAGCTTACCCATAATACCCTTCAAATTGTAACCCGCAATTAAGTAATTTTATGTTGTTGCTAAATTAAAACAGTCTAAAAATGGGAATTGTAAGTGCCAAAGAAGTCGCCAAAGTAATGAACCTTGAAAAATTGGGTGCTGTAGGAACTTCTATAGGCTGGCTTATACTCAAAACCACTAAACTTTCCCGGCTCAATAAAGAATATCAAAAGCGTAAAAACCTAAACGGAATTGAATTTATAGATTCTATTTTAGAAGGCTTTGAAATAGATTTTGAAATTCCCGAAAAAGACCTGAAACGCATCCCGAAAACTGGGCCGTTTATCACTATTTCCAATCATCCTTTAGGTGGGATAGACGGGATGATTTTAATGAAATTATTGCTGCATGAGCGCCCCGATTATAAGGTAATCGCAAATTTTCTTTTACATCGTTTAGATCCGTTAAGGCCTTACATTATGCCGGTAAACCCGTTTGAGGACCATAAGGAGGCCAAATCCAGCCTGGCCGGAATTAAAGAAGCCATAGCGCATTTAAAAGAAGGCAAGGCGCTAGGAATGTTCCCCGCCGGCGAAGTTTCCACTTATAAAGATCATAAGGTAATTGTAGATAGACCCTGGGAACCGGCCGCGATGAAACTTATACAAAAGGCCAATGTTCCCGTAGTGCCCATTTATTTTCATGCTAAGAATTCTACTTTTTTCTACCGCTTAGCGTCTATGAGCGATATTTTGCGAACTGCAAAACTCCCCAGCGAAATGCTCACGCAAAAGAGACGTAAAATTAAGGTGCGCATCGGCAATCCAATTAGCGTAGAAGACCAATTAGAACACACCAATATAGAAACATATACGGCATTTCTACGCCGAAAAACCTATATGCTTGCCAATGTTTTTGAACAGAAAAAGCTTTTTGATAAAATTCCAAAGAGCTTAAAGTTGCCTAAAAATCCAAAAAAGATTGCGGGGGAAACTGCGCAGATATTAATGGAGACCGAGGTTGAAAACTGTAGGAAAATGGACAAGCGTTTATTGTCCAGCAAGAATTATGAAGTTTTTTTAGCCAAAAAAGAAGTGATTCCACATGTGGTGGCCGAATTGGGGAGGCTGCGTGAAATTACCTTTAGGGCAATTGGTGAAGGCACCAATAATGCGACAGACCTTGATAAATTTGACGAGTATTATTACCATCTGTTTTTATGGGATAACGAGGCTAAAAAAATAGCCGGGGCCTACCGTATGGGTATGGGAAGCGAAATTTACGCCAATCATGGAATAAACGGCTTTTACCTTCAGGAACTTTTTAAGTTTGAACCCGAACTTCATAAGATGATGAGCAAATCTATAGAAATGGGGAGGGCTTTTATAGTAAAGGAATATCAGCAAAAGCCAATGCCGCTCTTTCTACTTTGGAAAGGCATTGTGCACTGTACGCTACGTTTCCCAGAACATAAATACTTAATTGGTGGAGTAAGCATTAGTAATAAATTTTCAAACTTCTCGAAATCTTTAATGATCGAGTTTATGAAATCTCATTATTACGATCCTTATATCGCTCAGTTTATTAAACCAAAGAAAGAATTCAAGGTAAAACTAAAAGACGCAGATAAAGATATTATATTTGATGCCAGCAAAGCCGATTTAAACAAATTCGATAAGATTATTGATGAAATTGAGCCTGAAAATATGCGTCTTCCGGTGTTGATTAAGAAATATATCAAGCAAAATGCAAAAGTAGTGGCGTTTAATGTAGATCCACTTTTCAACAACTCGGTAGATGGGTTAATGTATATACGCATTGCCGATTTACCCGAAAGCACTGTAAAACCGGTAATGGAAGAATTTCAGAAAGAATTGGAGGCAAAATTCAACTCGCAGCATTAAGCTGTTAATTTCATGTTATTCTGAAGCATACATTATGTAGGCTTTTATTTCATTCTTATCTTGAAAATACAAAAATATTAACTAGACATGGAAAAGATATTAATAGCCGGGTCAACCGGACAAACAGGAAAAAGGGTCATTGAAATTTTGAATAATACCCAAAACTTTAAACCCGTTGCTATGATTCGCAAAGAAGAGCAGAAGCAAATCTTTGATGATATGGAAGTGGAAAGTGTAATCGCAGATCTTGAAGGCGATATAGACCACGCTTTTAAAGGAATAGACCGGGTTATCTTTGCGGCCGGTTCAGGAAGCAAAACCGGCCCTGACAAAACCATAGCTGTAGACCAGGAAGGTGCTAAAAAAATGGTTGATGCCGCTAAAAAACATAATGTAAAGAAATTTATTATGCTTAGCGCAATGGGAACCGATAATCCGGAAGAAGGTGGTGATTTAGAACATTACCTAAAAGCGAAAAAAGAAGCAGATGATTATCTGGTAGACAGCGGAATTGTTTACACTATTTTACAACCCGGCAGGCTTACCGACGATATGGGGCTTGCTAAAGTAAAATTAGCTCCAAAATTGAAAGAGCGAGGCGAGATTTCCCGTGATGATGTAGCTTTTTTATTGGTAATGTGCCTGGCCGATCCGCTAGGTAAAAACATGGCTTTTCAAGCACTGGAAGGCGAAGAATCTATTAAATCGGCACTTGTGGAGTTAAGCCAGAACAATTAATAAGCATCTTATATGATAAAAAGCTGTTTGGAAATTCCACAAGGTAGATCCTGAAACAAGTTTAGGATGACGCTAGAATTTCCAAACAGCTTTTTTTATTCTATAAATTATCTTTTACAAATTTTTCGCACCAGGCCTTTATTTCGTTCCTGGTGGTTTTAAAAGCTTCCTGAATTGCTTTTTCTGAAGCCTCTACTTTAGAAGGATCTGCAAAATTATGATGCAGCCTAACAGCATTTTTAGAAGGAATAAACGGGCAATGCTCATTTGCGTGATCACATACGCTAATAATAAAATCGAAATCTATAGTCTTATATTCATCTATATGATTGCTGGTATGTCCTGAAATATCCATTCCGTCCAGCTTCATTATTGCTACCGCCTTTTTATTTAAACCATGCGTTTCTATTCCGGCACTATAAATATTAGCTCGAGATTTGGCAAAATGTTCAAGATAGCCATGTGCCATTTGGCTTCGACAGGAATTTCCGGTGCAAAGTACAAGTATGTTTTTCATACACTAATTTTTAACAGCAACCACTTCCCGGGGCACATGCATTCTCATTCACCTCTTCGGCACTTTCTACTCCGCAGGTCTCTTTCGCCTTACAATCGGTAGGATTTACAGCGAGTTTTATCATTAAGTTTTCGTTTTTAATTTCAAATCCGGTAACAAACAACTGTGCGGTATGAAAGTTAGCGTTACTGTATTCGAATTTCACCTCAGCTTCTAAGTCGTAGGCTTTCATTTGCCCTACTTTTTCCAGGATTGCAAGGGCTTTCGACACTTTCATAAAAGCTGTTTTACCAATTTCTTCTGGGCTTTCCCATAACTGAATAATCGTTTCGTTCCAGGAATCTGTTCCTGAACCGCAGTCTACCGAGTCTATTTTAATATGTTTTACTTCGGTAATATGATAATTGGCTCCAACCAATAGATTCGGTGCATATTCAAAAAGAAGTGCTTTTTCCTGATGTGATTGCAGTACATCAAATAATTCTGAAGTTTTCATAATTCAAATATTTATATATCGCAATATTACGATTAATATAAATTATAAAAAAGCCTACTAACTAATTTTTCTGGTTCGATTCAAAAAAAGCATCTTTTTAATTATAAAAAAGCCCGGTCATTAGGCTCCCAAAGTTCTATTTTATTTCCTTCAGGGTCCATTATCCAGCCAAATTTTCATTCTTTTACTTTCTGAATTTCATCGAAAACTTCCACTCCTTCCTCTTTTAAGGTTTCCAACAGTTTTTGATTCGATAACTCCAATTTGCAGATTGCTTCTTTCAATAAAAATCGGGATCACAACGACAAAAAATTTACCGTTTTAAAGAATAAAAACTTTAAAGTATTAGATTCTGAAATAAATTCAAAATGACGTCACATCATAAAAAAACCTCACAGGCCTGCAAGACCTGTGAGGTTTAAACTATTTTAGATAAGGGTATATTACCTTCCTTCCCCTTTTCCGAATTTATCGATAATTTTTCCGGCAATTACACTTGCCAGTTTTTCGTGAGATTCTTTGGTCCATCCTGCTACGTGGGGGCTTAAAATCACGTTATTTAAAAACATAAGTTCCCGCATAGGATCCGGAATTTGATTTTCTATACTCAATGAAACGTTCTTTTTGTTAGAAAAAAGACTTTCAAAAGAAGCCTTTTCATATTCTAAAACATCTAAACCGGCACCAAGTACACGCCCATCTTTTAAAGCATCCACAAGATCTGCGGTTACTACATTTTTACCACGGGCAGTATTGATAAACCAAAATGGCTTTTTATAGGCATCAATAAACTCTTTATTGACCATCTGGTCGGTTTCCGGCGTCCAGGGGGTGTGTAGGCTCACTACATCGCATTTCTCACGAAATTCTTCCAAAAACACCTGTCTGGCATTTTCGTCGCCTACATTTTCTTTAATATCATAACAAAGCACTTCCACCTCAAAGCCACGTAATTTTTTAGCAAAGGCTTTTCCCATATTTCCATAGCCTACAATTCCTACGGTTTTTCCGTCTAATTCCAGGCCTCTATTTTCTTCCCGGTGCCAAAGGCCGTCCCGTACTTCCCTATCTGCTTTATTCAGTTTATTAAAAAGGGAAAGTAACATGCCCAGGCTGTGTTCCCCCACCGCATTTCGGTTTCCTTCAGGAGCCGAAAACAACGTAATCCCATGTTTTTCGGCATACTCTACATCAATATTTTCAAGACCGGCACCTACTCTGGCAATAAACTTTAAATTTGGAGCAGCATCTATAAATTCACGATCTATGGTATACCGACTTCTAATTACAATCCCGTCGTACAAATGCTGATTTTCAAGGGTTTCTTCCCGAGATTGGCTATAGCCCTCTATATTATGATGACCGGCATCGTCTAATTGTTTAATTAAAGTTGGATGATTTGTATCTGAATGTAAAATAATCATTGCTCTAAAATGAGTTTTTATTTTTTATAACATAACGCCGCCTGGAGAACATACCAAAATAGCATCTCCTCATTACATTAAATTAAGTTTGAAAAATGGAAAAATTGTATAAAAATGATGGCGGTTTCATCTTTCTTTACCCACTATGTGAGATTTTATAAGCCTATTTAAAATTTACACGTCAAGCTGAACTTGTTTCAGCTTCTACCAAAACAAGTTTAGGATGCGTATTAAAACAGCCTAATTAATAGTTTCAAAAAATTCCTCAAAATCTTCGATGAGGTACTTTAATAACGAACAGACAAAGGTAAAGAATGATTTTTATAATGAGAAACCTATGCTGGTTAAGTTAAAAACCAAGCATTAATTTAGAGATATAAAAAAAGAGAAAAATACCGAAAATATCATTACTGGTTGTGATAAAAGGCCCTGTAGCAATAGCGGGGTCAATGCCTTGTTTATTTAAAATAATAGGCACAAAAGTTCCTACCAGTGCCGCAACTATAATTACCGAAAGCAAAGATGCAGCTATGGTAAAGCTCACCATTTGATCCTGGCCTACGAGCAAGCCAAATAAAATAACGAGTACCCCCAGGGAGATTCCATTTATTAAACTTAGGCCCACTTCTTTAATTAGGCGCTGTAACAAACTTCCGCGCAAATTATCGTTGGCAAGCCCCTGCACTATAATCGCGCTGGATTGCACCCCTACATTTCCGGCCATGGCCGCAATTAAAGGAGTGAAAAAAAACAAAACCGGGAACTGCTCTAAAGCTTCTTCGAAGCCTTTCATGATATAAACACTGCCCAATCCTCCAAAAAGCCCAAGAACCAACCAGGGCAAACGCGCTCTTGTTAACCTTAAAAGGCTATCATCTGCCTCTACGCTTTCCGAAATACCGGAAGCCATCTGATAATCTTTTTCAGCTTCTTCTTTTATAAAATCTACAATATCATCAATAGTAATCCTACCCACCAGGCGACCCATCTCGTCTACTACTGGAATCGCTTCCAGGTCGTACTTTTGCATAATTCGGGCCACCTCATCCCCTTCGGTATGTACATTTACAAAATCTACCTGTGGGATATACACATCACTAATATTGGCGTGACTAGGGGCGGTAAGTAAATCTTTTAGAGATAATCTTCCCTTTAATTTTTGTTTATCGTCTACCACATAAATAGAGTGTACACGGGTAACATTTTCGGCTTGTTCCCGCATCTCTTTCATACAGCCGGTCACACTCCAATTCTCGTTAACCTTTACGAGCTCTTTTGCCATAAGTCCCCCGGCAGAATCTTCATCATAACGGAGTAGTTCTACAATGTTATCGGCGTGTTCTTCATCTACAAGTTCTGCAATAACATTTTGTTGGCGTTCGGGAGACAGTTCTGAAATGATATCGGCCGCATCATCGGTATCCATTTCTTCCAGCTCTTCTGCAATTTCTTTGGCCGAAAGTGTTTCCAAAATACGTTCCCGAACCCCCTCCTCAAGCTCCATAAGAGCTTCTGCTGTTTTTTGACTATCTAAAAGTTTCACCACATACGTGGCCTCTTCTAAAGATAGTTCGGTAATAATTTCAGCAATATCAGCGTGGTGTACATCTTCAAGATGCAGTAATAATTCCTCGTTGTTTCCTTCGGCAACAAGAAATTTTATTTTGTCAATTAATTCACTGCTGATTTGAAATTGCATACGGCTGAATTTTAAGGGTCAAATCTATAAACTCCCGAAAATCCAATTGCTCCGGGCGCTGGCCAAATATACTATCTTCCTTAAGATTATCGGGTAAATCGAAACTTTTTAAACTATTTCGTAAGGTTTTTCTCCGCTGTTGAAAAGCTTTTTTAACCACGTTAAAAAACAATTTTTCGTTACATGGCAAACTAAAGTCTTCCTTGCGGGTTAAGCGTAAAACCCCACTATCTACTTTTGGTGGCGGATTGAATACCGAAGGAGGCACGGTAAATAGATATTCGGCTTCATAAAAAGCCTGTACCAATACCGAAAGGATTCCATAGGTTTTATTCCCCTTTTTTTCACAAATTCGTTTAGCAACCTCTTTTTGAAACATCCCTGAAAATTCAGGAATTTGATGCTTTAATTCTAAAACCTTAAAAACAATTTGGGTAGAAATATTATATGGAAAATTCCCTATAACCGCAAAAGCCTCATCGCGAAAAACTGTACCCAAATCGTATTTTAAAAAGTCCTGTTGATGAATTCTACCGTGAAGTTTCGGATAATGCTCTTGCAGGTATGCAACACTCTCTGTATCGATTTCTATCACATGTACTTCAGCGTCCTGTTGCAATAGGTATTTGGTTAACACCCCCATACCCGGACCGATCTCCAACACTTTTGTATACCCCTTATAATTAAGCGTTTCAGCAATGTCTTTAGCCACATTTTCATCAGTTAAAAAATGTTGGCCAAGATGTTTTTTAGCTCTTACCTCACCCTCCTGAACCTGGGATGCCTTTCTTTTTTTTTTATACTTCGTCATACAATTATTGCTCGCTTATTACTTGCATTTCTGTTCTAAAAGCAACGAATTTACCTTCAAAAACCTTGCTTTTCTCCCTCATGCTATCCGCATCTTCCTTATAGTAATTATCAAGATCTGCCTTGCTTTGGGCTGTATATTGAACAGAATAGGTGATGCCTCCCATAGCCTCGGTAACCATTACCCGCGTCATAAGTGCTTTTTTGAATTTTCCGGTGTCCAACATTTCGGGAATATGCTCTTCTTTCATCCATTTTAGCCATTCGCTATGAATGCTTTCCTCTACATTTATGGTTACATTATATATGTACATATTGATCTTTTAAGGTGTTTCCTGATAATCTCCTCTAAGGGCCCGATATTTTTTACGAGCTTCGACAAAGTAAATACTATCGGCAAAGTTAAATATTATTTGCTCGTAATATTTTTTGGCCTCTTCCCTATTTCCCAACTCGTTTGCATATAATTCAGCTAAATAGTAATGGGCGTTATCAGAAAGGATATCGGATTTAAAATTTTTAATAATCCTAAGATAATTATCTTTAGCTTTTAAAGCCTGTCCTGTTTCTTCAAATAACTGCGCTTGCTTTAACAAGGATTCATCTTCAATTTTTTCACCTTTATGTACACTTAAAATCTCTCCAAGAAGTTGAATTGCTTCTAAACTTTTCTCCTGAAAGGCCAACAAATCGGCCCGTGCATATTTTTTAAGTGCCGTTTGTGTGGTATCTTCTATAGAATTATCTTCAATAAGCAAACTCAACTCCATCGCATCATTAGCGATAAGCTGAGAGGTAGAAGATTTTAAAATATCAAGCTGCTGTTTAGCCCATTTAAAATCTCCTTTAAAATAACTTGTTTTCGCCACTTTATAACGTGCATTTTGCGAAATTTGATGGTTTTTCACTAAGTTTTGAACCTGGGAATAATAAATTAGCGCTTCGTTAAATTTTTCCTGTAGCACTAAAATATCTGCCAGCGACAGTTTTACTACTGCTTTGTCGAAATTGCTTCCGGCCTTTTTGGAAAGTTCTTTCAACAATGCAATAGCTCTTTCCTGTTTATGTTGCTTAAAAGCCAGGAAATTGGCAAAATCTATTTGTAAAGCCAATGTATTGAGTCCTTCTCCATATTCTTCCAGCAGTTTGGTATATTTTTTTTCGATGTCCTGATATGCGCTTTCATCTTCTTGCTCCAGCTGCATTTGCAATAAAAACTGATTTCCCTGCAACACCAGGTTTTCTGAAGGTGCCTCTTCTATTATATATTCCACAATTTCTGAGGCGGCCTCAAAATTGGAAGCTTCCCGCGCCGCAAACGCAAGATTTAAAATAGCCTGCAAACCTTTATCGCTCCTTTTGTAAATAGCCTTTTCCTGAGAAAAGGCTTTTAAAAACTCCTTCTCCTGAATAAAAAGCCAGCTAAGCATTTCGTTATATAGCAAACTGGGATTTTGTTGCAGTTTTGTAAGCAATAGTCTTCTAAAAACAGTATTGGTTTCACTTGAAGCATCTGCCGAGATATACTTGCCGAACTCACGATTAGCAATTGGGAAAAAATCGGGGTTTGCTTCAATTAGCTCCAGGTAATTTTTAAACATGAGTTCTGTTTTGCCCTGCTCCCCATAAATTCTTGCCAACTGTATATTATAATTTAACTCGCTATTTAGCTCCATTGCCTTTTCATAAGCAGCTGCAGCATTACTGAGCAAGCTATATTTCTGAAAGGTACGTGCTATGGAATACGCATAATTGGGACGTGCATTAATGGCACTTAAAGCCTCTTCATAAAATTTTGCGGCTCTTTGGGTATTTTGTTGAAGTTCGTAATTATGCCCCAGTTCAATTAAAAGTGTTGGATTGTTTGCTGAATTATTCAACCGCTGCCGAAGCAATTCTTCTGCCTTTTTAAAATTCTCCAATTGCTGATGGCTTTGCACCACTCCAAAAAAATAGGCCGTATGCTCCGGTTTTTCTTCTAATAATTGCTCATAGACTTTAAGGGCTTTTTCAAATTCCCCCTGGTCAAAAAAATTACGTGCCAACCTATCAGATTGCGCCCAGACCCCTAAAATGGAGCAAATAAAAAAGATAAAAAACAAGGTAGAGCGCATCCTGTAAATATAAGAATTTGCCCTTTTAATCAATAGTAATCGTGGTTTTAATCTATTAGCCTAAAGCCGGTGTAAGGCACTAAAACATCGGGGATTTTAATCCCCTCTTCGGTTTGGTAGTTCTCCAGGATTCCCGCAAGTACACGTGGTAAAGCCAGGGCACTTCCGTTAAGGGTGTGTGCCAATTCCTTTTTGCCTTCTTTATTCTTATATCGAAGCTTAAGTCGGTTAGCCTGAAAAGTTTCAAAATTTGAAACCGAGCTAATCTCCAGCCAACGATCTTGCGCGGTAGAAAACACTTCAAAATCGTAAGTAAGGGCAGCGGTAAAGCCAAGATCTCCTCCACATAGCCTTAGAATTCGGTAAGGCAATTTTAAATCGGTTAAAATATCTTTAATATGTTCAACCATATTATCTAAAGCAGCATAAGAATCTTGGGGTTTTTCTATCCTTACCAACTCTACTTTATCAAATTGATGCAAACGGTTAAGTCCGCGAACATGTGCTCCATAAGAACCTGCTTCCCTTCTAAAACAAGGTGTAAACCCGGTACAGGCAATGGGAAAATCTTTATCGGTCAGCAGGCGGTCACGATACATATTCGTCATAGGCACTTCAGCTGTTGGAATCATATAAAGATCATCGGCCGTTATATGATACATTTGCCCTTCTTTATCGGGCAACTGTCCTGTTCCCAAACCTGAAGCTTCATTGACCATTAAAGGCAACTGGTATTCGGTATAACCGGCATCAATAGCTTTGTCTAAAAAGTAGGTAATTAAAGCTCTTTGTAAGCGAGCTCCTTTTCCTTTATAAACAGGAAAACCGGCACCGGTAACTTTATTTCCCAATTCAAAATCAATAATATCGTATTTTTTGGCAAGCTCCCAATGTGGCAGTGAACCTTCGGCAAGTACAGGAACATCCCCTTCTCTAAAAACCTCTTCGTTATCTTCTTCTGAATTTCCCGCTGGCACAGATTGGTGAGGCACATTAGGAATAGTATAAAGCAAAGATTCAAGATTGGCTACCGTAGTGGCGAGCTCTTCTGAAAGCGCTTTAGAATCTTCCTTTAAGTTTCCTGTTTTTTCTTTGATTAAATTGGCTTTTTGATGTTCCCCATTTTTAAACATCATCCCAATTTGTTTAGAAAGCCTGTTAGATTCGGCTAAAATATCATCGAGTTTGGCTTGCGTAGCCCGACGTTTATCGTCTAACTGCAGCACCTCGTCAAGAATACTTTCGGCCTCAAAATTTCGTTTTTTGAGTGCGTTTATAAATTCCTGCTTATTTTCCCTAATATGGTTAACCTGTAACATAGCTTTCTTTTATTCGACAATCGAGAGTTAAATATCCCGAGGTTCAGCCCGAAATTACTAATTATTTCTACTTATCGCTTCCTAAAACTATTTGAAGCAATTTACTTTTATCTAAAGCTGCAAATGTAAGAAAAGCACTGAAAATTACTAGTCTAATTTTGAAGGTAAAATCCAGTCGTGATGCTTAAAATGATTCCATTTTTCGGCTGCCAGGTCTACTTTTGGATCTATAAAATTTTGGTAAGGCCTGCCGTTAATACTTATTTTAGACTTTACAAACACCTGTACTTCTTTCCCCTTATTGGCATAATCTTTCTTTAAATACTGCGCAAACTGCCACATCATATCTGGTTTAGAATTTACGGAGCGCATTTGTTTTCTGCTCAGGTAGCGTGCTTTGTTAATGTGAATGGTATCGGTAGTTCCTTTTTCCACTACTTTAAAAGTGGTTTTACCAGACCGGGAGCGCAACATCATACGCCAACTTAGACGATGGCCTTCTTCTGTCCAGAGTACATTATCTTTAATAAACCAATGCCTAAGTGGCAAGCCAATTTGAATTACAAACCAAACCGAAAGCGCCAAAATTAATGTATTTCTAAAAGGAGGAACTATAATTTCAGCTTTATCGTAATAGGGTTTTTTGTTACGAAGAATGTATTTATTAATCCTTTCTGAAGGAAAAAAGAACAGGCAAAAAGCCAGGGACAAATAAGGAAAAATACCTATATGAAAAATAAAACTATTGAATAAATGAAAGAAAATAGCCAGGATAAAAGCCGGCAACCTAGTTCTTTTCCATAGAAGCGCAGGGATAATTAAGAGATCGAAAACAAGTCCAAAATAAGAAATTACATATCTTATCCAGGGCTGTTGCAGCATTTCCCCCACCAACCAATAATCGGCTTTTCCGGCCATAAGCATAGCCGGCAAGGTACCGTCTAGCCAATCTGGGTATAATTTAGCTACCGAGGCATAGGTGTAAACTATCCATAATTGCAGTACGATAAAAAGCCACACCCACTGCGGCATGGCAATTTTCTGTAAATTAGGCTTTTTCCAGCTATCAATCGACAAATATCGATTTGCCGGAAGAAAAAACATTATACCGCATAACAGCATTAGCAGGTAATAATGATTATTATAGGAAGATTTTTGCATCAGGTAAACAGCCGCCCACATAATGGTATAGCAGAAAATACTAAAGCGGTATTTAAAGCCCAGCATTACAAAAACGCCAAACAGCCCCATCAACCCATAATAATATAGCATGCCATTACCGGGAAGTGGCTGTAAAAATTCAAAACCTATAAAGGTAAAAGTAAACTCGGGCTCAATAAGGGCTCTTCGAATCCAACCTGTAAAAATTGCACCAACGGCTTCTAAGGTAATAAGCAGTCCAAAAATAATTCTAAAAGCAATAAGTGCCGAATTATCTACTTGCTTAAAAAGCCATTTATTGAGCATAATTATCTCTAATATATTGTTTTGAAAACGCCTCGTCCTGTCGCATTGCGATTTTTAATGCCTCTATAGAACTAAATTTTTTCTCTGCCCGAATCCTGGTAAGCATTTCTATTCTAAGTTCTTTTCCGTATAAATCTTTATCAAGATTAAAGAAATAGGTTTCTATAGTTTGTTCTTCTCCTCCCACGGTTGGGTTGGTCCCTATATTCATCATCCCAAAATATTTTTCCCCATCTATGGTAGAGCTAACCACATAGACACCATTTTTAGGAATCAATTTATAATCTTCCTTAATACTCACATTAGCGGTTGGGTACTTGAATTCTTTGCCAAGGCCACGACCTCTTACCACCACTCCTTTTAAACTAAAAGGTGTTTGCAAATAATTATTGGCCTGCTCTACCCTACCCTGTAATAGGGCATTTCTAATTTTGGTTGAACTTACGGCCACCTGGTCCACTTCCTGCTTGGTTATTTCCTCTACCTCAAATCCATATTCTTCGCCAAATTGCTTTAAGGTATTGATATCTGCAGTACGGTTTCGGCCAAAACGATGATCGTAGCCAATGATTACTTTCTTAGCTTTAAGCCTATTCACCAAAATATCACGTACAAATTCCTGTGCTGTAAGCCTGGAAAATTGCTGCGTAAATGGGTGCACAACTAAGTGATCTATCCCGGTATCTTCCAGGATCTCGGTACGTTCTTCTATGGTATTTATAAGTTTTAACCCACTTTCTTTTTGCAAAACCATTCTTGGATGCGGAAAAAAAGTAAAGATAACCGATTCAAGATTTTCAATTTTAGCAGCATCTACCAGTCTTTTTATTATTTGCTGATGGCCCGCATGAACGCCATCAAAAGTACCAATAGTAACTACTGTTTGCTTCTCACTTTTAAAAGCATTTGCTCCTTTATGTATCTTCAAGCCCAACTTATTTACCGTTAAATGAATTCATTGTATTAGAAACACCTGCTGTCCCAAAAGATTTCACTAATTCGGATGATTTCTGAAAACGTTCCGGCAGCTCCTTTCTCTCTTCTTCACCCCACTCACCCAGCACGTAGTCTACTTGTTGACCTTTAGAAAACTCATTGCTAATTCCAAATCTAAATCTATTATATTTTGTGGTATTTAGTGTACTTTGAATGTCTTTTAAGCCATTATGGCCACCATCACTACCTTTAGTCTTTAAGCGAATAGTTCCAAATGATAAATTAAGATCATCGGTAATTACCAATAAATTCTGCAATTCTATTTTTTCCTTTTGAAGCCAGTAATTTACAGCCTTTCCACTAAGGTTCATATAAGTAGAAGGTTTTAACAATATAAAAGTTCGGCCTTTGAACTTAAATTTAGCGACATCACCCAATTTTTCGGTAGAAAAACTCACCTCTTCTTTTTCGGCTATATAGTCTAAAATTTTAAAGCCTATATTGTGACGGGTATTTTCATATTTAGGACCCGGATTTCCCAGTCCTACGATCAAAAATTTCTTCATGGGATCTTGTTCTTCTTCCTGGGGCTTTTTCTTACTAAGTATTTTTCCGAAGAAAGGCAGCATAGCATTAGTTTTGGTAAAGATAAAACTATTAGAATATTTAACTAAATGTTTTTAGCCTATAATCCAGATTTAGAAAAAGCTACTACCAACCCAAAAAGACAATTTCTTATTCCTAAAAAAGCTACAAAAGCTTAATTGAAAATAGTTTATTGAGGTTTAAAAAGTATTTAAAATAAAAAAGCATCCTGTACAGGATGCTTTTATGTATTTGTTGGAATAAAAAGATTAGTTCCCCTCTCCTTCTTTCACTGCAGCAACATCACCTGTTTCAGTAGATGGTACTTCGTCTGCCGCTACTTCATCCTCGTCGTCCTCGTCTAAGGCAACAATGTTACGTGAAGTTCTCACCTGGCAAATTACAGTGTTATCTGGATGCTGAATTTCATAAGCTTCATCTTGTACAGCTGTAACATACAGTTTTTGACCAATTTTAAGCTGAGATACATCAGCAGTAATATAATCTGGCAATTCCTGAGCCAAACCTCTTACTTTTAACCTACGTAAGTTGTAACGCAATACTCCACCATTCTTCACCCCTCGGGCAACACCTTCGGTATGGATTGGAATTTCCATAGTGATTGGTTTATCATCACTAATTTGGTAGAAATCTACGTGCAAAATAGCATCTGTAACCGGGTGGAATTGAATATCCTGAAGAATAGCATTAAACTTCTCACTATCTCCAAGTTTAATTTCCACGGTATGCACATCTGGGGTGTACACAAGGTTGTTAAACGAAATTTCATCTGTTGCAAAGTGCAACGGCTTGGCATCTCCCCCGTATAATACGCAAGGAACCTGTCCAGCATTACGCAGGGCCTTTGTGGCTTTCTTTCCTACGCTTTCTCTTTTAGATCCGTTGATCGTAATTGATTTCATTGTTGAAAAATTTTAGGCTGCAAAAGTAGTGCTTTTTTCGTTTCTATAAAACCCTGAATCAAAATTCTTTAAAACAACATTTTAATTCGGGAGTCTTATTAAAAATATAAGCACAAAGGAGTTTACATAATAAACTTAGAACTTATAGATTTATTTTCGTGTACTCTGGTCATCACATCGGCAAAAAGACGGGCACAGCTCACCACTTTAATTTTCTTGCTCTCCTGTTTTAGAGGAATAGAATCTGTAACAATTAATTCCTGAAGCTTCGAGTTTTCAATTCGCTCGTAAGCTTCTCCAGAAAGCACGGGATGTGTACATATTGCCCGTACACTTATAGCACCACGCTCCATCATTACATCGGCTGCTTTAGTTAAGGTACCGGCGGTATCTACCATATCATCTACCAGCACCACATTTTTACCTTCTACATTTCCAATAAGCTCCATATGCGAAATCATATTGGCTTTTGCACGTTGCTTATAGCAAATAACCACATCGCTTTCCAAAGCTTTAGAATATGCATAAGCCCTTTTAGACCCACCCATATCTGGCGAAGCAATAGTTAAGTTGTCCAGGCCTAATTTTTTTAAATGCGGAAGAAATATTGTGGAAGCATACAAATGATCTACCGGCTTTTCAAAGAATCCCTGAATTTGATCTGCGTGCAAATCCATAGTAATAATTCTGGTTGCTCCGGCGGTTTCAAGAATACTGGCAATCATTTTAGCGGCAATTGGCACTCTTGGCTTGTCTTTTCTATCCTGGCGTGCCCATCCGAAATAAGGAAGAACAGCCGTAATATGTCTGGCTGATGCTCTTTTAGCAGCATCTAGCATTAATAACATCTCCATTAAATGGTCTGATCCCGGATGCGTAGACCCTATAATAAAAACCCGGGAACCGCGAACCGACTCTTCAAAAGAAGGTTGAAATTCACCATCACTATACGTGGAGGTAATCACGTTTCCTAGTTTCGCCCCATAAGCTTCTGCTATTTTAGCAGCTAAAGCTTTACTTTGGGTACAGGAAAAAATTTTTGCTTCGGTAGTTACTTCTGGCATCTTGTGTTGTGTTTGCGTATTTTGTGGTACATATGTTGTGAGGGGCCAAATTTATAAATTTATTTTTTCCCGAACAGACTTTGATGGCTTCTACTACCTATTAAAATTTAGAATTTTCACAACAGCCCGGGATTTAAGAAACATACAACGTAAATTCTCATTAAATTGGTAGCTAAAGAAATACAATTTCATTCTACAGCTCCAATACAGCTAATTATCCTTAAAGCCTTAAATTTAAGGTAAAAATGCTTTATCAGCAATCCCCAATAACCATAACACCACTAATTATGAACAACTTACTGATTTTTAACTTTAATTCAACTAAAGCTTGGTCGGGCTGGGAAATACAAAATGATGTTGTAATGGGCGGCAATTCTTTTAGCAAAATGGAGCGCAGCAAGGAAGGAAATGCCATTTTTAAAGGTTATGTTTCCCTGAAAAACAATGGTGGTTTTGCCTCTGTACATTATAAATTTGCCGCCAAAGACATCAGTAATTATAAAAAAGCCTACATTAAATTAAAAGGAGATGGAAAGAACTATCAGTTTCGTGTAAAATCTAATATAGAAGACAAAGCCTCCTATATTTACATTTTTAAAACTACCGGAGATTGGCAAACTGTAGAAATTCCGCTGAAAGAAATGATTCCCACTTACAGAGGCAGAAGTCTCAATATTCCTAATTTTTCGGCTAATAAGATTCAGGAAGTGCGTTTTTTAATTGGAAACAAAAGAGCTGAAAATTTTCGCCTTGAAATGAGCAAAATAGCATTAAAGTAAGGTGTTCTTTAAAACCCTACACCCTATTTCTTTATATCAAATAACAGATTAATGCTTAACTAGCTTATAATGCTTTAGAATAAAAGTTAAAAGCAAACCTGGAAACTCTATACATCTTCATTATTTGGGAAAATTAAGGCTGTTATCCCTTATAATTAGTTGTTCGAAAAAAAACTAAAAAAACCGTGTGATAAAGGGAAAATTTTATAATTTTGCCGTCCACTTGCTCGAGTGGCGGAACTGGTAGACGCGCTGGATTCAAAATCCAGTTTCTTCGGAAGTGCGGGTTCGATTCCCGCCTCGAGTACTTTTAAGACTTCAAACAAAACCAAAACCCCGTAAAACTCAATGTTTACGGGGTTTTTTATTTTGAGACAAGTCCCAGAGCATAAAAGGATCAAGAACATTTTCTGGGTTTTTGATTTTTTAAGCAAATAATTTTTCGAGTCGAAATAAGAAAAACTCGGTATTTCCTACTCCTCTTAATTGTGCTCTAAAGGCTTTTATTGGATCAAGACCATTTTCTGGGTTTTTGCTTTTTTAAGCAAATAATTTTTCGAGTCTAAATAGGAAGAACTCGGTATTTCTTACTCCTCTTAATTG